>CAKSAM010000010.1 GCA_934436245.1 uncultured Acetatifactor sp.
TTTCTTTTGTTGCTGTTGTTCTCAGCGGCAACTCTGATATCTTATCATGACCGCTTTCGTTTGTCAACAACTTTTTTAAAAACTTTTTTGTCTTGGAAAGCTTTCGTTTTCCGTGACAGGTATTTATACTACCATATCTGTCAGACATTGTCAACAGCTTTTTTGAAATCTTTCAAGTTTCTTTCGAGCTGTCGTGTTGTTTCGGCGCTGCCTCAACAACGAATCTGAGTATATCACCCCATATGCTGCTTGTCAACATTATTTTTCGAATTTTTTGTACAAATTATCCCCTGCTGCGAAAATTCCGCATAAGCAGGGGATTTTAGACGCTTTTTATTCTATTTTATGAGAAACGCAACCTTTTCTCCCATTTGTTCTATCAGATATGCCAGATAGTTGTTTTCATATAGATACGTAAGTATTTTGCTGTCTCTGGTGTAATCTACAATTACCTGCCCCAATGTTCCAAGATCCCTGAAGATATTAAATGCATATATTGTCCAAATAATTAGAACAGTTTCCAATATTCCAGCTACAATACCTAGTATTCTATCCAGGCTATGCACTATAGGTAGTTTTGAAATCATTTTAGCAGAAAAAAATATCACATTCAGCAAATGATGAACCACTCCTATAGCTGCCAGCAATAACACGGTGATAATCAGATTAAAGAGACGCCCATCAAAATAATTTCCCAATGCATTTCCGATCAGGAAAAGTACCACGCAGGTGATCAGTAATGAAATCAGAGAGATCAGTGTCTTCACCATTCCCTTTTTATATCCGTCCATTACCATGCAGACCAGAATCACTGCTGTAATGATCATTAATAAGTTCATATTCATTGGTATACTCCTTTTATTTTAACTGAATTGTATCTATCGTGCTATCGGTAACCAGATAATATTTATAGGAACTGTTAGCGGAAATCATGAGTCTTACACTTTTATTGAAATTCCCATGATATTTCTCCACACCCTCCATCGTAAAAATCTGACACTCTGATTCATTATAGATTACCATGGCATCCTCTTCAAAGAAGATATCCATATAATCCACGTCAAAGTAATAGCTGCCCACCTTTACAGCAGAAGTATTGTATACATCCATGCGGTATTTATTCTCTGCCTGGTCAGAAAGGAATACCAGTCCTACATACTTTTCATTATAGAAGACCGACTGAATCTCTTCATCATACAGATATTCTCCTGCTGTCACCGGTTTCTGGGAGCCGGTATAGATCATCAGTCTGCTGTCTCCCACCGCAAATGCAGTATCATCATTCATAAACTGCACTTTGGGAACAATCAGATCCGAATAGGAATAGGCACTGACCAGATAGTCACTCTGGTTCTCACCCACCGGTCCGAAATTATAGAACACCACATTTGTTTTAACCACGCCGGCATCCACATACAGATAACTGACCGCTAAAAGTTCTCCATTGGGAGATAAGCAGATAGAAATAGGATATCCTCCATCATTCATATGTGCCTGTCCCGTATAGCTGTTGGTACCGTCTGTTTCGTAGGTCTTGATCCAGGCTACCTCTGTATCCGCCAGCACAGCAGTTACTCTTCCCGTCTCCGCCACCGTAATATTACGGATTGGCATCGTTGCGGTTATTGTCCCTAACTGTTTTTCCGTATTCTGTACATAGATCTCACGACCGTTATAACTGCCGATAGCTGCCACGTCACGGCATAGCGCCAGGCGCACATCCTGAATCACATATGTCTGATTCCATTTTACGTTTCCCTTGACATCGGTACAGTGCGCTCCATCCTTACTGTAAGTCAGGATCCCGTTTTTCAACCGGACATCCAGTGCATCCGGCGACACCTCTCTGTTTATTGAGGATACGGTATCATATCCTGTGTAAATATGCCGTTTGGCCTGCATCACTACCAGTGCCAGTGCCGCCCCTAATGCCGCAGCCACCAGCAATATGCGATATACTATCGTCAGATGGTGCTTCCGGAGCTTTTTCTTATAATCATCCTGGTTCTTCTGTCGTTTTTCTTTTTCTTTCAGATAATTTTTGATATCTGCCGCCATGTATTTGTTTCCTTATGTATTGATGTTGTAACTGTTCAAAGCCTTGTATATTCTTATGAACGTGGGCGTTCAACGCATATGTTTCCATAATTTACACTGCTCTGAATAGTTACAGTATAACACACTTCCCCTTTTTGAAAATGTTTTTTTAAGGCAGAAGAATTTCCTGGCCGATTTTGATATCATCCGGATCCTTGATTCCGTTCAGTGAACAGATTTCCGACACTTTTGCATTGCTGCCGTAATTGCGTATAGAAATGCCGATGAGGGTATCACCCTTTTTTATGGTATAGGCTGTGGGCTGAGCTACTGCCTGGGTCGAAGGCTCCTCTGCGGTCTCCTGTGTGGGTGTCACCAAAGCATCCTCCCCGGATGTCTGTTCAGTATTCTGTGTCACTTCCTGTGTCGTTTCCAGTGTCACTTCTTCTGTCGAAACCGGCATTTCTGTGATATCATCAGCCACCGATGTGTCCACGGCCATTGTTTCACCGGACATTTCCTGATTTGCTGCGGCATTTTCCTGTCTTAACGCATTCTCCAGTTTGTCCTCTGCCACCAGCGTACTTTTCTGTTCCGTGCCTTCTGTCGCATCCGGAAGCTTCTGTTCCATCATACTGCTCATAGCCTGCCTGGCAGTCTCCCCGAGGGCTTCTCCTGCGCTTTCCTGTCTCATCAGTGCCAGTGCTACAATACATAAAAGAACAAATACGCCGGTTGCTGTCATTTTCATTCTCCGTAAGCCTACCGTCGGCAGCTGGATGATTTTATCCTGTTCGTGTCGGGCTGCACCCGTTCTCCCACACTCTGCAGCCGGTACTTTCGTATATCCGCCATCCTGATGCCGTCTGCGTTCTTCCTGTCTTTTTTTTACGATATCATACTTCTCTTGATCCACCTTTTCCGGAGTAGCTTCCTCTCCCCGGTTTTCCAGCATATATGCCAGCATGCTGTCGTTTTTTTCATAAAACTGCGCATATCCCTTCACATATCTGCATATATCCTGCTCGCAGATCTGAAATCCCTCCACCATTTCACCGGTCAGGATCTGATAACCGAGAAATATCATTTCATGAAAATATTTTTTTCGAATTTTTTCTATTTCCTGCTCCTGTGCCTGTGACAGATGGCGCACTGCTTTCTGTAAAAAATTTAATTTTGCGGATCCGTAAACAAACAGATATGCTGTTGCGCCTTCCACACTTTTTCTTCCATACAGTGCAATTGCAATATCCTTATTCTGTGCGATTCCGTTCATCTGTTTTATGTAAGAGACCACATAATCTTCCACGTAGATTCTGCAGTGCTTGTCCACCTCTCCGATCTGCGTTATATTTTTCGGTAATTCCATACAAAAACACCTCCCATGCCGTTTCTATCAGTTATCACTAACTATAGCATCCGCACAGGAGGTATTTTAGCGTTCTTTGTCGCGTTCCCTTGAAAACAGTTCGACAAAGTCTGCATATGAAATTTATAATCTTACTTTATGCTTCAAACTGATACACCGTCACGGAATCATAGTCTTTTCCGTTTTCTCCACCAAATATATAAGAAGGGAAATTCTCGTGATGGATCGTATCCGGAAAATACTGGGTCTCCAACGCAAATCCAGAACGATTTCCATAGGTCACCCCGTCTTTTCCCTGCTGTACATCAATAAAATTGCCTGCATAAAACTGTACTCCCGGAAGTGTAGTATACACTTTCATGGTTCTTCCACTCTTAGGTCCTTTGGCTGTTGCAATATGCTTAAGGGTTCCGTTCCAATCATCAACGACAAAATTGTGATCATAACCGCCGGTCAGCAGCAGCTGCTCATAATCTTCACGGATATCTTTTCCAATCTTTTTCGGCTGCGTAAAATCCATCGGAGTCCCTGCTACTGCGCGGATCTCACCAGTAGGGATAGATCCGGCTGCCACCGGGGTAAAATAAGGGGTCTCCAGCCACAGTTCATGTTCTTCAATGTTACCTGCGCCATGTCCATCCAGATTAAAATAGGAATGGTTGGTCAGGTTGATGATCGTCTTTTTATCGCTGGTCGCATGGTAATGTAGCTTAAGCTTATTATCCTCATCCAAAGAATATGTCACAGACACCTTTTTATTGCCGGGGAATCCCAGATAACCGTCTTCGTCTTCCAGAGAAAAAGTAACACTGTTCTCTCCAGTCTCTGCATTCCAGAGTCTCTTATGGAAACCTAGCTGTTTATGGGTATGTAGATTGTTGGATCCATCATTTTTATCCAGTTGATAAGTAACGCCATCCAGCGTATACTCAGCACCACCGGTACGATTTGCGCAAGGACCGATTACTGTTCCGAAAAAGCTGCCATTTCCATAATAGCTCTCAGCATTGTCAAATCCCAGCACCAGATCATCCACTTTTCCGTTCTTATCCGGCACCAATACCCGTACCAGAACAGCTCCAAGGTCAGTTATTTCCGCCTTCATCCCTTTGCTGTTGCTTAATGTATACAGCGAGATTTCCTTTCCTTCCGGGCTTTTCCCAAATACACTTTTTGTTACTGCCATTTTCGTTTCCTCCCACTTTTATCATTTTACTTATACTGCCGCACCCTTCAGACCCCTTCACATAACCGGTTCTGAACCGCTATAATTCTACTCTGCCTTCTAAGGCACGAAGTAATGTTACCTCATCAATATATTCCAGATCGCCGCCTACAGGAACACCGCTGGCAATTCTCGTCACTTTGATTCCTGTAGGTTTGATCAGCTTGCTGATATACATTGCCGTGGTCTCACCTTCCAGGCTGGAGTTCGTTGCAATAATGACTTCTTCCACGTCACCCTGCAGGCGTTCCATCAGTTCCTTCAGCTTGATATCACCGGGACCCACTCCCAGCATCGGAGAAATTGCACCATGCAGTACATGGTACACTCCCTCATATTTGCCGGTCTTCTCATAAGCCGCCAGGTCTCTGGTATTCTCTACCACCATAATGGTGCGGTGATCCCTTTTGGGATTTGCACACACCGGGCACAATTCCTTGTCCGTCAGAGTATAGCATTCCTTGCAATACCGGACATTTGCTCTGGCTTCGACCATTACATTTGCCAGCCTGTCCACCCGGTCCTTGGGCATATTGATCAGATGAAAAGCCAATCGTTGTGCGGACTTACTGCCAATCCCGGGCAGGGCTGCCAGTTCATCTATTAACTTATTGATCTGTCCGCTGTAGAGTTCCATTAGAAAGGAAATCCTCCCAGGCCACCGGTCATTTTGCCCATCAGTTCTGCATTGGCTTCATCAACCTTGCGCAGTGCCTCGTTGGCTGCTGCCACGATAGCATCCTGCAGAGTCTCGATATCCTCAGGATCCACGATCTCCTCTGCCAGCTTGATGGATGTGATCTCTTTTTTACCGTTGATGGTCACTTCCACAGCTCCGCCGCCTGCGGATGCAGAGAACTCCTTGGTCTCTAATTCTTTCTGTCCCTCTTCCATCTGACGCTGCATTCTCTGTGCCTGCTTCATCAGATTGCTCATATTGCCGGGCATCGCACCTCCGGGAAATCCGCCTCTTTTTGCCATGTTGCTACTTCCTCCATATGATTTATAATTGATTTCTCCATGCTACGCACTCTCGAAATCATAACATATATTCACATTTCGGACTAATCGTCCTACATGCTCATATATGTTTACTCCCCTCGTAGAAAGTCTGCTTTGCCTGCAAGCAGTCATACAGCCTTTCTATGGGTGAGTTATTATTCTATCTTACCTTATCTGCAAGTCTGCTGCAATCCCAAATTCACGCAGGATCACTCTTCCTCATCAATCTCCATGTTGATGACCTTGCCAAGATCCACATAATTGTCTTCGAACTCCCTACTGCTTTCCACTGTCTGGATCGTTACCTCGATCTCCTTGCCGGAAAAATCAGACAATAACGCTTCCAGCTGCTGCTTGTTCTGCTCGTGATCCTCTCCTTTAAAATAATCGGAAGCCAGTCCGTCCTCCAGTACCACCATGAGTTTATTATCTCCACCCAGGCTTAGTCTGGCATTTTTCAGATACATCTTCATGGGATTCTCCGCATTTCCTACAATAGAAGGCCATTTTCGTACAATTTCCTGCACATCTTCGGGGATCGCTTTGGGCAGCTCAGGCTTCGGCTTTCCCGCATTTCCCTGTGGGGCTCCCTGTACTCCCGGAGCGCCTGCCGGCATCTGTGCCGCTGTGACTACAATGCCGTTCTCCACCTTTTCTTCCACCTGACGGATTCTATCCAGCACCGCTTCCTGATCCGTCTCCATCTCCGGCTTGCACAACTTGATCAGTGCGATCTCTACCAGAATACGTTTCTGTGCCGCATAGCGGATCTGTCCGGACAATTCGGAGAAAATATGAATATACCGGATGATCTGATCCATAGAAAGCATGGAAGCCTCTTCCTTCAGATTCGCCAGATTGTCTGTGGACATATCAATGACATCCTCCAGGTTGTCCGCCGTCTGTACCAGCATGAGGTTCCGCAGATACCAGGTAAAGTCCGTGACGAACTGTACCAGCTCTCTGCCCTGCATGACAATTTCTTCCAATAGTTCAATACACCCCAGTACATTCCGTTCCATGACGAAGCGAAGCAGTCTGCTGAACACCTCTGTATCTACGGCTCCCAGTACATCCAGGGTCATGTCGTAGGTCAGTTCCTTGCCCAGATGGAACGCGATACACTGATCCAGAAGGCTCAACGCATCTCGCATGGAGCCGTCCGCCACCTTTGCAATGTAGCGCAGGGCTCTGTCCTCCACCTGTACCTGCTCCGTGTCCATCAGTTCCTTCATACGATCCGTGATGGTATCAATGGAGATTCGTTTAAAATCATATCTCTGACAGCGGGACAGGATCGTAATGGGAATCTTGTGCACCTCCGTGGTCGCCAGAATAAAAATCACATAAGAGGGCGGCTCTTCCAAAGTTTTTAACAGTGCATTAAAAGCTCCGGGGGAAAGCATATGCACCTCGTCGATGATGTAGACTTTGTATTTTCCTTCTGCCGGAGAGTAAGACACCTCGTCGATGATCTCACGGATATTGTCCACACCGTTGTTGGAGGCCGCATCGATCTCGATGACATTCATGCTGGCTCCCGCTGCGATTGCCTTACAAATACGGCATTCCCCACAGGACCCGTCCTCTGTGGGGTGTTCGCAGTTCACTGTTTTTGCAAAAATCTTGGCCACCGTGGTCTTACCGGTACCTCTCGTTCCGGTAAACAGATACGCATGGCCGATCCGGTTCGCCCGCAACTGATTCTTCAATGTGGTCACGATATGATCCTGACCCTTGACATCAGAAAAAGCGTCCGGACGGAATTTCCGATATAGTGCTGTATATGACATTTATTGACTCTCTTTCCTGTAACTGTTGTATTAGTCGCCGAAACAGATGCCCAGCATCTTTGCTTCCTGTACGATGGTGGCACCGGGATCTACGGTCTTTAACTTGCCCGCTACATCCTCTAACGGAACTCTTACGATCTCACGGTTCTTATAACCTACCATGAAGCCGTACTGGTTGTCCAGGATCAGCTTGCCTGCCTCGGAGCCCAGACGGCTGGCAAATACTCTGTCGTAAGGGCAGGGGCTTCCGCCTCTCTGCATATGGCCGGGTACGGTGACACGTACTTCTCTGCCGGTCTTCTCCTGAATCTGTGCAGCCACTTCATAGGATACGGAAGGGAACGGATATTTTTCCATCTTTTTCTTGTAATCTTTTTTCGGAAGAGCAGCGTCTTCTTTGGAAATAGCACCCTCGGCTACAGCGATGATGGTAAAACGGCAGCCTTTTTTGTCCCTGTCTTCGATCTTCTCAATCACCTTATCGATATCATAAGGAATCTCGGGAATCAAAATGATATCCGCACCACCTGCCATTCCGGCATTCAGGGTAAGCCATCCCACCTTATGACCCATGACTTCCACGATAAATACTCTGCCGTGGGAAGCTGCTGTGGTATGGATGCAGTCGATGGCATCTGTAGCGATATCCACTGCACTCTGGAAACCGAAGGTCATATCGGTGCCCCACAGATCATTATCAATAGTCTTGGGCAGGGTTACGATATTCAGACCTTCTTTGCGGAGCAGGTTTGCTGTCTTGTGGGTACCGTTACCGCCTAAGATCACCAGACAGTCCAGCTGCAGCTTATAATAATTCTGCTTCATAGCTTCGACCTTATTCAGTCCGTTGGGGTCTGGATCCTGAATCGTCTTGAACGGGGTCCGGGAGGTTCCTAAGATTGTGCCGCCTTTGGTAAGGATGCCGGAGAAATCCTTGTCCGTCAGCATCCGGAAATTACTGTAGATCAATCCTCTGTATCCATCCAGGAAGCCATAGATCTCGACCTCTTCCTTACTGTTCGCCAGGGTCTTCACCACACCTCTCATGGCAGCATTTAATGCCTGACAGTCACCACCACTCGTTAACATTCCGATTCTCTTCATCGTAGGATCCTCCGTTTTCTATTTCATTATTTTCTCTTGCGTCTGCTATAACTATTCAAAACTTTGAATCGTCATTTCTATTTTAATACATTTGTTTTCATCTGAAAATAGTTTATTGTGATTTCGTACGGTTTTCCAATCGAGCAGGCTGGCTCCTACCCGATTTGTATACCATCTCGCTTAAAAGCTCGATGATGTACATTCGCCAAATACAGATTCTTGTGCAAGCACAAATCTGTGCTCGGCTCATCGTATACGCAAAAAAAGAGTAGCCGTTCTCACGGTTTACTCTTCTTTTCCTTCTCTGAAAAATATATCCAGTTTTCCCAGACATTTGATCAATGTCTTCATTTCTTCCTCATCCAGATTCCGAATGATCGTGTGAATCATTTTCCTGTGGAAATCTCTGTGATGGAAAAAGGCTTTCCGCCCCTTTTCTGTCAGAGTCACCAGCACCACCCGCTTGTCCTGTGTGCTGCGGTTACGCTTCAGATATCCTTTTTTCTCCAGACTGTTCATATTCGTGGTCAGGGTTCCTACGGTGACATGGAGTTCCCCTGCGATCCGGGACATACTCTTTGGTTCCTCGATGCCAATAGCCTCCAGAATGTGCATGTCATTATTCGTAATATCCTTGAATTCGTCTGTTATGACCGCCTTTGCCTCTGCATCCATCACGTTATGGAACAGATTCACCAGCAGTTCGTTCAGCATCCGGTTGTTGCTTTTTCCCATAGTTTTCCTAATAAATGTTTCTCTGGTATACCGGCAATGCTCCCGGACCGCAGGCTTCCTGTCTACCGTACCGCGTCCATGCCGTTGTCGTGTCCTTAGTCGTTATCAGTATACCGTCTACCAGGTCATCACGCAAGCCCCAATCGTAAGTCCGGCGCCGAATCCCGCCAGAACGATGCGGTCCCCACGGTGCAGCTTTCCCTGCCTGTGCAGTTCATCCAACAGCACCGGGATGGATGCGGAGGACAGATTGCCCACTCTTTCCAGATTGGTGGGGAATTTGTCTCTGTCTGCATGCAGTCTTTTCGCCACAGCATCAATAATACGTGCGTTGGCCTGATGCAGTACGAACAGGTCAATATCCGGCACAGCAAGTCCGGCATCAGACAGTGCTTCCTCGATGCACTGCGGCACCCGTCTGGTGGCAAACCGGTACACTTCCTGTCCGTCCATCTGAATATAAGGTTCTCTGCCGTCCGTCGGCTGGTTTTGGCCCGTTTTTGCTGCCGAGGTTCTTGCATACGGGGTTGCCAGTTCTCTTGCTCCACATTTTAAGACGCCACCGCCGGTGCCGTCGGAATGGAGCGCCCGTCCCAGAATTCCTGCTGCCGGTATCCGTTTCTCCTCCGCCGTCTCCTGCATGCCTTTCTCTGTCTCCGGCAAATTGTTACCATATTCCACTGTCCAAGACTCTGCCCTGCACCTCTCTACGACTACCGCCCCGGCGCCGTCTCCGAACAGGATACAGCTGCCCCGGTCCGTCCAGTCCACCAGCTTGGACAGCACTTCGCTGCCGATGACCAGTACGCTTTTTGCCAGTCCCGTCCGCAGATAGGCATCCGCCGTATTTAGGGCAAACAGGAATCCGGAGCAAGCAGCATTCACATCGAAAGCCAGTCCATTCACTGCGCCGATGGCTGCCTGTACCTGACAGGCACAGCAGGGCAGATACTGCTCCGGAGAACAGGTTGCCACAAGGATCAGATCGATTTCTTCTGCAGTTTTTCCTGCCTGATCCAATGCTTTGCGAGCCGCTTCTGACGCAAGTGTCACAACCGTTTCGCCAACTGACACATGGCGTTCAGTAATACCTGTTCTCTCCCGGATCCATTCATCCGAGGTCTCCACCAGCTGTTCCAGTTCTTTATTTGTAACAATCCTTCCCGGAAGCGCACTTCCGGTTCCGGTGATTCTTATGGTCCTCACGCCATTTCCTCCATGATATCCACTGTTTTTTCTATTTTCTGTGCCCGCCAGGCATTGCTGCCACAGAACAGGAGTCCATTATCCACATCTCCCATTGCCGCATTGATCAATGCTCTGGTGATGCAATAAGGCGCCGTCTTCGGATCACAGGTCTTAATGCAATGTCTGCATCCGGTCATAAACCGCTCCCCGGCTGCCACCTTTTCCAAAAAAGCATTCTGTATGGCTCTCCCCGGCATTCCCACAGGGCTTTTCACAATGACAATATCTTCTTTCTGCGCCCGGAGATACGCCTGCTTGTATGCCTCCGCCGCATCACATTCCTCTGTTGTCACGAACCGGGTTCCCATCTGTACCCCCACAGCTCCCAGGGACAGGCAATGCTCCAGATCCCTCCGGTCATAAATACCGCCTGCTGCGACCAGTGGGATCCCCAGTTCTGCTGCCTGCCGGATCATTGCCGTTAGTTCTCTCTCATAGTTCTCCGGTGTGTAAGCATCCAGTTCTTCTTTTTTAAATCCCAGATGTCCTCCTGCCAGCGGTCCCTCTGCCACAATGAAATCCGGCTTCCTACCGTATTTTTTCATCCAGTATTTCGTGACCACCGACAGGGCACGGGTACTTGACACGATCGGAGCCAGCATTGTCCGGTGGCTGCGCCCGGGCATTCCGTTTTCCGTTTCTGCCACAACTCCGGGCAGATCTAACGGCAGCCCCGCACCGGAAATAATGCAGTCCGTACCGGCCTGCACTGCTGCCCTGACATAATCCTCGTAGCGTTGTGTTGCCACCATGATGTTGACACCGACAATACCGCCTTTTGCGATCTGCCTTGCTTTTTCTATTTCTTTTCCGATGGTGCGCAGATTACAGGCGATGGGATCTCTGTCAAAATCCTGTTCCCGGAAACCGATCTGGGCAGTGGATATAATGCCGATCCCACCGGCAGCTGCCACTGCTCCGGCCAGTCCGGACAGACTGATCCCCACGCCCATGCCTCCCTGGATCACAGGAATGTCTGCATGCAATTCCCCCAGGATCAATTTTCTGTGCTTCATCCCACATCACCTCACATTACCGTGTTAATATTTGCGGAACCTTTCATAACGTTCCTCTGCGATCTGTTCCCCGGACATGCCGGTGTATTTTTGCAGAAATTCCTTGATATGTTCCTTGAGATAGCCGCCGATAGCTTCCACCGTACTGTTGTCCGCTCCACCGTATTCCGGTACGATCCGCTCGATCACACCGAGACGCTTCAGATCCTCGGATGTAATATTCATGACCTCACTGGCTTCTCTGGCACGATCGGCATCCTTCCATAATATAGAAGCAAAGCCTTCGGGAGACAGGATCGAGTAGGTGGCATTTTCCATCATCCATACCTCATTGCCTACCGCTGTCGCCAGTGCACCGCCGCTGCCGCCTTCCCCGATGAGAATGCACAATACCGGTACTTTTAAGGCAGACATCTCCAGCAGATTCCGGGCAATGGCCTCTCCCTGGCCTCTCTCCTCCGCTTCCACACCACAGAAAGCTCCCGGTGTATTCACAAAGCTGATAATGGGACGGTGGAATTTCTCCGCCTGTTTCATCAGACGTAACGCCTTACGATACCCCTCCGGCATAGGCATTCCATAGTTACGCTTTTCACATTCTGCAAAATCTTTGCCCTTCACATCAGCCAGTACTGTCACCGGCTGCCCGTCCAGGAATGCCACTGCGCCTACCAGTGCCTTATCATCCCCATAATAACGGTCTCCGTGTGCTTCCACTACATAATCGAAAATGTAGGGAATATAGTCGGTCGCTGCCGGTCTGTCCACTCTCCGGACGGTCTTGACCTTTTCCCATGCCGTTCTGGGGAGTGTCAGAAATGAGCGTTCCTTCACGATCTCCGTAGGTTCAAAATGGAAGTCAAAATTTTTCTTAAAATCCGCATAATTCCCCTCACTGCACCGATGCGTCGTGATCAGGAAATATAAGGTCTTCTTCAGGTTCTCCCGGCGGACGATACCGTCCACAAAACCATGCTCCTGTAAAAATTCCGCCGTCTGGAATCCTTCCGGCAGGCGCTGTCCCAGAGTCTGCTTAATGACTCTCGGTCCTGCAAAGCCGATCAATGCTCCCGGTTCCGCCATGATCACATCTCCCAGCATAGCAAAGCTTGCTGTGACACCACCTGTAGTGGGATCTGTCAGGATCGTCGCATAGAGAAGTCCCGCTTCTCCATGCCGTTTGATCGCTGCGGAGGTCTTTGCCATCTGCATCAGTGACACGATGCCCTCCTGCATTCTGGCACCGCCGGAACAGCAGAACAAAAATACCGGTAGTTTCCGTTCCGTAGCTTTCTCTATAGCCCGGGTGACTTTCTCACCGACCACATGTCCCATGCTTCCCATCATAAATTTGGATTCGCAGATGCCGATCACAGCCTTTTCCCCGTAGATCTCACATTCACCTACGGTCACAGCTTCCTTCACGCCGGATTTTTCCCTGGCCTCTGACAGCTTGTCTTCATAACCCTCATATTTCAATGGATTGCTCTCTTCTATCTCCTCAAACCAGGGTTGAAAGCTTTTCCGGTCTGCCACCATGCGGATCCGGTTGTGGGTCTTCACTCGGAAATAATAACCACACTCATAGCAGACATATTTATTTTTCGCTGCCCGGTCTCTGTTTATCATTTTCTTACATTTCGGGCATTTGATCTCTGTTTCTGTATCTACACTTCCCATATCTGCACCTCTTATTCTGCGTCACTTTTATCTCTCTGTCCCACTCATAAAAAATCACTTCCGCAGACTATTTTTATTTCAACGCAAAGGTAAGCTCCGCCTTCGCCGCCAGTTTTCCGTTTACCGTGGCGATCGCTTCCCCGACACCCACCGGTCCCTTACTGCGGATTATGGTGGTCTCCAGTTCCAAGGTGTCTCCGGGGCGCACCATCTGTTTAAATTTTGCCTTATCGATCCCGGCAAAATAAGCCGTCTTGCCACGATGCTCCGGCAGAGACAGAATTGCAACCGCCCCCGTCTGGGCAAGCGCCTCCAGGATCAGTACTCCGGGCATCACCGGATTTCCCGGAAAATGTCCGGCAAAATACGGTTCATTGAAGGTTACGTTTTTGCGTCCCACCGCCCTGACACCGGGCTCCAGCTCCTCGATCGTATCGATCAGCAGAAATGGGTGTCTGTGGGGCAGAATCTCCATGATTTCCTGGGTGTTATATACTGACATTGTTCCTCCGTTCCGCGAATGCTGTCGCATCAACTACTTCCTCGCATTCTGCAATCGTCCTCGTTAATGCTCTGCCTTCTATCCTGTGTCTTGAACATCTGCTGCGGTTACTCTGTATACTTCTTCAACAACAGACTCGCATTATGTCCGCCGAAGCCCAACGAATTGGTCAATGCATAAGGCACCTCTTCTTCGTAGCTGTCCAGGCAATAATTCAGATCCAGTTCTTCCTCCGTCTCACGCAGTCCCACGGTACGGTGGATAAAGCCTTCCTGAATTTCTTTTACGCAGGTGACGAATTCCACCGCTCCTGCCGCTCCCAGGAGATGTCCCACCATAGATTTGGTGGAATTGATCTTCAGATCATAAGCATGTTCTCCAAATGCAAGCTTGATAGCTCTGGTCTCGAACAGGTCATTATGATGGGTGCTGGTTCCATGGGCATTAATATAAGTAAGCTCCTCCGGCGCCACACCGCCGTCTTTTAAGGCGTTCAGCATGGCGGTGGCTGCTCCGCTGCCGTCCTCCGCAGGGGAGGTAATGTGATAGGCATCCGAAGAACAGCCATAACCGATCAGCTCCGCATAGATCTTCGCTCCGCGTCTCTTTGCATGCTCCAGTTCTTCCAGTACCACTACCGCCGAGCCCTCTCCCATAACGAAGCCATTGCGGTCTTTATCGAAAGGAATAGAAGCTCTCTTAGGGTCTTCACTAAACGACAATGCTGTCAGTGCGGAAAATCCGGCAATGCCGATGGGGGTAATAGAGCTTTCCGTTCCTCCGGCTACCATCACGTCTGCATCACCATACTGAATGGTACGATATGCTTCTCCGATGGAATGGGTGCCTGTTGCGCAGGCAGTAACCACGTTCAGGCTCTTGCCCTTCAGCCCATAGGCAATACTGACATTGCCTGCTGCCATATTGGAGATCATCAAAGGTACCAGCATGGGTCCTACTCTGCCGGGACCTTTCTCCTTCAGGCGGTCGTATTCCCGTTCCATAGCCTGTAAGCTTCCGATGCCGCTTCCCACGCTGCAGCCCACCATATAAGGATCTTCCTGTTCCATAGTAAGACCTGCATCCGTGATCGCCTGTCCGGCAGCTGCTACCGCAAACTGACAGAATTGTTCCATTCTGCGGGCGGATTTTTTGTCCATATATTGTGCGGGATCAAAATCCTTCACTTCTGCCGCCAGTTTACAACGGTAATCCGCAGTATCAAAATAGGTTATAGGACCGAATCCAGTCTTGCCCTCTTTGATACCATTCCAGAATTCCTCCACACTGTTGCCGATGGGAGTGATGGCTCCCATGCCTGTTACTACAACTCTTCTATTTTTACCCATACGTGATATACTCCCTCGCATCCTGACTTATTTTCTATCCTGCTGTACCATCAGCGGACATATTTTCTATTCTGCTTTACTGTTGCCGGACATATTTCTATTCTGCTTTACTGTTGCCGGACATATTTTTTCACATTGCCATACCGCCGTCCACGCACAGTACCTGCCCGGTGATATAGTCTGAGGCATTTCCTGCCAGGAACAGAACCGCCTGTGCGACATCCTCCGGTCTTCCCATTTTCTTAAGGGGGATCTGTCCGACCGCATTATCCTGTACCGCCTCCGGCAGCTTGTCTGTCATATCTGTCCGGATAAATCCGGGTGCCACGGCATTCACACAGATATTCCGGGATGCCAGTTCTCTCGCTACGCTTTTCGTCAGACCGATCAGTCCCGCCTTGGATGCAGAATAATTAGCCTGCCCTGCATTCCCGACGATGCCACTGACAGAAGAGATATTGATGATTTTCCCATATCTCTGCTTCATAAAGGTCTTCGTCAGATGCCGGATCATGTGAAATGCACCCTTCAGATTCGTATCCAGGACTGCATTGAATTCTTCTTCCGTCATCCGCACGATCAGATTGTCTCGCGTGATCCCGGCGTTATTGACAAGAATGTCAACTCTGCCGTATTTCTCTGTTACTGCCTTTACAAAAGCTTCACTCTCTGCAAAATCCGCAACATTGCATTTCACAGCCTCCGCCGTGCCGCCTTGGCTTCGGATGTCCGCCGCCACCGCTTCCGCTGCTTCTGCAGAGCCGTTATAATTAATGATCACCGTGGCTCCTTCAGCTGCCAGTGCCTGTGCCACTGCTTTTCCGATGCCCCGTGATGCTCCTGTGACAATAGCAACTTGTCCCGTCAGACTTTTCCCTGTCAGCATGCCAGTTCCTCCATCACCCGGTCCAGATCCTCCGGTTTCTCGATATTGTATACTTTGACATTTCTGTCAATTTTGCGGACAAAGCTGCTGAGTGTCTTCCCCGGCCCGATCTCTACGAAAGTGTCCACACCATCTGCGATCATCCGCTCTACGCTCTGGGTAAAATGTACGGGACTGGATACCTGCTGTTTCAGCAGCTCCGCAACCTGTGACGCATCTGTCACATAATCTGCCGTTACATTGGACAGATAAGGGATCCAGGGGGTTGACAGCTTTACGCTTTTCAATTCTTCTGCTAATTGTTCTCCTGCATTTTTTAACAGAGCTGAGTGGAACGGTCCGCTGACCTTTAAGGCTACACAGCGTTTTGCACCTGCTTCCTTCAGCGCTTCTGATGCCGCTGCTACTGCATCTGCCTCTCCGGTGATCACAATTTGTCCAGGACAGTTATAATTCGCTACCGATACGACCTTGCCGGTTTCTTTTGCTGTCCGTTCGCAGATTTTTGTCACAATGTCTCCGTCCAGTCCCAATATTGCTGCCATGGCTCCCCCTTCCGGATAAGCCTCCTGCATATAGATACCACGCATCCGGATGATCCGGAACAGATCCGGCAGCTCCATCACACCGCTGGCAGCCAGTGCCCCATATTCTCCCAGGCTTAAGCCTGCTGCCATCTCCGCTTTCAGTCCTTTTGCCTCCAACACCTTCAGAATAGCCACTTCCATGGTCAGCATGGCGATCTGTGTGTATTCCGTAATATTGATATATGGATTTTCCTCAAAGGTCAGCTGTTCCATGGAGTACGGATGTCCGCTTTCCGCCTGTGCTTCCCGCTTGTCCTGCCAGTACAGATTCTGGAGCACCTTGTCTGCCAGCTTCCATACCGCCTGTGCTTCCGGGTAAGTATCGTAGAACTCCTTGCCCATTCCTATGTACTGGGATCCCTGTCCCGGGAATAAGTATGCGATCTTGCTCATTTTGTCATCTCCTAATTACTATGTGATGCTATTGTCCCTTCAGTTACAGCACATTTTTGTAACACACCATTTTCCCTATACCATTTGCCACGCATTACTGTTCATAGTTTGTTGTTCAGCATCTGTTATTGGCGGTTAGTATTACTGTCTTTTAATTTGTGCCGTTATGCACTCCTGCGCCTGCTGCACCGTTTCTTCAATAATCTCACGGCAGGTCTGCTCTCCGTGGACCAGTCCTGCAATCTGCCCGGCCATCAGGGTTCCATTTACGGTATCTCCGTCCTGCACTGCCTTCCTGAGAGATCCCAGTGTCAGTTTTTCCAGCTCCATGAAGTCTGCATTTTCCTTTTCCAGCTTCAGATACTCTCTGGTCATCTGATTGCGAAGGGAGCGCACCGGATGTCCGGTAGACATTCCTGTCACTACGGAATCGATATCCTTTGCCTTGATGATCTGATTCTTGTAATTTTCATGGACGATGGATTCCTTCGATGCTACGAACCGGGTTCCCATCTGGATTCCCTCTGCCCCCAGCATAAAGGCCGCCGCCATGCCTCTGCCATCGGCGATACCTCCGGCTGCGATCACCGGGATAGATACCGCATCCACCACCTGAGGAACCAGCGCCATGGTCGTGGTGGAACCGATATGTCCGCCACTCTCCATGCCTTCTGCCACCACAGCGTCTGCTCCGGCCCGTTCCATCATCTTCGCCATAGCCACACTGGCTACCACCGGAATGACTTTCACTCCGGCATTCTTCCACAGTTCCATGAATTTTCCCGGGTTTCCAGCACCAGTCGTTACCACTTTTACTCCTTCTTCCACGACAATCTTCGCTACATCCTCCGCATTGGGATTGAGCAGCATGATATTCACGCCGAAGGGTTTGTCAGTCAGTTCTTTGCATTTACGGATTTCCTCCCGGACGACCTCAGGCGGAGCGGAAGCGGCACCGATGATGCCTAAGCCTCCGGCATTCGACACTGCTGCCGCCAGCTTATGTTCCGCCACCCAGGCCATACCGCCCTGGAAAATGGGATATTCGATTTGTAGAAGTTCCGTGATCTTTGTTTTCATTGTCTTTCTGATCCTTCTCGTCGTTCTGCGAATGCCTGCATTCAGGCAGATATTCCGTTCTTACGCATGCTCCTGAATATAACTGATAACATCACCTACAGTTGCCAGATTTTCCAGTTCCTCAGAAGGAATGGACACTCCGTATTCCTCCTCAAATGCCATTACCAGTTCAAACAGATCCAGGGAATCTACTTCCAGATCCTCCTTGAAACGGGTTGCCTCTGTGATTTCTACATTCTCCTGGTTTAACTGTTCTCTGATGATAGCTGCTACTTTTTCTAACATGTTTTTGCTCTCCTTATGCATTTCATTATTGTGTTTCTAATACCTTGTTTTACTACTTTGTCGTCTCCGGCGTGTTCACTTTCCCTTCGCAATTGTTGTCAGTGTTGACCTTTTGCATTTCAAGTCTATCTTCGCCGAATTGCTTTGACTATCAAAGTATTTAAATGCAATATACTACGCAGATGTTGTTCTGTCAACATCTTTTTTCACAATTACCGCTTCCTAATTTATTATTATCATATAGGCAGTAATAATCTCATTGCAGAAGATCCTTTTCCTGGAAAAATACCGCTGCAAAAGCGTAATTCCCTTGTCAGGCAGTAAAATTCGGTAGTTTCCATCGGAAATTTTGCAAAAACTACCGCCTGGAAGAAGAATTCCTCGAACCAGGCAGTATATTTGAGTTAAGACTCCTGAAATAGTGCCTGGTTTGATCAGGATTTTTCGTTTCTCCCCTTGCCAAACGGTCATTTTTCAGATAAAATAATCTACGTTGTAATCTTTTGGAGACGTATCGAAGTGGTCATAACGGGGCGCACTCGAAATGCGTTAGCCCTTCTCGGGCACGTGGGTTCAAATCCCACCGTCTCCGCGCATAAAAAAGCCGATAACCTGTGAAAACAGACTATCGGCTTTTGGATTTTAGAAAAATGTGTTACGCCTCCCGCAGTATCTGCATGATCGTATCATAATGCTCCGGATCATGTGGGAAGGTGCAGCCCGAGCAATCCTTGATCCGTCTGCCGTTTTTCTCGAAATACCGGGGATTCCCAGGGCAATGCTCCAGGCGGTACATGGGGCAGTAGCAGAACAGGCAGTTGAAATCTGCAAGACCCTTGTGGCAGGGGAAATATTTACAATCCTTATTTTCAAAAAAGCGATAGGAATTTTCCATTTCTAGTATCCGCACCCTTCCTTAATCTTCAAAGTCTGTGCCGAAGACGCAAACTTGCGCATGAAACATAGAACTTCTTCATGAAAGAGCCTTTGCTCTGAGTGATCAGAAGTTCTTTTCACACTTCTTCCGCCATGCACATTCCATGGGCTATCCCCTGCTCCTTCAGCTGTTCCTCCAGCTGGTTCAGGGCGTCATCCTCATCTTCTGCGAACACCATCGCCTGATAGACTTCCTCCGGTCCTTCCGGCGCCAGCGCTGTCACCTCATACATCTGCATGACCATTACCTCTTTCTTCCGTTTCTATACGAATGTCTTTTACCGCTGTATCCGACATTTTCATTCAAAATACATATTCACTCTTTTCTTTATTTTATACCCGTTTCCCCGTTTTTTTGCAAGCGAAAAGCGCCACTCCGGGGAAGAGTGCCGCTTTTCAGGAGAGATTTATGTATTGAATGTTGCTGGCAAAATATTAACCCTTGACACTTCCCATTGCCACGCCCTGGACAATGAACTTGGAAAGGATCAGGTATACTACGATAACGGGGAAGATGGAGAATGCGATGGTCACATACACCTGCCCCATATCGAACTTCAGGAAGTCTGCGGAACGCAGCTGGGCGATCAGGATAGGTAATGTCTTCATCTTGTCGTTATGCAGGATCAGTGCCGGTGTGAAGTAATTGTTCCAGCTGCTTACGAAAGTGAAGATCGCCTGTACTGCGATGGCGGGCTTCATCAGAGGAAGCACGATGGTATTGAACGTACGGAACTCACCGGAACCGTCGATTCTGGCTGCCTCTACCAGAGACAGGGGCAATGCACTCTCCATGTACTGCTTCATATAGAAGAAAGTAACAGGAGCTGCTACTGCAGGAACAATCAGAGGAATGAAGTTATCTTCCAGCTTCATGTCAGATACTAACTGCAGGAAACCAAGTGCGGTAACCTGTGTAGGGATCGTCATAACTGCCAGAATGAAGGTAAACATAAACTTCTTGATCTTAAAGTCATATACATGGATCGCATAAGCGGTCATGGTGGAGAAGTAAGTACACAACACAGCACTTGATAATGCTACAAACAAGCTGTTGAACATACCTCTTACAACGGGCTGGGTTCCTGCCATTACTCCCTTCCAGTTCTCTAACAGATAGTGACTGGGAATCGGGGTAAAGCCTCTGGTCAGTTCTCCATTGGATCTGGTCGCATTCACGAACAGGATATAGAACCAGAACAGGCACAGGAAACTCATAAATACCAATACTATGTATGCAAGAACTCTTCTGGCATGGATGCCCATGCCTTTTTTGGTTTCGTTTGTTTCGATGCTTAACATATCTGCCACCCCCTATCAATCTTTCTTGTTCGAGAACTTGAATACGACGAGGCTCAGGAGACCTGTGATAATAAACAGGATCACGGAGAGTGCACCGCCCATACCATAGTTCTTACTGAACAGATGCTTATTCAGGTACATGATCAGCGTCATGGTAGATCTCATAGGATCGCCGTTGCCGTTGGTCAGGATCTGAGGTACATCGAACATCTGTAAACCACCGATCAGGGAAGTGATCATTACATAGATCAGGATCGGACGTAACAGAGGAAGTGTGATCTTGAAAAATACCTGTGTAGAGGTGGCACCGTCCACTTCAGCCGCCTCAAACAGTGAAGTATCAATACCCATCATACCAGCCATCAGGAGAATCGTCGTATTACCGAACCACATCAGGAAGTTCATCAGTGCTACCAGTCCTCTGGTGCTCCAGACATTTGACAGGAATTTGTACGGCTCGCTGATCCATCCCAACTGCATCATGATCTCATTGATCGGACCACCATCAGAGAACAGGGTAAAGAACAGCATTGCAAATGCGGAAGCCATGATCAGGTTCGGCAGGTAAATAACTGTCTTAAAGAATCTCTGTCCTTTTAATCTAAGGCTGGGATCAGAGAACCATGCGCCCAGTAACAGGGATACGAAAATCTGGGGAACAAAGCCCAGAATCCACATGATCAGGGTATTTTTCGTGTAAACCCAGATATCTCCATTGGAAAACAGTTTTACGAAGTTACCAAGTCCTACAAAATTCGGTCCGACCTGTGTCAGTCCCGAACGGTAAATTTCAAAAAAGCTGTAATAGAAGGTTCTGAAAAGTGGAACCAGCTGAAATACCAGATAGACTACAATGAAGGGGATCAGGAAGATATAACCCCATTTATTATAGCGTACCACCTTTCCTCGCTTTACCTTTGCCATAAATCATTCCTCCCTTTTGTTGCCATGTTTGCCACATGGATTGTCGTGCCATTTTTTCCGATAAGGCTCGCAGCAGCTCTCTTACTTGCATTTTCCTATTTTACTTATAAAAAAACTTCTGCCAGCCTTCTCTTTTTCTGGCTTTTTCCCGTTTTTTGAGAGAAAAACCGTACCCACCTGACCAACCAGGCAGGTACGGTTCTATCTAATTCAGATTAATGAGTAAGTCCAGGATACTTCTCTTCTACTGCTTTGTAGAACAGATCCAGTGCACCGTCCAGATCGGTCTTGCCTTCGAAGTAGTTCTTCATAGCGTTCTGGAACTCTTCGTTACAGCCCTGATCGTAAGAGGACAGATTGCTCAGATCGATCTTCTCAGCACCTGCACAGAACATATCCAGAGGGTTCTGACCGCCCAGAATAGGGTTAGTGTAAGAAGCGTCTGCTGCCATCTCTTCCATAGCAGGCTTGTTGTTAACGAAATCGGAATCCTTCTTAACGATGTCGATCATAACATCCTTATTGGTAGTCATCTGCAGCATGATATCCTTAACAAGGCTTGCATTGTCAGTACCGGCTGCTGCACAGATCCAGGTACCGCCCCAGAAGAAGCCCTGAGGTCCTTCGGTAGCGCCCCATCTGCCAGAGTTAGCTACGGAACCATCTTCATCTGCTGCCATAGAGAAGTTAATCAACCAAGCGGGTCCAAAGTAGCAGAATACTTTTCCTGTAGGATAGAAGCCCTTCTTCCAGTCATCAGACCACAGTTCAAAAGTATTGGTTTCCTTAGCGTCAACCATCTTCTTGGAATCTTCAACCCACTTCATAATGTTAGGGTCAATGACGATCTTATTGTCCTGAACCCACTTACCGGATACGTTGTTAGAGTATACACGGTAGCTGTCGTTTACGGAAGAGGTCATGTAATAACCAGCCTTCTTCATGCTCTCAGCAGTTGCGGTGAAGGTATCCCAGTCAGCTACAGCCTTCTGTACCTCTGCGGGATCTTCAGATCCAAGTACTTCCTTAGCTACGTCACGGTTGTAAATCAAGACACCGGGGCAGCCCTGCCAGGAAACACCCTTTAATACGCCGTTAGAATCGGTTACAACATCTTTGGTATACTGATACTGGTTAGACAGATCTGCATCAGTAATACCCAGATCCTTAACAGGCATTGTGAACTCGGTATCTACATATTTCAGTGCGTAGTCAGCCTCAACCAGGAACAGGTCGATCTTATCATCATCGGCTGCGCTTGCCTGTTTGTCCAGGGTAGCATCCAGATTATTCTGATAAGCATTGTCATCATTAGGGGTAATGTTCCACTTAACAGTTACATCACCAATCTTACCGGTAGTACCGTCTACTGCTTCGTATCCAGGATAGTGATCAGCGATACGGCTCTGGAACTCGGTGTTCCAACAGTAGATGTTCAGGACTTTGCCTTCGTCTGCTGCAGGCTCTGCTGCATCGGTGGATGCAGGTGCCTCGGTCTTAGCCTCGGTGGATGCTGCGGGTGCTGCATCGGTAGATGCTGCCGCAGGAGCATCATTGCTGCTGCCACAACCTACCAGCATGCTTGCTAACATTGTGGTGGTAAGTAAAGCACTAAGTACTTTTTTCTTCATGTTTGTTTCCTCCCATTTTTGTTGAACGTTTGTTGTAAGTGTTTGTTGCATTTATATTCATATGTAGGCGGTTGCGTCGCTTCCATACAAATGCCTGATTAATTGTCTGTCGGAATCCGGGCTACCGACTTGCCTTCCACAACTTTCCCGGGCACGATGACCTGTTCTATGATAGTGGTCTTGGGTCTCTCGATGAGACTGATCAGTTCTCTGGCTGCCAGACATCCGATCTGCTCGGTGTCCTGCTGTACCGTGGTCAGCCTGGGTTCCAGCTGCCTTGCTGCCTGAATTCCATCATATCCTGCTACCGAGATATCTTCGGGGATCTGTAACCCCCTCTCCCTGATAGCATTGATGCCTCCGAAAGAAGCGAAGTCATCCGGATAGATGATGCATGTCGGTGGATCCGGCAGATCTAGCAGTTCATTGGTCACACGATAGGTTGTTGTGGTGTCTCTGTAAGCTGCCTCTCTGATGTACTCATCCGGAATCTCCAGTCCCAGACGTTCCGCCGTCCGGTAGAAGCTGGATAGCCGTCCTGAGGTAACCGCTGACATCGCTCCGTGGATATAAGCTATTTTCCTATGTCCTCTACTATATATGTACTCCAGCAGCTCTTTCATTCCTGTAACATTGTCCGACATGATTGCGATACGATTGTTAAACAGGTAGTCGATGGTGACTACCGGGATGGAACTCTGTACCAGTTCAACGACCTCGGGATCTCCGAAATCAATACAGGCGAGCACCACTCCGTCAAAGCCTCTGTACCTGCTGTGTTCCAGGTAGGACATCCGATCCGGCCGGTTCTTGCAGCTGTTAATAAATGTAATGTCGTAACCGCTCTTCTCTGCCGTCCTTTTGAAGCTGTCCAGCACACTGGAAAAGTAATCGTGGGTAAGACCGCTTCTGGCTTCATCTGCGAAGAGGACTCCGATTCCGTAGGTCCGGTTCGTCTTCAAAGCTCTTGCGGAAAGGTTCGGGGAATATCCCATCTCCTTTGCTACCCGTCTGATATTCGCTTTGGTTTCTTCTCCAATGTCCTTGTGGTCGTTCAACGCCTTGCTGACAGTTGCAACGGAGACTCCACAAATCTTGGAAATGTCTTTCAGTGATGCCATACCTTTCTCCTGTCCCATGTCTTCGTCATTCCGTCCGACCTGTTTTGTAACTTAATCGTTTTCGTAGCTTTAATATATAACACCTTTGAGCATTTTGCAATACTTTTTTGCAGATTTTTTTCAAAAAGTATCCATTTTGTCTATAATTAACAATTCTGCGCAGGCTGTTTTGTACATTTGGCTTGTATAGTGATTGTATTTCTTCTATATAATGGCAAAGTATGCGATAACGTTTGATATAATTTTTGTTCACAGGCTCAGCTTTTCGATATATATTTTCTTTTGTATTTTCTGACCATGTTTTCTCACTGTTTTTGTATACATTGCGCATTTTACGGGCTTTTTCAAGATTCATATTGCATTTTTCCCATTGCTTCTGTATAATACAAATCAGAAATTCAGAGTACTTAATCGTTTACTTATCGTTAAGCACTCAGAAACGAAATCGTAAACACTCAATATACAACAACATGAAAGAAGGAGATTTTCTTATGAAGTATGGTTATTTCGATGATGTGCATCAGGAATATGTCATCACCACTCCCAAGACTCCGCTTCCCTGGATCAACTACCTGGGCTGCAACGAGTTTTTCAGTCTGATATCCAACACCTGCGGCGGATATACCTTCTATAAGGATGCCAAGCTGCTGCGTCTGACCCGTTATCGTTACAATAATGTACCGGCAGACATCAACGGCAAATATCTGTATATTAAGGACGGAGATACCGTATGGAATCCCGGCTGGCAGCCTACGAAGACTGAGCTGGATTCTTACGAATGCCGTCACGGTATCGGTTACAGCCGTTTCACCTCTTCCAGAAACGGTGTTAAGGCTTCCGTGCTCTCCTTCGTTCCTCTGAACGATAACTGCGAGATCTCTCAGCTGACCCTGACCAACGGAAGCTCCGAGGACAAGAAGCTGTCCGTATTCTCTTATGTAGAATGGTGTCTGTGGAATGCTGACGATGATATGAAGAACTTCCAGCGTAACTTAAGCACCGGCGAGGTAGAGGTACAGGATTCTACTATCTACCATAAGACCGAATACCGCGAGCGTCGTAATCATTATGCGATCTATTCTGTAAATACGAAGATTGACGGTTTCGATACCAGCAGAGATGCTTTTCTGGGTGCGTACAGAGGTGCAGATTCCCCTGAAGCGATTGAAAACGGCAAATGCACGAATTCCATGGCAAGCGGCTGGTCTCCCATCGCCTCCCATCAGATCAATGTGGATCTGGCAGTCGGCGAGACCAAGACCTTCATCTTCGTACTGGGTTATATCGAGAATCCTGAAGATGAGAAATGGGAGTCTTACGGTGTGATCAACAAGACCCGTGCTAAGGAAATGCTGGCAAAATACCAGACCGATGCCCAGGTAGAGGAAGCTTTCGCAGCATTACAGGCTTACTGGAAACAATTACTCGCCCGTTACACGGTAGATTCTGCTGATGAAAAAGTAAACCGTATGGTCAACACCTGGAACCAGTATCAGTGCATGGTAACCTTCAACATGTCCCGTTCCGCTTCTTATTACGAGTCCGGAATCGGCCGTGGTATGGGCTTCCGTGACTCCTGCCAGGATCTGCTCGGTTTCGTGCATCTGATCCCGGATCGTGCAAGAGAGCGTATCATTGATATCGCCTCCACCCAGTTCCAGGACGGCAGTGCTTACCATCAGTACCAGCCTCTGACCAAGAAAGGCAACTCCGATATCGGCAGTGGCTTCAATGATGATCCTCTGTGGCTTATTGCAGGTACCAGTGCTTACGTAAGAGAGACCGGCGATACCTCCATCCTGACCCAGATGGTTCCTTTTGACAACGATATGAGCGTGGCCGCTCCTCTGATGGATCACTTAAAACGCTCCTTAGATTATATCATCAACCACAAAGGTCCTCACAATCTGCCTCTGATCGGCCGTGCCGACTGGAACGACTGTCTGAACCTGAACTGCTTCTCCGCTCATCCCGGAGAATCCTTCCAGACCTTCGGTCCCAGTGAAGGCCCCGTGGCAGAATCCGTATTCATTGCCGGCATGTTCGTAAAATACGGTGAAGAATATGCACAGCTGTGTGAGCTGATGGGCGATGCTGATGAGGCCGCCCGCGCACGCAAGGAAGTACAGGCAATGTACGATGCGATCCTGAAGGATGGCTGGGACGGCGACTGGTTCGTTCGTGCTTACGATGCTTACAGCCACAAGGTAGGTTCCAAGGAATGCCGCGAAGGTCAGATCTACATCGAGCCTCAGGGCTTCTGTGTACTCGCCGGTGTCGGTGTGAAGGAAGGGCTTGCCGAGAAGGCACTGAATTCCGTAAAAGAAAGACTGGATACCAAGTATGGTGTCATGATCTTACAACCTGCATACACGGAGTATCACCTCGAACTTGGTGAAGTATCCTCTTATCCCCCCGGATACAAGGAAAATGCCGGTATCTTCTGCCACAATAATCCCTGGGTATCCATCGCAGAGACCGTTCTGGGCAGAGGTGACAGAGCTTTCGAGATCTACCGCAAGACCTGCCCTGCATACATTGAGGATATCAGTGAGATCCATCGTACCGAGCCTTATGTATACTCCCAGATGGTAGCCGGTAAGGATGCAAAATTCCACGGCGAAGCCAAGAACAGCTGGCTGACCGGTACCGCAGCATGGACTTTCGTAAATATCTCCCAGTACATACTGGGTGTATATCCCACCCATCAGGGATTGTCCGTAGATCCTTGTATTCCCAAGGGCTTCGGTGATTTCTCCATCACCCGTAAGTTCCGTGAGGGCACCTATCACATTCAGGTGAAAAACCCTCAGAACGTGGAGAAGGGTGTGGTATCCCTGACCGTAGACGGCAAGGCTGTTGACGGACACATCATTCCTTACGAAAAGGGCAAGGAAGAGTACAACGTAGTTATTACCATGGGTTAATAAACCTGATGTACATAGTTTAAAACGATTTCTATCCTCCTTAAAACCCCGGCAGTTATGGTAGCTGCCGGGGTTTTGTACTGGGTATTCACAACAATTCTACGTCATAAGAACCGCAGGCACGCTTTCGCTCTGGCGCAGAACGTAGCGGTACATAATTGACCAAAATACGGTCAATAAGTACCGACGTCTGCTTACGGCCTGCTTGTCCTTATGGCGTAGATATTTTTGCGGCTCCCTTACGGGACTTGATCACATGCCGGATGACTGTCAAATGATATTATTTTCTCAATTTTTCTGAAGCAGTTTCCGGTACGTAGCATCCATTCCCATCGCCCCCAGAGGTGCCGTTATGAGGATTGCCAGCACTGCCACCGACAGGACAATCTTGCCACAGGACAATCCCATCGCTAACGGCACAGAGCCGATGGCTGCCTGTACAGTAGCCTTCGGCAGATAAGCAATCATACAAAACAGGCGCTCCTTTTTACCTAGATCCGTTCCCAACATGCACAGTGCTACACCGGCGGAGCGGAACAGCAGCGCCAGCAGGATCATTCCCACCGCTGCCGGTCCGGCTTCCATGGTGTAGCGGATATCTACCGCCGCACCCACCAACACGAACAGCACTACCTCTGCTGCCAGCCACAGCTTGCCGAACTTCTCAGACAATCTGCCGGTCACTTCTTTCGGCGCCCGTATTTTCAAAGCGCAGGCCATACTCACCACCGCCAGCAGACCGGAGAATGCCACCGTTCCCTTTAACATAGTTTCCAAGGCCATTAATAAAAAGGACAATCCCATGATAATAATGACTTTCATACTGTTGCGCACATAACTGTCCTTCCGGTACAACAGCTCAAACAGCTGTCCCAACAGCCATCCCACAAATGCTCCGAACAACACACCAGTCAGAATGGACACCGGGATGTTCACGAAGTCCAGGGCATTGACATGTCCGCCCTGTGCCATTCCCGCAAAGGTAGAAAACAGCACTATGACATATATGTCATCACAGGAAGCTCCTGCCAGAATCATCTGTGGGATGCTTTTCTCCGTGCCATAGCCATTTTCCATGAGATATACCATCCGTGGCACCACAACCGCAGGTGACACTGCTGCCAGCACCGCTCCCATAACTGCAGCATCCACCCTGCTGATATGCAGGATCATCGGTGCAAATGCTACGAAAGCCAACAATTCACAAGTGGCCGGGACGCAGGATAACATGACTGCGGAACGCCCCACTTTTTTCAAGTCCTTCAGATCCAATGACAGCCCGGCCTTCAACAAAATGATGATCAGGGCGATCTGCCGCAGCTCCGACGAAATATTCAGGATCGACGCATCCAGCAGATTCAGCACATAGGGTCCTAAAATGATCCCCGTAAACAGCATTCCGATGATGCGGGGCAGGTGGATCTTCTGGCAGATCGCCGCCATGAGCAGTCCCAGTAAAAAAATCAGTCCCAGTGATGTAAGCATAAATAATTTCCTCCATTTTCTCGCAGCAGGACGTATAAATTCCAACAAAAAAGGCTGGTGTCCCCTGCATATTCTGCAGAAGTCATCAGCCAAATAGAATTCATATCATCAAATTCCGGCGGTTCGAAGCCTGAGCTTCCGGGAGAACCTCATTCCCAATGTTCCTAATTATATGCTAAAAAATATCTGCTGTCAACGCATCTCCGAAATCTGCTGCCGGAATCTCAAAATCAACGATCCCGACCGCATAGGACTGTAATACATACTGGCCAGATTCGAAAACAAATCCATGTTCCGTAATGCTGAAAGTAGGTGTTGCAGTGCCATTATCCGTACCTGCAATATCCGCTCCGTAGATTTCCTGATAGATAGCATCCAGATCTTCCGTACCGTCCAGTACCACTAGTTTTATACTCTTCTCGTAATCGTCAAAGAAGCAGTCCTCTTTTGCCTGCATTTCCGCCGCTTTGGCTGTCACCAGTTCCAGTGCTTTCTCACGAAATCCACTTCCCAGACTGTCAAAAGTGATTCTTTCGCCGGTCTTGGTATAATAATTCATATAATACAAAGTATACCATCCATGAGCCCCCTGGTCATACCCTTCCAGTCCCCATGACAAGCTGATCACCTTGTCATCCGCACGTATCACATGGAAAGTAAGATCCTCATAGCTCTGCACATATACCGGCATATCCTCATAAAGTGTACCAAAATCTCCGGCCTGAATTCCTTCCACAAAATCATTTACATATTCATCCAGATCCTTCTGGATCTTCTCCTGCGCTGCCTCATTGCCCGGAATCGTAATCGTGGCCGTCTGATAGGAATACTCGTAGTCCCTTGTCTTATCCTCGGGATCACTGCTGCCCTCATGATCTTCTATGGCAAACTCCACCAGATCACCTTCCTGTGTGCTGCTTTGGTCTTCTGTTATTCCTGCCTGTGTGGGCAATTCTGCATTCTCAGCTGTCTCATTCACTGTCTCTCCTGCCGTATCACTGCTCTGCGCCTCTCCGATACTCTCTACAGCAGTCCCTGGGTCAGCCACTGTCTCCTGGTTTCCGCAAGCTGCAAGACCCAGCAAAGCCCCTGCAAATACCACTGCAAAAAATATTTTTTTCATAATCCGAACCTCCTGACGCCAATATATCCGGCGGTTGCATCATATCCACATCATTTTTATTTTTTTCAATACGATTTTTCCATTATTATAACAAATTTTGCGCTATAGTAAAGGCAAATCTGGGCATGATTAAAACGAATGATACACATACTATAAAAATCAATCCAAGGAGGACGATTATGAAACTATTATTTTATGATACCAAAAGCTATGATAAAGAATCTTTCGAGGCTGCTCTCCAAAAATATCCCGACATTCAGATGGAATACATCCGGCCGGATCTGGATCCCCGCACCGCTGCCCTGGCCGGCGGTTTCGATGCCGTCTGTGCCTTCGTCAGCTCCAACGTGGGTGAGGACACGCTTAAAATTCTCCATGAAAAAGGCGTCCGTCTGGTCCTGTTACGTTGTGCCGGATATAACAATGTGGATCTGGAAAAGGCTTCCGCATATGACATCTGTGTCATGCGAGTTCCCGGCTATTCGCCGGAAGCCGTTGCCGAGCATGCCATGGCACTGGCGCTGGCCTGCAACCGCCGTTTATATAAGGCTTATAACAAAGTCCGTGAAAATGATTTCAGTCTCGCAGGGCTCATGGGCTTCAACTTCTATGACAAGGTTGCCGGGATTATCGGAACCGGCCGGATCGGTGCTGCCATGTGCAGGATCTGTAACGGTTTCGGCATGAAAGTCATCGCCTACGATGTCTATGAAAATCCCGATCTGAAAGACTTTGTCACCTATGTGACTTTAGACGAATTACTGGCGAAAAGCGATCTGATCTCTCTTCACTGTCCGCTGATGGATTCCACCTACCACATGATCCAGCTTGACACCATCAAAAAAATGAAAAACGGTGTCATTCTGGTCAATACTTCCCGTGGTGCTCTGGTCAGGACTCAGGACCTTATTGAAGGAATTCGTCTTCATAAATTTGCCGGTGTCGGACTGGATGTCTATGAAGAAGAGACCAAGAATGTCTTCGAGGACCGCTCCGATGAGATTCTGGAACATTCTACCACCGCAAGACTTTTGTCCTTCCCTAACGTCATGATCACATCCCACCAGGGATTTTTCACGAAAGAAGCTCTGGAATCTATTGCGGAAACTACGCTGCGGAATGCGTTGGACTTTGAATGTGGAACAGCAGGACCCAATCAGGTGCAATAACCTGGGAGCCGTCAGACGCTGTGTTGCTTACTCCACCCCACGCAGCACGACTTTCCCCACATACTTTCCTGCCAGTTCTGCCATTTTTTTCAGTTCTTCCTTCGCAAACGTTCCGAAGGCAGCTCCTTTTTCCACGCCATCAACTGTCTGCATCATCCGGTACAGGCAGTTTTCATTTTCCTCATAGCTTTGAAGATAATAGACAGGGCACCCGGCGATCCATTTACCGATACTGTCAAATTCTTCTACGGTATGAATTCCCTTCACCACAGTGGTGCGGAATTCATACGGAATGCCGCTGCTTTTCAAAATACCAATGCTCTCCTCGATCCGGGAGATCTCCATATGTTTCAGCCCTGTGGCTGTCGCATAATTTTCCCGGGAAGCCTTGATATCCATGGCAACATAATCCACAAGTCCCTTCTGCAATAAATCCCACAGCACCACAGGCATATAGCCGTTGGTATCCAGTTTGATGGGATATCCCAGTGACTTGATTTTCTGTAGAAACTCCTTCAGATCCTTTTGCAGGGACGGCTCCCCACCGGTGACACAGACACCCTGGAGGATCCCCTGTCTTTTTTTCAGGTAAGAAAGTACTTCATCCTCCAGGATGAGCGGCTGGCAGCCGGGCTCCAGCACCAGTTCCCCATTGTGGCAGAACGGACAGCGAAAATTGCAGCCCCCTGTAAAAACAGTGGCTGCAATATGTTCCGGATAATCTAATAAAGTTGTCTTGTTAAAACCTTGTATTTCCATACAGCACCCCCTTTGTCCCTATAGGGACTGTATGCATCCTGCTCACGCTCTCGGCATCGTGGAATCCCGCACTACCAGTTCTCCATCGAAGACACAGTGCTGGTGCTTTGCTTTCTTCCCAATGATATCAAACAGGATCCGTGCCGTCTCTCTTGCCATACTGTCCACCGGCTGTTTCAACGTCGTCAAAGAAGGGATCACATATTTTCCGATCTCCACACCATCAAAGCCTGCCAGGGAAATATCCTCCGGTACCTTGTATCCGGCATCGGACAAGGCTTTTCCTGCACCGATTGCCAACATATCGGAGATTGCGAAGATCGCAGTACAGGGGATCTGCTGCTCCAGGAATTCCTTCGTCACCATGTAACCATTCTCCAAAGAGTAATCCTCCAGATCGCTCCTCATGGGCAGGATCAGCTCCTCCCGGACTTCGATGCCGTTGTCCTTCAGAGCTTTCTTGTAGCCTTCCAGGCGCAGCTTACCGATGGAAGCATCCGTCTTGCGGGCACAGAGAATCGCAATGTCCTTATGTCCGTTCTTGCACAGATAGTCCACCATCTTGTAGCTTTCCTTGGTGTCATCCACCGCTACGGAGGAATAGGTGTTACGGCTGAAGCCCTTGGGCAACATTCCCGTGGTACTTAAGATAAACGGGACATGAAGCTGTGCCAGCTTTTCCTCACTGTGTACCAGATAACCGCCGAGGAAAATGATACCACGAAGTCTTTTTTCCTTCACCAGCTTCAGAGCCACTTCCACTTCATCATCGTCATAATCGACATGCTGCAAAACCATGGAGTAGGACTTTTCCTTGATCTCTTCTTCCAATACCTTGATCATCTGGCTGAAGAAAGAGTTGTTAATACCTTTGACCAGCACTGCAATTGCCTTAGCATCCTGACGTTTCAGATTTCTCGCACTGTTGTTGGGCACATAATTATTTTCCTTGATCACCCGCATGATCGTTTCCTTGGTCTCAGGATTGATATCCGGATGATTATTTATCGCACGGGACACCGTGCTTACGCCGACACCGCAGATTCTGGCGATGTCCTTGATCGTGATTTCCTCCATGGAGCGCAAACCTTTCCAAGCCTACAGACTTACCTGCCGTACAGCTTTGTCATACTGCGGATCCGTCCTGCAAGCTCCTTTGTAAAATCTCCGTTCCCCATTCTCCACTTCCAGTTGATACCCAGTGTGGAAGGAATGTTGATGCGAGCCTCCGATCCCAGTCCAAGATAATCCTGCATAGGAATAATTGCCAGATCCGCTACACTGGACATTGCCGCACGCACGAACTCCCAGGGGATCTGTTCTCTGGGGATGGACTCCCCGTCCGCATTTTTCAGACGCAGATAATCGTCGCATAGCTTCTTATCTGCTCCCTTCAGTGTATCATACCATCCCATTACGGTATCATTATCATGAGTTCCCGTATATACCACGCAATTATGTGTATAATTATGCGGCAGATAATCACTTTCCTCACGGGAATCAAATGCAAACTGCAGAATCTTCATACCTGGATAACCGGATTTCTTCACTAATTCTATCACAGATGGAGTCAAAAATCCAAGGTCTTCTGCGATAACTTCTTTTTCGCCCAATTTTTCCTTCATGGTACGGAAAATATCGTATCCCGGACCCTGTTCCCAGTGACCGTGCTCTGCTGTAGGCTGTCCGTAAGGAATCGCATAGTAAGCATCAAATCCACGGAAATGATCAATACGTACTACATCATAGCGTTCAAAGCAGGCTGCCAGTCTCTGCATCCACCAGGCATAGCCGGTTTCTCTGTGATGTTCCCAGTTGTACAACGGATTCCCCCACAGCTGTCCGGTAGCGGAAAAGGCATCGGGAGGACATCCCGCTACCGCCACCGGCTCACAGTCCTCATCGAACTGGAACAGCTCCGGATTCGCCCAAGCATCTGAACTGTCAAATGCCACATAAATGGGAATATCCCCGATGATCTTGATCCCATTGTCGTTGGCATAGGTCTTTAATTTTTCCCACTGTACCTGGAACAGATACTGCTGGAACTGATAAAAAGCAATTTCTTTTGCATATTTTCTACGATACTTATCCATAGCAGCCGGAGTTCTCAGTTTAATATCCTCTTCCCAGGCTGCCCAGCAGATTCCGCGGAAACCATCCTTGATGGCCATATACAGTGCGTAATCCTCCAGCCAGTATGCATTTTTCTCAACAAAAGCCCGAAATCCTGCATCATCCTGAATATGACTGTTATCAAAGGCTTCCTTCAACAGGCTGAAACGGCTTTTATAGATTTTACCGTAATCCACGGAATGAATGTCAGTACCGAAATCGTAAGCATTACACTGCTCTGCGGTCACATATCCTCTCGCCACCAGGTCTTCCGGATCGATGAAATAAGGATTTCCTGCAAAGGTGGAGAAGGACTGGTAAGGAGAATCTCCATAGCTGGTCGGACCTAACGGCAGGATCTGCCAATATGCCTGACCGGCTTCTTTTAATCTGTCAATGAATTTGTATGCTTCTTTGGAAAAGCAGCCGATTCCATATTTGGAAGGCAAGCTGCTCACCGGCAGCAAGATTCCACTTTTTCTCATAACATAAATCTCCCGTTGTATCTTTTTTTAGCCTTTGACTGCACCGGCTACCACACCTTCAATAATATATTTCTGACAGGTCAGATAGAATACAATAATAGGAATTACAGATAATACCAGCAACGCCATCATGGCACCCAGATCCTTTGCACCGTAAGAGCCTACCAGGTATTGTACCACAACCGGGATAGTTTTGTAATTTGTACTCAGACCGATCACCAGGTAAGGAAGCAGGTAGTCATTCCAGATCCACATAGCATTCAGGATTGCAACCGTAATGGCTGTAGGCTTCAGGATCGGCATTACAACGCCAAAGAATGTCTGCAGTGGGTTACATCCATCGATCATGGCTGCCTCTTCAATATCCAGCGGAATAGATTTGATGAATCCGCAGAACATGAATACGGACAGACCGGAACCGAATCCCAGATACAGCAGCACCATTCCGGGAGGGTTGTTCAGGTGGGTCATATTTGCCAGCTTGGACATGGTGAACATTACCATCTGGAAAGGTACGATCATGGAAAATACGAACATATAATACAGCACATTGGTCACACCTGTTTTTACTCTGGTCAGGTAATACGCAGTCATGGAGGTAAACAGAATGATCGCCGCTACGGAAAATACAGTGACAAATGCAGACCATCCAAAGGCTGTGAAGAAATTGGTCTTTTCAATGCCGTTCACATAGTTGGTCAATCCCGCAAAGGTCTCTGCAGTAGGCAGTGCAAACGGATTGTTGCTGATGAACAGTTTTCCCTTAAAGGAATTGATCAGCACGAAGAAAATAGGTGTCAAAAATGCAACTACCAGCACACACAGGATACAAAATATGATCACATTGGAAGTTTTTTTCTTAGTCATTATTGTTCTACCTCCTTACGTCTGGTAAGTACCAGCTGTCCCAGGGCTATGACTGCCACAACGATGAAGAACAGTACTGCTTTTGCCTGACCGACACCTTCGTAACCGTTTCTGCCGTAGAAGGTATTGTAAATATCCAGAGCCAGCATTGCGGTCTTTTTGCTGGGAGCACCGGCAGTCAGCGCCAGGTTCTGGTCAAAGAGCTTGAAACTGTTGGATACAGTAAGGAACAAACATATAGTAATAGATGGCATAACCATCGGAATTTTCACTTTGAATAAAGTCTGTAACGAAGTAGCTCCGTCAATCTGTGCTGCTTCGATCAGGTCTGTAGGTACATTCTGCAGTCCGGCTACATAAATGATCATCATATAACCGATCATCTGCCAGTTCATCAGGATGACCAGTCCCCAGAAGCCATAGGTAGGATTGGCTACCAGTGTGGTCTCATATTTCAGCAATACCGCATCGATCATTTGCTGCCAGATATAACCCAGGATGATACCACCGATCAGGTTCGGCATGAAGAATACGGTACGGAACAGGTTGGTTCCTTTGATCTTTCTGGTCAGTGCCAGTGCCAGAATGAATGCAAACACGTTAATGGTGATGATAGATACAACCGAAAACTTTAAGGTAAAACCGAATGCGTTGACAAAATCTTTGTCCGCAAAAATTTTGATATAATTTTCCAGGCCTACAAATTGTGCATTTGTGATCGTTTTAAATTTGCAAAAGGACAGATATACGCCCATAACAAACGGTATGATAAATGCAAAGGAAAATGCGATCAACGTAGGCAGTACAAAAATGGGAAAATATCGTTTTAATGTCTTTTGCATAAGCCTTCTCCTATTAATTCCTTTTTACATGATATTCCGGGTTTTACAAACACGGGGGCCGTGGTACCACCACCGCCCCCTGTGCCTGAAGTTATATAAGATGGTTAACTATTCAGAATAGTTATAAGCTGAGATCAATTAGTTAGCTGCGGTTGCGGCCTTTTCAGCTGCCCATTCGTCAACTACTTTTGCCTTTACAGCGTCCCAGTTGATGGAACCGGAAGCATACTCCAGAAGAGCTGCACCGAAGTCATCCTTGAACTGCTGGCTGGGGAAGGAAGTGAAGTTCCATGCTACAGATGTCTTGGAGCTATCTGCCATGTAACGAAGAACTTCCTGTGCCAGAGGATCGGTGGGCTTTTCGTCATCGCTAAAGGTATCGAAAGGAGCGATGAATCCAAGGTCGTTGGTTACTGCTGCCTTACCGGTCTCAGAAGAGAACAGCCATTCAACGAATGCGATAGATGCTGCCTGATCCTCAGCAGAAGCTTCTTTGTTGATGCAGAAGAAGTTCTCAGTACCGGTGCACAGTCCCTGATTCTCTTCACCTTCAACGCCGGTATAGATAGGAAGGAATTTAACATCCTCAGCCTTAACAGTGTTGCCGTCTACGCCAGAGATCTGTCCCCATCCCCAGTTACCGTTCTGTACCATTGCTGCCTGACCCAGTGCGAACTCAGCCATGGAATCGTCTACAGCCTTGCTTCCCAGCAGGCCGGGTGCTGTGCAGGAGTTGTTGATGTACAGATCGAAAATGTTCTTGAAGTTATCGGAGTAAGTGAACTCCAGAGTGTCGGTATCTGTGATACCCTTGTCCTTGAACTCATAGTATACAGGGATGTTAGCCAGATGAGTCTGCCATCTCCAGTCTTCACCGGGAGTCAGGGATGTGGAAGCGAATACGCCTTCAATACCCAGCTCATCTTTCTTAGCCTGCATATCTTCTACAACCTCTTTTAACTTAGCGAAGTTGTTGATCTCATCCATGCTTGCTGCCTTAGCGCCATCCAGTGCGAAGTACTTCTGCATGATAGCGTCATTGTAAATGATACCGTAACCCTCTACTACGTAAGGGATTCCGTATACACCACCGTCTTCGCCGGTGATTGCCAGGCTCTTATCCATTAACCAGCTGTACAGATCAGTATCCTTCAGATCTGCGCAGTAATCTTTCCAGTTCTGATAACCGATAGGTCCGTTGATCTGGAACAGGGTAGGTGCTTCCTTGTTAGCGATCTCAGACATCAGTGTCTGCTCGTAAGTACCACTTGCTGCAGTTACAACCTTTACAGGAACGCCTGTCTCCTCGGTATATTCCTTAGCCAGCTTCTGCCATACTTCGTCAACTTCAGGCTTGAAGTTCAGATAGTATACAGAGCCAGCTGCAGCTGCTGTCGTATCGCCACCTTCGGTGGTTGCTGCTGCATCCGTCTTGCTCTCAGTAGCAGGGGTGGTAGCAGCTGCATCGCCGGAGTTTCCACAACCGGTCAGCATAGAAGCTGCCATTACTGCACAAAGTAATACACTTGCCAGTTTCTTCTTCATAATCTTACCTCTCCTTTATGTTTGTACGGGTCACTTCATTGTTTTTTCATGTCCCCGTTAGTGTTTCGGAATCGGTATCGGTATTGTTACCGGTAACGTTTCCGTTGCTGTAATTAGAAAATAGCACATCCACGAATTAGTTGCAAGTAGTTTTCTATAAATCCCTGGAAGTTTGTATATTGTTCTCAAAATGTTCCTCTCTGTTTTGTGCATTTTCACAATAACTTTATAATTCTTCTGCCACTTACATTCTTTTTTCAAATAATTCCCCATAAAAAAGAGGTGCTGCATCATCCTTCTGCAGCACCTCCCGGATTCTTTTTTCTATTTTATTTTTACAGATATTTTTTCCAGCCTTCCGGCAGATATTTTGCTGTGCCGCAGAGCATATCCCTTACCAGCTCTTCCACCTGTTCTCTGGTGGCTCTTCCTTTCACCTGCGGATCCTCCAGGAATGCTTCCACTACCAGATCAAAATCACACAGAATAGCTGCTTTCAGGACTCTCTCATGGTTCGCCACATGAGGCTCCACCAGTTCCTTGATCTGTTCCGGAAGTTCTCCGGCATACAGTGGACGGATGGCATCTCTCTCAAATACCGCATTGGTTTCTACGACCGCACTTTCCGGAAGATTTGCGATCTGGTGTCCGGTATTGGGAATATTGACGTTACTGATCTTGCGGGTCAGTCCGCAGAGTGCCTTGATCAGCAAAATGCCTTCTTCTCCGGTGGGCTTTAACTCGATTTCTTCCTCTCCGGCTGCCAGTCCCGCACTTTTTGCCAGACGTTCCTGTAAATCCTTCTTTCTCCAGTCAACGGTAGTCAGACCGAATTTCCATCTCTTGACAGTCTCTGGATCTTTCAGATAGCTGTCTCCCACACCGGGCATAAATTCCACCAGATGCCGGTCTCCTGCTGCTGCGATCAGACCGTATTTACGGAACAGATCGAATTTTACAATATGTGCACACTCAAAAGTGGAGTTTGCCCAGTTTTTATCCGCCTCTTTGTAGCCGTCTTCCTTGTGTTCCTCCGTATATTTCCGATAAATGGGGAACAGGTCTATTCCCTTGTAGGACGCATAGTCGAACCAGGTGAAATGATTGATTCCCAATACATTGACCTGGATATCTTCCCGCTTCACATCCTTTAGACCGGTGGTCTCTTCCAGAATGCCCTTTAACACCTTCTGGGTGCCGAACACTTCATGGCAGCATCCAAAAGCTTTGATTTCCGGAAATACATAATACAATGTCTTTACACACAAAGACATGGGGTTGGTGTAGTTGATGACCCAGGCTTTCGGAGCATATTTCCTGATAGCCTGTGCGATCTCCACATACATTGGGATCGTACGTAATGCTCTCATAGTGCCTCCGGGGCCTGCCGTGTCTCCTACAGACTGATAGATTCCCAATCGTTCCGGCATATGTACATCTACCGCCATCTCGTCAAAGGTTCCCGGCAGAATAGAGATCACGATAAAATCTGCGCCCGTCAATGCGGACTGTAAACTATCGGAAACCGTATAGTTCCATTTGCCTGCTACATCCCCTCTTGCGGTAAGTCTGTTACCGATGATCTCATTGTGTTTTGCCGCCTCCGCATCAATATCATACAGACGGATGGTTCCTGACAGTTCATCGTCCATGGCCAGATCTGTCATAAAGGTCCATGCCCATCCTCTGGAACCGCCTCCGATATAGGCAATCTGTAAATCTTTTACTTTTCCGTTTGCATACTCCATTTTTGTATCCTCCTGTTACTGATTTTTTGAATTGGTTCTTTTCATCTCTCTTCTCTATATTGCACATTATAGCTGATGTGTGTATAATAATCTTGCTATTATTTGTGTATTTTTTGTTGTTTTCGTACTATATTGACTTTTGTATAATGAATCTGCGTAACTATTGAGAGCCCTGCAAAACTGCGTTCTGCGAATGCTTGCATTCAGGCGGATCTGCTATATAGGAACAGTCTCGAAGGATGGGCATCTTTCGTGATCGGAAATAAGAATGGAGAGACTTTGGGTTATGAGTAAAAGCAGAAATGTATCCACAACACAAGACGCAGTACTGAACGTGCCGGATGCCACGGACGTCTCCAAAGCGCCAAGTGCAGAACTGAACGTGCCGGATGCCACAGGCAGTGTTGTAGTGCCTGCCCTGCCGCAGGATCACTGGCTGTACAACGAGATCATGGAGTGGTTCCATATCGACCGGGTGGTGCGAGACTATAACTACACCATGGATATCCGTCATATCCACGAAGAATACGAAATCTATTATCTCATAGAAGGGGAACGGTATTATTTTATCAACCAGCAGACCTATCTGGTCACGCCGGGCACTCTCGTCTTTATCGACAAGGAACAGGTCCACCGTACCGGTATGGCTTCCGCCGGACCGCATCATGACAGGATCGTTCTGGGGATCATGGAAGAGCCTTTTTCTTCCTTTCTAGCCTCTTTCGGTGGTCTGCAGCTGCAAAGCTTTTTCACAGAGCAGGGCAGTATTCTGACGCTGCCGGAAGATATGCGCCCCTATATCCAGTCCCTGCTGCAGGACATTGCTTCAGAACTCATGGAAAAAAAGCCAGGCTATCTTCTGTCCGCCATGACGAAGCTGGTGGAATTTTTCATTGCTGTACTCCGACTGCAGCCTGCGGGGCCCACCATTTCCGCTCCGGCAAAACATCCAAACCCGAAGTACCAGAAGGTTGACGAAGTGGCTCATTATATCGTGGAACATTGTACCGAACGAATCTCTCTGGAGGATCTTGCAGGCCGGTTCTATATCAACAAGTTTTATCTGAGCCGCATTTTCAAGGAGGTTACCAGCTTTACCATCAATGACTATCTGAATGTCAACCGTATTAAAAAAGCCCACCGGCTCCTCCTGGAAACGAATGACAGCATCACTTCCATTGCGGAACAGTTGGGCTATGAAAATATTACCTATTTTGAGCGGGTGTTTAAAAAATACCGGAATATGACACCATTAAAGTATCGGAACTATTATCGTTCAGAGACGGAATAGCTTCCTTTTCCGGTCATATATAACTACTGTTTTCGTCTTGCCTTATACTCTCAGCAATATGGAATAGAATTTCTATTGTTTTGGTGCAAATCGCATCAAAACAGCAAAATCAGTACAAAAAATGGCGTTTTTAATACAAACAGAACTCTCGGAGCAGCAGAAGGCCCTCAGGCAGAGATCGTCCGGTTTGCCAATATTTATTTCAACTTCCAGATATCTCTGTTATACTCCGCAATGGTTCTGTCGGAGGAGAAGAATCCAGCCTTGGCAATGTTCACCAGCATCATCTTCTTCCACTTCTGCTGATCCTCGTAATCGGCAAATGCCTGATCCTTTACTTTAATATAATCTTCCAGGTCAAGCAGTGTCATGAACCAGTCTTTGTTCAGCAGTTCATTATACAGACGCTCCAGGTTCTCTTTCTTACCAACCTTAAGGACTTCCTTGCTTACGATAAAGTCCACAGCCTCTTTGATGACAGGACTCTTCTTGTAGTAATCCTTGGAGACATAATCTGCCTTCTCGTAGTGTTTGATGACCGTATCGCTGTCCTGACCGAAAATGTAAATATTGTCATCTCCTACCAGTTCATGGATCTCTACGTTAGCACCATCACTGGTACCCAGAGTTACGGCACCATTCAGCATGAACTTCATGTTACCGGTTCCGGATGCTTCCTTGGAAGCCAGAGAGATCTGCTCGGAAATATCGCAGGCAGGGATCAGCTTCTCGGCATAGCTTACGTTGTAGTTCTCTACCATCACAAGCTTCATGTAAGGGCTGACTTCCGGATCGTTATTAATAATGTCAGACATTACCAGCAGGAGATGGATGATATCCTGTGCGATCACATAGGCAGGTGCAGCCTTGGCTCCGAAGATGAAGGTTAACGGCGTAGAAGGCTTCTTGCCGCCCTTGATCTCCAGATATTTATGAATAATATACAGCGCATTCATCTGCTGACGCTTATACTCATGCAGACGCTTTACCTGAATATCGAAGATGGAATTGGGATTCAGCTCCACGCCTTCCTTCTCCTTGATATAGGATACCAGTTCGGTCTTCTTGGTCTTCTTGATGTCGTAGATGGCATCCAGTACCGCCTGATCGTCCTTGTGCGCTAACAATTTCTGCAGTTCATCCGCATCCTTCTTGTAGCCGTCACCGATGGTCTGGCTCAGGAAAGCAGCCAGCTCATGGTTGCAGGACAGCAGCCATCTGCGGAAGGTGATACCGTTGGTCTTGTTGTTGAACTTCTCAGGATAGATCTTATAAAAATGGTTCAGTTCACTTTCTTTCAGAATCTCGGTATGGATCGCTGCCACACCGTTGACACTGTAGCCATAATGGATGTCGATATGTGCCATGTGCACTCTCTTGTCCTTGTCAATGATCTGTACCTTTTCATCCTTGTATTTCTTTGCCACACGGTCGCTGAGTTCCTTAATGATGGGAACCAGCTGGGGCACTACTTCCTCGATATAAGCCAGAGGCCATTTCTCCAGAGCCTCTGCCAGAATGGTATGGTTGGTATATGCGCAGGTGCGGCTTACCACGTCAATGGCTTCATCCATGGTGAAGCCTTCCTCAGTGGTGAGGATACGGATCAGCTCAGGGATGACCATGGTGGGATGGGTATCGTTGATCTGGATTGCCACATGCTCAGGCAGAGTATGCAGATCATAGCCTTTTTCCTTTACTTCCTTCAGGATCAGCTGGGCACCGTTACATACCATGAAGTACTCCTGGTAGATACGTAACAGGTTACCTGCCTCATCAGAATCATCGGGATACAGGAACAGGGTCAGGTTCTTCTCGATGGCTTCCTTATCAAAAGCGATGCCCTTCTTCACCAGACTCTCATCCACAGTCTCTATATCAAACAGATGCAGCTTGTTCAGTCCGTTCTCATAACCTACGACATCAATGTCATAAAGTACGGAAGTCACCTTGCGGTCACCGAAAGCCACTTCGAATTTTGTACCGGTGTTGTTCAGCCAGGAATCCTTCTGGATCCAGTCGTTCTTCTCGGCATTCTGCAGATGATCCTTGAATACCTGCTTGAACAATCCGAAGTGGTAATTCAGACCGATACCGTCTCCGGGAAGTCCCAGGGTAGCAATAGAGTCCAGAAAACATGCAGCCAGTCTTCCCAAGCCACCGTTACCAAGAGAAGGTTCCGGCTCTGCCTCTTCGATATCTGCCAGATTGTTACCGTTTTTCTTCAGGATATCACTCAGTTCCTCATAGATTCCTAAGTTGATCAGATTGTTGGATAACAGCTTACCGATCAGGAACTCCATGGAAATATAATATACCTTCTTGTCTCCGGTAATGACGGGAGTCTCTGCCATCTTCTCTTTGGTCAGCTGCAATACTCCGGTGTATAGCTGTGCATCGGTGCAGGCACCGATATTTTTTCCATACAGTTTACCGGTGATCTCATTTAAACTCTGCTCTAAATTCATTTCAAACTCCATTCTGCACGATAGTTTTATTTTGCTAAAATGAATGTACCGTGCCACACTCATTTTTTCATATTCTTTTTCTTTGTCTGGGTACTATACTTATTTTTGGTATCCCATCCCCTTGTCTCAGCTATGCCCTGGGTATTTCCTGCACTTTTCGGCCTCTATACCCTTCCTGCCGCTGCGTCTTGGGTATTCCTATCCTTTTCGGCCTCCATACCCTTTCTGCCGCTACGCCCCGGGTATTTCCTACACTTTTCGGCCTCTATACCCTTTTTCCCGCTGCGCCTTGGGTACTTCCTGCACTTTCCGGCTTTTCATACCCTCTCAATGCTGAGATTTCATGTATGTCTTTCTCTTACAATACACAGGATAGCATAGGAAAACGTTTTCCGCAACCTTTTCTTTTGTTTTCTCTGATTTTTGTGCAAAATAGCTTAACAGATAATGTCCTTATAGTACATTTTCACGATACTATGAGGCATGACTACCTGATGTCCCTCGCCGCCGTTCATCAGCTGATGTACCTCTTCCACGGCTCTGCTGGAGATGCTGTAGAAGTCCTGTCTTATGGTATTCATCTGCTTGCCGACATATCCCATGAGGGTGATACCGTCGAAACCGCACACCGGGCGGAAAATGTCCATATCGATCAGCGCATTCATGGCACCGATCGCCATCAGATCGGAAGCGCAGACTACCACATCCTTATTCTTCGCATATTTCAGCGCCACGTTTCTAGCCGTCAGCTCGCTGAAATCTCCCTGACGTACCATCATGGTCAGATCCAGATCCTTCACCAGCCGTTTCATGCCCTTTAATCTCTGTTCCGTTACATATCCGTCTCTTCTGCCCGCAATGTAAAGCACTCGTTTACAGTTGTCATCCAACACGGTCTTCTTCGCTACATCATACTGAGCCTGTTCCTGATCAATGCTGATGTATGTAGTCCTGGAATTGACAATAGGCGCATCTACCACGACACAGGCGAACTGTTTTTCCCGGATCAGTTTCTGCAGCACTTTGTCCTCCTTGGACATGCCATAGATCACCACACCGGAAATACTCTGGGATAAAAAGGATCGGGTGATCTCCTCTGCCGTCATCCCTGCGATCATGGACGGAAAGATCGTCACGACCTCCACGTTCAGTTCTTTGGCCTTGTCCAATGCCCCTACCAGGTACTGCATGAAGATCTGGTCGATAGCCTGGGTCTGTCTGTTGGGATCCAGCACCAGTGCAATCCTTCCAAACTGTTTGGAAGAAAGCGCCGCCGCTATAGAATTCGGAATATAATTCAACTCCTTGATGGCATCCTGTACCTTTTTCTTTGTTTCTTCACTGACATTGGGATAGCCGTTTAAGACCTTGGATACAGTAGAGATCGCCACTCCTGCATGTTTTGCTACTTCTTTGATCGATACCATAAATCCCCCGTTCCGGGTCACAGTGTTCTGTGCCCGTTTCTCTCCGTTCCCGCAACGTCCTATGGTCTTGTTCCATTTGACGTCTGCTCATATATTCTCTATACTATAAGTTAACAGGCATTTCGTCAATGTACAGCATTTACGAAATATAGCATGAATTTTTGGAAAAGGTTTTCCTGAGCAGGAAAATCGAGAGCTGAAAAACGCAGAAAGGCTACAGACACCATGGCAGCGATCAAGAGTATTGAAGAAAAATATATGAAGGAAGCCCTGAAACAGGCCAGGAAAGCATATGCGTTGGGAGAAGTCCCCATCGGCTGTGTCATCGTACATGACGGAAAGATCATCGGCCGTGGTTACAACAGACGTAACACGGACAAAAATACGCTGGCCCATGCAGAAATTACTGCCATCAATAAAGCCAGTAAGGTGATCGGTGACTGGCGTCTGGAAGAATGTACTCTCTATGTGACGTTGGAACCTTGCCAGATGTGCGCCGGAGCCATTGTGCAGGCCAGAATTCCGGAGGTCGTGATGGGCTGTATGAATCCCAAGGCCGGATGTGCCGGATCGATTTTGAATATACTGGAAATGCCCCAGTTTAACCATCAGGTGAAGGTTACCCGGGGCATTCTCGGTGAAGAATGCAGTCAGATGTTGAAAACCTTTTTTGAGGAGCTCCGCATCCGCAATAAGCAGGAGAAAGCTGCCAGGAAAGCATCCTCTGCCGAAGCATCTGATTTGCAGAATTGCTGAAGCATTTACAACTCCACGTAATTTTTATTGCCTATATATACTGCAAGTCTCTCGTTTTCGTATTCCAGCACAGGTGCTTCCTGTCCCACAAACTGTGTTTCAAAAGCTTCTTTGTTTTCTATCCTGACCACATATGCCGTCCGCATTTCCGTAGGAAGTGCCGGCGGATACCATTTCGTGCTGGTGAGCCACCAGTAGCCTTTCAACTGTGCCATAGTGTAGGAATGTCCCATCGTAACCTTGCCGTCAGTGATCAGGCTGATTCGTTCAGCATCCCAGAATCCAGCATAACCATATGCGATTCCTTCCTCCACCAGGAAATCAGCAACATCCTGATATTCCTGCAGATTATCTTTCGTTGTTACAGCACCGTAATAGGTATATTTCAGATTCAGCAGTGCAAACATACACACCGCAGCCAGAATCAATCCACAGAAAGCCCGTTTTTTTTCTCTCAGATGTTCCACCAATAAAGCCACGATCAGCGCTGCCGCAAACCATGCCACAAAGAAATAGTAATGTGCAGCCTCCGCTGTCGTAACTCCTATCATAAAAGCAGTTACTCCAACAGATATTCCCAGATAAATCAGACCCATTCGCTGTCTATCCGTTACTTCTTTTCTGTTTTTTATAACATAATAAATGCCATAACCAATTAAAAAGAGAAACGCCCACACAAGCATCTGCATAACAAAAGAAAAACTGCCCACTTTAGCTCCGCCATCCAGCCCAAAATTCTCCAGAATCGCTGCCGGTACTTCCAGCAGCAGTTTATCTGTCATTTCACGGGGTGACAGTAAATATACAACATACCGCGCACGGGCTCCCTTCATACTTGAAATCACAAAGCTTAAGACCAGACTTCCCACAAATCCTGCTGCCAGGAAACGTCTCGTTGGAAGCTTTTCGGAAAAATGCTTTGATTCCAGAAACAGAAAAAGCAGCTCCATCACCAGAAATGGCAGAATTACTATCTGCAGGCAGCGCTGTCCTCCCAGATTCAGAAGAATTCCCATCGCAAAAAGCAGCGCCCATTCTACGGCAATTTTGAGGGTTATCATTTTTTGTTCTCTTAATTGTAAATAAAACAGGAAACTTAAAAGAAGAAAGATGCTGTGAAGTACATAATAATCCGCAAAAAGGAACAGCAGCAATGTGAAAAACGGTACCATCTGATCCTCATTACGCCAGCCATTGGCAGGTAATGCGCATAAAACCAGCAATGCTGTCACTGCTGCCGGTCTTCCCAGAGACAATTTGCGAAGAAAACAATAAAATGTCAGCAAAAAAAGACTTCCCAGGAGAATGCATGCCAGTCCTGCCGCCGTCTGCATACTTCCTGTCATACCGTAAAACAGTGCAGCTACTGTAGGCATGCCGATGGCACGTCTCTCCGTACTTGCAATCCAGTCATCCGGAGTAAGATCCTTCTCCTGCCAGATTTCGCGGCCAAGTAACGCTTCCGCAGCGATATCGGAATCCACATGCTGAGCATACTTGCATAAATTCATATAACCAAACATTACCAGATACACTAATAGTATCCCACAAACCATCCACTGCAGTATTTTGATGCTTTTACACTTTTTCACAATAAAAGCTCTCCCGTATTTTATCTCTTCAGGTCATCATGTGAGTAAGGGATTTCTCCAACATTCTTCCATATTACATGGCACTGAGCAATTTATTACATCATATCATAGTCTCATAAAAAAAGGAACCATTAAGAAATGGTCCCTTTCCAGGCTGAAAACTCTGCGTCCGTACATTTTACATAATGGCTTCCGGATATCAAGTGATATGTACCTTTGTTATAATCAATTCCGGAGGTTTTGTAATCATAGCTCAGTGCTATACGCTGCTTTTCCACGATCGGATTCGGTGCCGGAATTGCCGACAGCAGACTTCTGGTATATGGATGCATCGGGTTTTCAAATATCTCTTCCGTGGTGCCGGTCTCCAGAAGATGTCCCAGATGCAGTACCCCGATCCTGTCGGAAATATACTTTACCATAGACAGATCATGGGCAATGAACAGATATGCCGTGCCGGTCTCCTGTTGGATATCCTTCATGAGATTAACCACCTGTGCCTGGATCGATACATCCAGTGCGGAGATACATTCATCCGCAATGATCAGCTTCGGATTCATGATCAGTGCTCTGGCAATGCCGACACGCTGTCTCTGACCGCCGGAAAACTGATGGGGATATCTGGTGGCATGCTCCGGTGCCAGCCCTACTTTCTGCAGAATTGCTTTAATCTTCTCTTCACGCTCTGCGTTGGTCTTGTAACTGTGATGAATATCCAGACCTTCCCCTATGATATCTCCGATCTTTTTCCGGGGATTCAGGGATGCCATAGGATCCTGGAAGATCATCTGCATCTGTGTCCGCAGCATCCGGTTGTCTTCTCTGCCGAGTCTGCCGCTGATGTCTCTGCCGTCAAACAGGACTTTGCCGGCTGTAGGATCATACAGACGGATGATGCTTCTGCCAATGGTGGATTTACCGGAACCGGACTCTCCGACCAGCCCGTAAGTCTCTCCGGGATAGATTTCAAAGGATACATCCTCCACGGCATGCACCGTGTAACTGCCGCTGACACGGAAATATTGTTTTAAACCCTCTACTTTCAGAAGCGGAGCTGCATTATTTTCCTTCATACTGTGCTGCCTCCTTCTTCATTCTCTCCAGGCGTTCTTTCAGTTCCTTCGGCATCTCCACCTTAGGTGCTCTGGGGTCTAACAGCCAGGTAGCCGCATAATGGGTCTCTGTGATCTTGAACATAGGCGGTTCCACCTTGTCATCCACTTCCAGCGCATAACGATTACGGGGGGCAAACGCATCTCCCTCCTTCTCATGCAGCAGGTTGGGCGGGGATCCCGGAATCGTATACAGACGTTCGTCTGCGGTATCCAGATCCGGCATAGCGGATAAAAGCCCCCAGGTATAAGGATGCTTCGGATCATAGAATACCTCGTTGATCGTACCCTTTTCCACGATTTTACCGGCATACATTACATTGACGTAGTCAGCTACTTTTGCCACCACACCAAGATCGTGAGTGATATAGATGACGGAGATTCCCCTCTCCTTCTGTACTCTGCGGATCAACTCAATGATCTTTGCCTGAATCGTTACATCCAATGCTGTCGTAGGCTCATCGCAGATCAACAGATCCGGATTGCAGGCCAGTGCTATGGCAATGACCACACGCTGCCGCATACCGCCGGACAACTGATGGGGGTAGTTCTTCATGCGTTTCTCCGCATCCTCAATTCCTACCTCTTTCAAAAGCTCTACGGCTTTGTTCCAGGCTTCCTTCTTCGGTGTTTTAAAGTGCCAGATCATGCCTTCCATGATCTGCTTTCCGATGGTCATGGTTGGGTCCAGGCTGGTCATGGGATCCTGGAACACCATGGCGATCCGTTTACCGTTGATATGTCTGCGGATCCATTTTTTATCCTTTTGCAGAATATCAATGGTCTCGGGTGAGCCATCCGCATGGTGATAGGAAAACTCGATGGTTCCGCCGGTCACTGTGGCATTGGATGCCAGAATGCCCATGGCAGCTTTCATAGTTACGGATTTACCAGAACCGGATTCTCCTACGATCGCCACGGTCTCACCCTTCATGAGATCAATATTAACACCGCGGATCGCATGCACCGGTCCTGCCGTGGTGCGGAACGTAATATCAAGATCCCGTATTTTCAGAATTTGTTCTTTCGCTGTATTTTCCACACTTACATCTCCTTCATCTTAGGATCCAGGGCTTCCCGCAGTCCGTCCGCCACCAGGTTAAAGCTTAACATCAGAAGTGCCATTACCACAATGGGAGGCACGATCTGGTACGGATGTGTGGTAAAGCTGTTAAAACCTTCTGAAATCAGAGAGCCCAGAGAGCACTGCGGTACCGGAATTCCCAGTCCCACAAAGCTTAGGAACGCCTCGGTGAAAATAGCAGTGGGAATGGAGAACATCACCTGTGTAATGATGGGGCCGATGATATTGGGAAGCACTTCTTTAAAAATAATGAAGAAGCTGCCGGCGCCCAAGGTTCTGGAAGCCAGTACGAATTCCTGCTCTTTTAATTTCAACATCTCCGCACGGGCGATCCGACTCATGCCGACCCATTCGGTTAACATCAGCGCAAAAATAATGGTAAGCATTCCGGGCTGTAATACCAGTAATAGTAATGTCACGATCACCAGTCTGGGAATACCGTTGGCAATCTCCAGGAATCGCTGCATGACCATATCGACTTTGCCTCCGAAATATCCGGAGATCAGTCCATAGCTCATGCCGATCACCATGTCAATAATGGCGGCTGCCACCGCAATAATCAGGGATACTCTCGCTCCGGACCAGGTACGTGTCCAGATGTCACGTCCGAAATTATCACTGCCGAACCAGTACTCCACGTCTGTCAGTCCCTTGTCCGTGTAATTGTTCACCGTCTTGGTGCCTGTGGTAGTACTCATTTTTTCACTGCCATCGAAAATACCGAATTTTTCCAGCGCCAGGATCCTGGGTGCCAGATTTTTCTGGCTCAGCTCCTGCCCGGAATAGGTATATTCATTCATATTCGGTCCGATCACAGCCAGGACAGTGATCAGGATGATCAGAACCAGCCCTATGACGGCACTTGCCTTGCGGAAGAAACGGATAAATACATCCTTCCAGAAGCTCTGTGCTGCAAAGTTTTCATCAATGGTGATAGCGTCACTGTTTTTTAATCTGAAATCCGCATCTACAGGAATATAAGGTGCGGCCGCTTCTGCAATTATTGCTTTACTTGTCATATCTACACCTTACCCTTCCTTCTTAGCCAGTCGGATTCTGGGATCAATAATGCCATAAAGAATATCCACCACCAGCATGATTGCGATATACATTGCGGAATAAATGAAACTCAGGGAAATGACCACATTATAGTCATTGGACTGAATTGCGGTGACTAACAGGCTTCCGACACCGGGAATGGCGAAGATCTTCTCTACTACCAGGGATCCGGTCATGAGGTCTACGATCAGCGGCGCCAGCACGGTAATAATGGGGATCAAAGCATTCCGCAGTGCATGGCGGAAGATCAGTGCCCCTCCGGAGATGCCCTTGCTCTCTGCCAGTAACATATAATCACTGCCCAGTACTTCCAGCATCTCACTTCTGGTAAATCTTGCAATGGATGCCATGGTAAACATAGATAGCGAAATACTCGGCAAAACACTGGAACCGAAGATATCCTGCTGCGAGAACAACATTGGGAACCACCTGAGTCTGAATCCAAACTGGTAACTCAGCGCCAGCGCAAACACATAGGACGGTACCGAAACACCGATAACGGAGATAATGGTCGCCAGGGAGTCTATGATGGTATCATGCTTCAGCGCTGCCACCAGTCCCAACAGGAGTCCTGCCACCGCACCGATCAGTACGGCACAGCCGCCGATCCGGATGGATATGGGAAGTCTTGTCTGGATCAGCTGGGATATGGGAGTGTTTTTGGAAATATTATAGCTGACACCCAGGTCTCCTTTCAGCATATTTCCCACATACTTGAAAAATTGTACGACAATCGGCTGGTCCAATCCATACTTGTTATAGAGCGCTGCTCTCTGATCTGCGTTCAATTTTTCATCGTTGAACGGCGATCCCGGCATCAGCTGCATCAAAATAAACAAAACCAGCAAAATCGCCAAAAGTGTAAAGATAGATGTAATAACACGTTTTCCGATATATTTTTTCACTTCTTCCTCCTTGCTTCCTTTCTCAAGGATCCTTTTTGTGGTCCATATTCCCTGCGACTTTCTTTAAAGCTTCAGAACCACATAAATACAGTCAGACTATGCTGACTGCATTTATGTGATCACGAAATCAGCAGCTTTTATAATGATTGGAGCCCACCCTGCGAATAAGAAAACTGCAGCAGAAAGCTGAAACAGATTTTCTTATTCTTAAGGAGCGCTCGATCATTACTTTTTTAGTAACGGTTGTAAATAGTTTTTAATTACTCAGCCTTGACAGCATTCTTGTAAACACGGTTCAGTGCTACAGGATGGAATTCAACGCCGGTTACCTTGGAAGACATCATCTCTGCATTACACTGTGTATACAGAGGGAAGATCACTGCATCATCCATTACCAGCTTCTCTGCATCATACAGTCTTGCCCATCTGCCTTCTGCATCGGTGCACAGATCGCCGGTGGTGCATTCTGCAATGATTGCATCGTAATCTGCATTGCTCCAGAGTCCGTAGTTGTTGCTGTTGTTGGTGATCCACATACCTAAATATGTCATAGGATCTGCATAGTCAGGTCCCCAACGGGTCAGTCCTAACTGATAATTGCCGTCCTGCATATCCTGTACACGCTGTTTCTTGGGCTCAACAGTCAGGTTAACAGTCAGGCCGGGTAAAGTAGTCTCCCACTGTTCCTTCAGAACCTGTGCTACCTTCTGAGGTGCGTCATCTGCATCCACTACCATATCCAGAGACAGCTCGGTGATGCCTAACTCCTCCAGACCCTTTGCCCAATACTCTGCAGCCTTGGCAGTGTCATATGCGCAGACATCAGAGAATTTGGTCTGATCTGCAGAGAAATCGGAGCCATCAGGACCTGCTGCAAACTCCATGGGAACTGCAGTAAAGGTAGCTGCGGAACCATCCTTCAGGACATCAGTGGTGATCGCTTCACGGTCAATCGCAAAGGTCATAGCCAGACGGATATTCAGGTTAGCCAGTTCGGGAACACCTGCAATGTTAGGGCTTACATACCAGAGATATCCGGCACCAATTGCCTGGAATTCAGGATCATCCTTTACCTGATCTACCTGCTCACCGTTTACCAGTGTGGTATCCAGTGCTCCGGTCTGATAGCTCATCAGAGCCTGCTGGGAATCCTGGATGACCTGATAGTTCAGCCCTGCCAGCTGTACCTTCTCTGCATCATAGTAATCTGCATTCTTGGTCAGATGGAAAGCGGTTGCTGCAGGCTCATAGGAATCCAGAATGAATGCGCCATTAGAAAGAACGGTATCTGCGCTGGTGCCATAGGTATCTCCACAGCTGTTAAAAAACTCCTCATTTACAGGATAGAAGGTAGGGAAATACATCAGAGACAGGAAATAACTGACAGGAACATTCAGTTCTACCTGCAAGGTATGCTCGTCTACTGCGGTAACACCCAGTTCACTCTTGTCCATATCACCGGAGATGATCTCGGCTGCATTTTTTACCTGTCCGATATCACTCAGCATGTAAGAATACTCGGAAGCAACGGAAGGATCCACTGCTCTCTGCCATGCGAATACGAAATCTGCTGCGGTAACGGGAGTACCGTTGCTCCATACAGCATCCTCACGCAAATGGAAGGTATAGGTCAGACCGTCATCAGACAGATCATAGCTCTCTGCGATTGCGGGAACTGCCTGTCCGTCTGCATCCATCTGCATCAGACCGTCTGTGTAATCAGCAATTACCTCGAAAGAAGTGCCGTCAGTTGCCTGCTGGGGGTCAAGAGACTCTACTGGTGTCTCCAGCATAATGTTCATGTCGGATGCACTTGCTGCAGCTTCAGTAGCTGCACCGGCTTCGGTTCCGGCAGTGGTACCGGCTTCGCTGGCTGCCGGAGCTGTAGCTGCCGCATCACTGCCGCAGCCTGCAAGGCCGACTACCATTGCTGAAGCTAAAGCTACTGCCATAACAGCTTTGGTTTTTTTCATAATTTTGTCCTCCTTAAATTTTGGTAATAAAAAAACGCAAAGAGTCTTTTGATCCGCCTCTTTGCGTTGGAGACATTCTAGCACACTATTACGGTCAATTCAACCTTTTTATTTATTTTTTTGGATAATTTTTGGATATTTTTGTAAAAAAACTTTCTAAAAGACATCTCCTGGCTGTCTCCCTGGAATCGCTGCTTGACAAAACCGCCCATAAACGATAAACTAAAAAAGCCGTATGTGTCGGGCTGCCATGGCTTCAGTGATGAAACTCGGTCTTACGCAATGGGAATCTACGAACCGTGTCAGGTTGGGAACAAAGCAGCACTAAGTAGAACCTTCCATGTGCCGTGAGGAAACTGGGTGGAGCTGTTATCATGGTCCGGCATGTGCGGTTTTTGATATGATAAGAGGTTATAAATTGTGTCAGTCGATATATCATCCCCTATTCCGGCTTCCAACTACATAAAGTCAGTCACCGAAAGTCCGGTCTCTCATACTGCCACATGGCTTGCAGATATTATGGAAGACTGTGTACTGTGTCCAAGAGCCTGTCATGCCAACCGTCTGAAGAAGCAGATCGGCTATTGTGGGCAGACAGCCGATATCATGGCAGCCAGAGCATCCCTGCATTACTGGGAAGAGCCCTGCATTTCCGGTACTTCCGGTTCCGGCACTGTGTTTTTCTCCGGATGCAATCTCCGTTGTGTTTTCTGTCAGAATCATAATATTGCGATTGGGAAAGCCGGTCGGGTCATTACGCCGGAGCATCTTACGGAGATTTATCTGCAGCTGCAGGAGCAGGGTGCCAATAACATCAATCTTGTGACTCCCACACATTTTCTTCCCCAGATCGTCCTGTCACTGGAAGCAGCAAAACAACAGGGACTACGCATCCCTGTGGTATACAATACCGGAAGCTATGAATCCCCGGAAGCGTTACGTCATCTGGAAGGCCTGGTTGACATCTATCTGCCGGATTTAAAATATTTTTCTACTGAATTATCCGCTGCATATTCTCATGCTCCGGATTATTTTCCCACAGCATGTGCTGCAATTGCCGAAATGTATCGGCAGGTGGGGGAGCCGGTCTTTATTCCGGACACCGGCTTAATGCAGCGTGGCGTTATCGTTCGTCACTTAATCCTGCCGGGGCAGACAAAGGATTCCAAGAAAATCCTGCGTTATCTTCATGAGACCTATGGAAATCATATTTATATCAGTATTATGAATCAATATACCCCCTTACCCCAGGCAGCAGATATCGGGGAGCTTAACCGGACCGTAACATCGGAGGAATATGACCGGGTTCTGCGGTTCGCAGAGCGGATCGGTATCGAACAAGGCTTTCGCCAGGGAGGAAGTGCCGCCAGTGAAAGCTTTATTCCGGAATTTGACGAACGGGGGCTGTGAGCTTCACAGCTCCACCGGAATCATATAATATCCGAAATCCCCCTCCCATGCCGGCTCTCTGGTTCCTTCAAAGCTTTCAAAGCCAAACATTCGTGCCACTTGCTTTTCTCTCTCATAAAAATTTCCCGGAACTCCTATGTAATAAAGGATCTGATCGCTCTTCTCCTGCCGCATCAGGAGCAGATGCCTGTAATTATAATATCCGTGAAGCAGAAAGCTGTTGTGGGTCATCTGATAACAGCGTTCCCGCAGAACTACGAAATCCTCCGGACCCACCGATAAAAACTCTCTTGTGTCACGAAAGGGATGGATATGGGGATAGATGCTGCTCAACTGCTCCCACTTGGTATCCTTCATTTGTAATATATTTTTGCTTTCGGGAGAAACAACCGTCTCTGCTTTTACGATTGCTTCATTTTCTGTCCTGCCCTGAGGCGTTGCCGGTTCCTGCACTTTGAGTGTGCTTTCCGGAGTCTCTTGCGTTTCTACTATATTTTCCTGCGCTCCCTGCGATATTATATCCGTTTTTTTAACGGATAGTTTCGACAGTTTCTTCCCTATATCCTGCTTTGTAAAATATCCTGTAATTTCCTCATTTTCTCTTATGCGAACTCTGACCCCATGTATTTCATCATTATTTTTTCCCTTTTCCTCTTCTCTTCGACAGGCAATTTCTCCTCTGCTTACGACTGGTTCACATAGTAGTTCTTCTCCTGTTTCTTTTTGAAGATACAACTGTACTTTTCTGCCTTCTATCGCCTGTATTCCATTGATCTGTAATGTAAAAATGTATTTTTTATCCAGGCATTCCAGCTTTGCATATCCCACGTTTCTGATACGCTGACCATGCTCTCTGAGTTCCAAATAACTGATCTGTTTCCGGTATGACATAAAAATCCCCCTGTCTAAAATGTGTCTGCCTGCTCCAAGCGAAATTCTCCGTCCGGGAACGGTTACTACATTTTATTCAGGGGGTTGTCCTTAATATTCCTCACTATCCAGATATTTCATATAATTCACAACCATTAATGCAATTTTAAATGTCAATGCATCGTCAAAGCTTCTAAGATCCAGCCCGGTACTCTTCTGAATCTTTTCGATACGATATACCAAGGTGTTTCGATGCACGAACAATTGTCTGGAGGTCTCAGATACATTCAGATTGTTCTCAAAGAACTTATTTAACGTATTCAATGTCTCCTCATCCAGATCTGTAGGTACATTATCGCCAAAAATCTCTTCAATAAATATCTTGCACAGATTCACCGGCAGCTGATAGATCAGACGACCGATTCCCAGGGTACTATAGGCAACGACCTTCTTTTCTGCGTAAAAAATTTTGCCCACATCCAGCGCCATCTTGGCTTCTTTATAGGATTTCGATACATCCTTCAATTCCTGTACTACAGTGCCGTAAGCTACCTTTACATCAAGCAGGGCCTCCGCATTCATCATAGCCACAATGGTCTCAGCCAGTTCATGCAGTGCCTCAGGTGTAGTGGTACTCTCAACGGATTTGATCAGGATCAGACTGGTCTCATCCACAGCAGTAACGTAATCTCCCGCCTGGGGAGAGAACATTCCCTTTAATACCTCAGACACAATGCCATCCTTCTCATCCTTTGTCTCAATGAGATATATTGCTCTGGGGCAGCTTACTTCCACATGAAGTTTCTTAGCTCTGTTATAGATATCCACTAGCAGCAGATTATCCAGCAGCAGGTTCTGGAAAAAATTATTTCTGTCAAAACGCTCTTTATATGCTATGATCAGATTCTGGATCTGGCTGACTGCAATCTTTCCCACCATATATACATCGTCTGACATTCCTCTTGCTACCAGAACATATAGCAATTCCCCTTCATCCCTGATTTTCAGCAGATGATGTACTCCTATTACCTGGCTGTCTGCCGGGGAAGCTGCAAACCCGGTGATCAGGTCTGTAGTTATGTCATCCCTCTCCATGGTAGATGCTACTTCGGATCCGTTCAGATCATAGACTCCGAGGTCAACCTTTGTAATCGCTTTTAATTCCTCAATACTTGTCTGTATAATCTGACCTGTAATCATATTTTCCACGCCTTTCTGTGATCTTCTATATCCATGATCGTATACCGGATTCTCCGTTCATCGAGTTCTCGAATCCGTAATGTTTATGAGCATAAAAACGGAACGATGATCCCACGATTTAACCCTAACGTCACTATATATGCCTAGTATAATGGATTTATGCGCCGTGCGCAAGCAAAATGCTAAAAAAGCCCTGTCTGCAGTTGCAGACAGAGCTTTGAAATTCTTTATAAAGACTAGTTGGTAATAACCTGCTCGGTCTCTTTGTCAAATACATGGATCTTCTCAACATCCAGAGCGAACTTAACGGTATCGCCAGGTCTTGCAGTGGTACGGGAGTCTACTCTTGCGGTCATAGGGAACTCGTCAAGATCGAAGTACAGATATACTTCTGCACCCAGTAACTCGTATACCTTAATGGTAGAGGTAAATACGCTCTGAGGAGAGGTCTCGATGAACATCTCGGAATCATATACATCCTCAGGACGGATACCGAAAGTAACAACCTTTCCATCATAACCGCCATCGATCAGCTTCTTGGACTTAGAGGGAGGAAGGGGAATGCTGTGGCCTGCGATAACCAGGTTAGCGATGTCGCCTTCTACCTTAACAGTAGCATCCAGGAAGTTCATCTGCGGAGATCCCATGAATCCTGCTACGAACAGGTTGCAGGGCTTCTCATACAGATTCTGAGGAGTATCTACCTGCTGGATAACGCCATCCTTCATAACAACGATTCTGGTACCAAGTGTCATAGCCTCGGTCTGATCATGTGTAACGTAGATGATGGTGGTGCCCAGTCTCTGATGCAGCTTAGCGATCTCGATACGCATCTGTACACGCAGCTTAGCATCCAGGTTGGACAGAGGCTCATCCATCAGGAATACCTTAGGGTTACGAACAATAGCACGTCCCATGGCAACACGCTGTCTCTGACCACCGGACAGAGCCTTGGGCTTACGGTCAAGCAACGGAGTCAGATCCAGGATCTTAGCAGCTTCCTTAACCATCTTATCGATCTGATCCTTGGGAACCTTTCTCAGCTTCAGACCAAACGCCATATTGTCATATACGGACATATGAGGATACAGAGCGTAGTTCTGGAATACCATTGCGATATCTCTGTCCTTAGGCTCTACATCGTTAACTACCTTGTCACCGATCTTCAGTTCACCAGAGGAGATATCCTCCAGACCTGCGATCATACGGAGAGTGGTGGACTTACCACATCCGGAAGGACCTACGAAAATAATAAACTCCTGATCTGCGATCTCAAGGTTGAAATCCTTAACAGCTTCGAAACCGTTGGGATATACTTTGCAGACATTCTTTAAAGATAAACTTGCCATTTGAAAATACTCCTTTCATATTTACCAATGTTATTTTCTCTCATTGTGAAACGATATGTCTCGTTTGAATCTGAAATCAGTATAACGAAAATAACCCAAATGTGCCATACCACTATTTCACAAAGATTTTGAATCATATTGTAAGAATTGCTTATAAAGTTCTGCTTTTTTCAAAATGCTTGTCAAATTGAACAAATCCGCTCTCGTTTCTTGGACATTTTCCACAAGAGCCACCTTACTTTGTCTCATTTTCCGGCTTTTTATAAAAGCTAAGCTGGTTTTTACCATGTCTTTTTGACACATACAGCGCATTATCCGCAGCTTTATACAGGTCTTCAAAGGTATTGCCGTCTTTGGGGAACACTGCTGCTCCCACGCTGGCCGTGACGGAATACTTCACATATTCTCCGACTTCAAACTGGTGGAAAAACTGCTCGATCTTCTTTCCTTCCCGTTCGATCATGGTAATATCACGGATGTCCTTGAGAAATACCATGAACTCATCACCACCGGTACGACCCACAATATCTGTTGCACGGAACATGGACTGCAGGCGCACTGCCAGGCTCCGGAGCACTTCATCTCCGAAGGCATGTCCCATGGTGTCGTTGATCTTCTTGAAATTATCTACATCCAGAACGAACAATACCCCTTGTTTGTCCGGATATTTCTCCATATATTCACGGATCTTACGCTCTGTGGCCATCTTGTTGTTCAGATCGGTCAGCAGATCGGTATCTGCCTTATCTTCCAGAACCTTACTGTGTTCGGATGCTTTGATACGTACCAGAATATTGATCACGGTAATAATAATAATCGCTACAGCAATGGAAATACTGATCTTAATGATCAGATTCACAATAGGACCTCGGAAGAACTGCTGAATACCGGACAGATAGGATTCATCAATGCCTACCACCAGATTCCAGTCTGTGTCCGCAATGGGAAAATGACAGAGGATCTTACCTGCGCCGTTTTCCTTAACATGTAAAATACCGCTGTTGCCCTTCTGCTGCTGTCTGTCGAACAGTGTCCAGCTTCCCAGACTCTCTGCTACCTCCTTTAAGGAATTCCAGAAGTCGTTTCTGAGAATGGTGGTCTGATCCGTAGCACCATAGCTTGCCATAATCGTACCGTTTCGATTCACCAGGGAGAAAAATGCCTGATCTCCATATAAGGAATTTTCGAAGAAATCTGACATCTGCGCAGGCTCCATATAGCTGAGCAGATATCCGGTCACATTTCCGAAATTTGTAACAGGGCATACATAAATGAAAGCGGTCTGTCCGTTAATCCCGTCATCTCTGGCAAACAGATAATGAGGGGATTCACCGAGGATACTGTCATAGTAATTCAGTTCAGTCATATCGATCTGCCGTCTGTCATTCAGATAGCCCGTGCCGTTGTCCGCACAGTATGCAGCCATATATGCATCACTGGCTCTCATCAGTGTATCCAGCTTCTCATTCAGAAACGCATCACTTTTGTCCGGCCGGTCGGCCATGACCGATGCGACCACATCTGTGATACTTCCCAATGCGTTCAGCTTATCTTCTACGCCGGCAGCATAATACAAACCAATTTGTTCCACCTGGTTGTCCGCAACGGTCCGTATGGCTGTGTCCATCTTATTATTAAAGTCATATATGCTCAGGGCCAGTGCGATGGCTAACAATACACATGGCAGAATCCATTGAAGGAAATTTTCCCATATTTTTCTCTTCTGCATTTTCTGAACACCTCTTATCTGCTGTCTGCAAAACAGTAGTCCTTCAGGGCTCTGCCTGACAGGAATCCCTGCTACTTATCTTCTATCTTGATATTTGGATCAAGCTCATCATGAAATACTCGTTCATCCTCTTCCGGAGAAGCTTCAGGCGCCGGCTCCTGTTCAGACAACAACTGATCCTCCAGCTTCTGGAAGAATTTGTTATACAACATGGCAGAGGCATATGCCGGAAGCGAAAAGCCAAACAGGAAAATAATCGGTATCAGTCTTAAGGATACCAGATAAATGATCAGGGGGAAAAATGCCATTACAAGCATCACGAGTGTCTTGGGCAATTGTAAAATACTCATGATAAATGCATTCCGGATGGTTCCCATGATCGTATTGTCAAATTTGGCAAGTACCGGAAATACATATAAAGAAGTGCAGATCACCAGCACTCCCGCTGCCATGATCAGCACGATCAGCACCTTGCTGAATTCCATACCGGATCTGGTAATAATATAGTAATCACCGCCAAGCACCGCTGCCACAGCCAGAAGCATCAGCCAGATCAGCGTCGCCTGGCGGAAATTGGTCTTAAAAGATTTAAAAAAGCTTCTGGTAATATAGCTCTCCTCATTTCTTACGATCTTCAATGCCACATAATGCATGGAGGTCAGTGCCGCACCTGCGGTGATAATGGGAATACAGCAGATCAGTGTCAGAATATTGAGCCACATCAGGTCTGCCATCTTATTCAATACATTCATTAAAGGGCTGTCCAGGTCAAAAATTTTCATTATGTCTTATCCTTTTCTGTTTTATAAAAATTTTTCCATAGGAGTCACACGTATCCCGGAGAAAGCTTCCTCTTCGTGTACCGCATGAAACCCCAGTTTCCGGTAGAACTCTACGGCATACGGCGCTGCTTTCAGCGACATATACCGTTCCCCTTCCTCTTTTTTCAGATATTCGCACATTCTTCCCATCAGATTCCGGCCGATTCCCCGGTGATGATACTCTTCATCGACAAAAAGAAGTGATAAATGATTATAGTTCCGCACAGAAGCAGCTCCGACGATCCGCACACCGTCCAGTGCCACCATCATCTGATATCTTCCCTGCCGGAACGACTTATAGAGGTGTTCATCTGTAATAAAATCATAAAAATTACGGATTCCCTCCTCTGTATAATCCACCGCCTCAAATTTTAGAAATGTCTTCCATATCATGTTCATGGCCGGAATCCAGTCTTTGTCTTCCGCCCACCTGATCTCATAAGTCCCCACTGCATCCGACATGACACACCGCCTCTCCGATTCAAAAAGTCTCCGGTCTTACGAGAACTCCGGAATCTCCTTTCTGAGCCATTGATAGATGTCTTCCATCGCCAGTTCACCGTCTTCTTCATTCAGAAGTTCGTGCCTGTCATTCTCGTATAATTTAACGGTGATGTTCTTCACACCGGCTTTTTTCAGAGAGTCACAGGCTTTCTGGACACCCTTGCCATAGTCTCCTACCGGATCCTCGGCGCCGGATACCATGAAGATTGGCAGATCCTGCGGCACTTTTTCCAGATTTTCCTGCTTCTGTAATCGTCCGATCAGTTCAAACAATGTCTGGAAACCATTCACAGTAAAGGTAAATCCGCACAGTTCATCCGCTATATAGCGATCCACATTCTCCGGATTCCTGCTCAGCCAGTCACTGGAAGTACGCAGAGTCTCTATCCGTTTGTTGTATCCGCTAAATGCGGCCCTGTCAATGAAATGACTGACATGTTTTGAACCGCAGAACAACTTCTGTACACCTGCCATGGCTTTAGAACACAAGATCAGTCCTTTGGACTGCATTCCCGTCCCTACAATAACCGCACCATCGATACCTTTGCCGTAACGGCACAAATAGTTTCTCGTAATGAAGGATCCCATACTGTGTCCCAAAATGACATAGGGTACTTCCGGATACGCTTCTTCTGTAATTTTTTTCAGTCTGTGCACATCTCGTACTACCACCGTGGCCGGATCCTGTTCGCAAAAGTAACCGTATATTCCGCCTTCTGCCACAGATTTTCCGTGTCCCAGGTGATCTTCTCCAGTGACCAGAATTCCTCTGTCCGTCAGAAACTCAGCCAGTTTTTCATAACGCTCCACATACTCCGCCATTCCGTGTACTACCTGCACAATACCTTTTACAATACCGTCATCCGGAGTATATCTCACTGCATGGACACGGCTCTCGCCGTCCCGGGAGTCAAAGTAGAATTCTTCCTTGATCATAGAACCTCCTTGGTTACGGAAAAATTATAGGACGTACAAAACAAATGTCCATTTTGTAGTCATTTGTTCTGACGTCCTATTCATTATATATCATTTCCTATAAAATTTTAAGCCCTATATTGTTTTTTCTTGGTAAAAAATTACCAGTTCAGCCACGCCATTTGCACTCATATATGTTCATGGCTGAACTGTTTTAACAGATCTCTGCGCCAGCAGGCATATTCTTCTCCGGAGTAACCAGAGCCAGGCTGCCTTCTGCATCTTCTGCGCACAGGATCATGCCCTCGGACAATACTCCTGCCAGTTTCGCGGGCTTTAAGTTCACCAGTACCATAACCTTTTTGCCTACCATTTCCTCAGGGCTGTAATGTGCCTTGATGCCGGAGACGATCTGACGTACCTGGCTGCCGATCTTTACCTGGCTGCACAGAAGCTTCTTGGACTTGGGCACTGCCTCACAGGAGATGATCTCACCTACCTGGAACTGCATTTTTGCGAAATCCTCATATTCGATCTCTGCCTTGGGCTCGATATCAATGGCTTCCTGCTCTGCTTTTTCGGCTTCTGCATTTGCTTCTTGTGCTTCATGCTCCGCTGCTGCCTTGATCATGGCTTCTTCCAGTTCTGCCTCTTTTTTTGCTACATCCTTCATATCCAGACGTGCGAAGAGGATTTCGGGCTGGTCGGTTACTTTGCTGCCGCTCTCATACAGACCGAACTGCTCCAGCCGGTCAAAGTCACGCAGAAAGGTATTCAGCTGTTTTGCAATTTTCTCTGCTGTCTCGGGCATATAGGGCTCTAACAGGGAAGCTCCGATGATGATGCCTTCTACCAGATTGTACAGGACGGTTGCCAGACGGTCTGCCTTAGCTTCGTCCTTCGCCAGTACCCAGGGCTCCGTTTCGTCGATGTATTTGTTGCAGCGCTTGAAGATACCGAAGATCTCGGTCAGGGCATCTGCCACACGCAGTTCTTCCATCTTTGCCACAACTTTTGCATAGGTACCGGTCACGGTCTGCTTCAGATCCGCATCTACTGCTGCATCGTTCTCGGTCAGCTGAACGTTTTTATTCTCTACCACACCGCCAAAGTATTTGTTGCTCATGGAGATGGTACGGTTCACCAGGTTGCCCAGGGTATTGGCCAGGTCGGAATTGGTGCGCTCTGCCACCAGCTCCCAGGTCAGGTTGCCGTCGTTTTCAAAAGGCATTTCGTGCAGTACATAGTAGCGTACCGCATCCACGCCGAAATAATCTACCAGGTCATCTGCATAGACCACATTTCCTTTGGATTTGCTCATCTTACCGCCGCCCATGAGAAGCCAGGGATGTCCGAACACCTGCTTCGGCAGAGGCTCGCCCAGTGCCATCAGGAAAATAGGCCAGTAGATCGTATGGAATCTGATGATATCCTTACCGATCAGGTGCAGGTCTGCGGGCCACAGCTTCTTGTACTGCTCGGTGCTGCCTCCGTCTGCATCGTAGCCGATACCGGTGATATAGTTGGTCAGCGCATCCAGCCATACATAAATGACATGCTTGGGATCGAAAGTCACCGGAATACCCCAGGTGAAGGAGGTACGGGATACGCACAGATCCTGTAAACCGGGAAGCAGGAAGTTGTTCATCATCTCGTTCTTACGGGATACGGGCTGAATGAACTCGGGATGCTCATTGATATGCTTGATCAATCTGTCCGCATATTTACTCATACGGAAGAAATAAGCCTCCTCCTTGGCAGGCTTTACCACACCGCCGCAGTCCGGACACTTGCCGTCTACCAGCTGGGACTCCGTCCAAAAGGACTCACAGGGAGTACAGTACATTCCCTCATAGGCTCCCTTGTAAATATCACCCTGATCGTAGAGGCGCTTGAAAATCTTCTGTACCTGCTTCTCATGATCCTCATCGGTAGTACGGATAAACTTATCATATGAAATATTTAACAGATCACACAGTCCGCGGATGACACCGGCGATCTTGTCTACATGCTCCTTGGGCGTAATACCGGCTGCCTCTGCCTTCAGTTCGATCTTCTGACCGTGCTCATCGGTACCGGTCTGGAAGAAAACATCATAACCTTCTTTTCTCTTGAAACGTGCAATGCTGTCAGCCAGTACGATCTCGTAGTTATTACCGATATGGGGCTTGGCGGACGTATAGGCAATGGCAGTTGTAAGATAATATTTTCCTTTGCTTTCCATAAATCTGATTCTCCTTTTCTTAAAAATAAAAGCCCGTCTCCTGAAAAAACATTAAGTTCTTCAAGAAGACGAGCGTTATCTCGTGTTACCACTTCTCTTCGTCTGTACCTCACAGCACAGACCTCTTCGGGTCCGTAACCCTATCCGCTGTAACAGGCGGATCCTGTCGCAGCCTTGCTTCTACCGTTCCTATTCTCCCCGGTATCCGTTCGGTGCGCCGCTCAGAAGCCATCTTCTCTATCTGTCCGTTCCATTCCTCTCAGCCTTACGGAATGTTCTCTGTAAAACTTCTATGATAAATACTCTCTTCCTCATTGCATTTGCGTATTCTTACAGTAGCACAGGAACTGTGCCCTGTCAATGCAGTTTTTGTTGCCTTGCAATCGTAATGATGGATAGTGTATAATAATGTATTATGATGTTGCAGCATGCGAATATTGTGGGATTATCATTCCACTTTTATGCTCATATCGGGGTGGGTTCTAAGGTCTTTCACCCTGGCATCATTATATGCGATAACATTTACACCATACATAAGAGGTCATAAATAATGAAAAAAGGTAAACTGCCAAAGCAGACTCTGCTCATTCTCAGCGTTGCCCTGGTTCTGGTCATATCCACTGTCCTATGGAGTTCCGGTCAGATCACGCAGGGCATATCAGACGAAATGCAGTCCACTCTCCGGGATGTGGCTGCCCAGAATGCCCTGATCGTCCGCCTGGAAATTACAGAAAATTTCAACCTTTTATACAGTCTGGCAGATGAGATTGGTACATCCCCCGACGTTCTCGATGCAGATACTGTATCGACCCAGCTGAATGCCTTCGTCAATACCTATCATTTCAAAAGAATCGGTTTTATCTCTCCGGATGGCCAGGTTGTGACAACAGACGGTTATGTACAGGATCTGTCCTCCAGGGATTTCTTCCGTGAGGGAATGCAGGGACTTGCCGGAATTTCCAACACTCTGCAGGATCGCATTGGCTCTCCCGAACCTATCAACGTATTCAGTATTCCTGTTTACAACCAGAAGAATGACATTATCGGTGTCCTTTTTGCCACCTATCGCAACCAGTATTTTCAGGAGCTGCTCAGTATTCAATCCTTTAACAATCAGGGATTCAGTTGTCTGTTAAATCAGGATTGTGAGCTGATTGCCTGTTCCTCCAATGTTCCGTCCTCTATGCAGGAGTCTTCTCTGATGACGGATTTTCTGGCTCTGGACGCCCGCAATGACAAGCCTTGTCAGGAAATGTGTGACCTTCTCGGCAGTTCTGCTTCCGGTTCCGGTCATTTTTTCGGAGACGGGCAGGAATATTATTATTACGCTGTAGCGTTGGATAATCTGCGCAGTGACAGACAGTGGTTTGTTCTGACGGTAGTTCCTGATCAGGTACTTTCCGCTCGCACCACGCACGTGCTGCTTCAGGTACGACTTCTGATCCTGCTGATCATACTGATCGCTTTTCTTGGTATCTTTGCATATCTTCACAGTGTCCGAATACAGCGCAGGCAGTTATATCGTCTGGCCTATGTGGATCCTCTGACGAATGGTGATAATTTTGCCTGCTTCAAGGAGAAATTATCCCACCGCAACGGAGACTGCGGCTTCTATGTTGCCCTGGATCTTCAGGATTTTAAACTGATCAATAATACCTGTGGTGTGGCCAAGGGTGACGAAACACTGTTGGAAGTATGGAAGTTCCTGCAAACTGGTACACATCTGGGTGAATTTTCTGCCCACATCAATGCAGACCGGTTCATCCTGTTCCTGCAGGATAATGACCGGCGTACCTTAGAACCCAGATTGGAGTGCCTGTGTCAGGATATTTCCAATCTGTCCACAAAGCTTAATATTCCGAAACTGTTCCCACTTTGCGGTGTCTATGAGACTGCCGATCACAAGGAAATCGAACAGAATTACGGCAAGGCTGTGCAGGCCAAGTATCTGATAAAAGGAAAACGTACCAGGCATTATGCTTTTTATGATGAGCTGGATATCAAACAGCTCTCCGAGGATCGTCTGATGGAAGATGTCTTCGAAGATGCCCTGAAGAACAGAGAATTCCAGCTGTGGTATCAGCCGAAGGTAGACCCCGTCACCGGAAACATTCTGGGAGCGGAGGCTCTGATCCGTTGGCAGCGTCCCGACGGCACCATGCTCTCTCCCGGCAAGTTCATTCCATTATTTGAGAAAAACGGTAATATCACAACACTGGATGAATATGTGTTCCGCACGGTGTGCGCACAGCAGCAGCAATGGATGCAGGCCGGAGCAAAATTGTATCCGATTTCTGTAAATATTTCCAGAGTCAGCCTATACTACAGCAATGTGGTAGATAAGTACCGGGAGATTTTGAATTCTTTCCAGCTGGATCCGAAATATGTTCCTCTGGAGATCACCGAGAGTGCTACCATTGATAACACTGATATTTCCTCCCTGATCGAGCAGTTCCATGAAGCGGGATTTACTTTACTGCTGGATGATTTCGGAAGCGGATATTCTTCTCTGTCTTCGCTGAATGTCATGCATTTCGATACGATCAAGCTGGATAAAAGTCTGATCGACTACATTGGTGACCGGAACGGCGAGCAGCTGCTTCTGCATATTACACAATTATTGCAGAGTTTTGGTATGACTATTACCGCAGAGGGTGTAGAAACTTCGGATCAGGTAGAATTTCTGAAGAACCTTCACTGTGATGATATTCAGGGTTACTACTTCTCGAAGCCATTACCGGTAAACGAATTTGAAGATTTTGTAAGAAAGCATACAGGTCTGTAGGGTTAGCCCACAGACCTGTTTTTATTTCTGTATTCTGTTTTTTCTGTATCATTCTTCTCCCAGGATCAGGATCGACCAGGCCGGAAGCGTGATTTCTGCACCGGTGCGCTCCGCCGTCTCTTCTCCGGTGTAAAGTTCTCCGGTCAGCACCAGATCTTCTGCTGCCGTACTGCCTACGGTAAGTCCGGTCAGATCTACTGTTACGGTCTCCGCAGAAGTATTGCCCAACATCAATAAGCTGCTGTTCTCGTCACTTCTTGTCATGACAAAACACTGCTCACCGGAATACTGCTCCAGATAAGCCGTCGTACCTCTGGCGATGGTGGGATTCTGATTGCGGATACGGATCACCTGTTTCACATAGTTATAGATGGAATCCGGATCCTCCTGCTGTTCTTCCAGACTGTCGAACTTCATTTGAAAATCTTCCATATCCGCGGGACCCTTGCACATACCTTCTGCGTTTTCATCCTTGCTCCAATACATGGGTGCCCGTTTATTCTCATCCTTTCCGGAGCCTTTCATTCCCAATTCCTCTCCATAGTAGAGAAAGGCGCTGCCACCAGACAACAGATTCAAAGCATTACCAAGCTTCGTCTGGGCAGCACTGTTGTCCCCCACATAATAGCCGGCACTACGCCCCATATCATGATTGGTATAAAAGGGAGCATTGATATAGTACGGATTGTACTGTGCATACAGGGTCTGCTCTGCCTCAAGATTCTTTGCGTAGGATGCCGCCGAAGCCTTGCCATTTACCACATTTGCAATGATACCGGACTTATCTGCGAAAGCAAAATCAAACATGCTGTCCACGCCGCTCTCGTAATATTTTGCATAGGTATTCTGATCTGTCCAGCATTCGCACACCAGGTAATTCTCCGGGTCTTTGCCGTGGACATAATCGGCAAACCAGCTTAAAATCTCCACATTGTCTTCCACAGAACCGGTGACGTATTCCCTCACCGCATCCAGACGGAAACCATCTACTCCCATATCCAGCCAAAAATCCGCCACCTGCTCAAATTCCCGGCGCACCGCTTCGTTTTCCAGATTCAGATCCGGCATTCCATCCCAAAACTGTGCCTCATAATACCAATCCGTTCCGGCCAGCTGCACATATCCCCCCTGGTATTCTCTGGAGAAATGATAATAATCCACATACGGGCACTCCACCGGATCCGGATCATCTCCCTGCGGAAGGTCTTGCAGATACTCCGCCGCCTGCAGGAACCATGGATGTTTACTGGAAGAATGATTCATTGCCAGATCAAGGATCACACGGATTCCACGTTCATGACAAGCCTTCAACAAAGCATCAAAATCTTCCATGGTTCCATATTCCGGATCAATGTTTTCATAATCTGTGGTATCGTATTTGTGGTAAGTAGTAGATGGCATCACCGGCATGAGCCAGATGCCGTTGATCCCCAGATCCGTATCCGTGGTATCATCTCCGTCATTCAGATAATCCAGCTTTTCCAATACTCCCTGCAGATCACCGATGCCGTCACCGTCACTGTCATAGAAGGAATAAACAAAAAGCTCGTAGTAGGTGCGGTAGTTATCATCCGGAATCTGCAGTGGGCGGCCATCCTGTGCCAGAGGTACGGTGCTGCCTTCTGTATTACTGTCCGTACCTTGCTGTAGAATGGCGGTTTCGTTCTGTGTTCCGGTGGCAGGCAGACTGTCGGTTCCACCGCCTGTCCCACTATTTTTCCCTCCACAGGCAGTCAGGGACGTTGCCATGGTCACCGTCAGTATTGCTGCCCATAATTTTCTGTTCCATCTTCTCATCATTATCTCTTACTCCTCAGATCCGCTTTTTTCAAACCGGAACCATTTGAAATCAAAATTGCATCCCGGCAGGAAGACAAAGGTCACCTTCTGCTCTCCTGTCACTTGTTCCAGAGGGAAACGAAGTTCTGTGTACTCCTCGCTGTGAGGGAAAGGAAGCACCTGCGTTGTTCCATCCGTAAACCGCAGCTGGATTGTATTCTGCTGTAACGGGGTTCTGCCACAGATGACAATACTGTCAGTTCCTGTTTCACCAAAATTCATATCTGTAAATTCCAGAGAGACGTTGTTGCCAATCTGTTCGATGGCATCTTCAGTTCTCACAAAGCTGTCTCCGTAGGTAACTCCGTCTGTGAGCGCATATAACCTTGCAAAGGCCTTTTCCTGTCTGGTAAAATAAAACTCCTTCAGGAAGATTTTATCTTCTGACACAATCGTCATGTCTGTAACGCCCTGTAGTCTTCGGGGCAGTGTAAAGGTCTCCGGCTGGAAGACTTCCCAAATGCCTGGTTTCTGATAAATCACTTCTCCCACCAGGATTCCCTGTGTCTTCGATCCACTCTCCTCCGGTTCTCCCTCCCAGATCTGAATCCTGTGAGGATCATTGTCATTGGCGAAGATAGAGAGGGTAATCTCATCACTTCCAAATTCGCCGAAATCCAGTGCCTGATAGACCAGTCCTGTAGGCTGCGCCTTGTCCGTTCCGGCGCTGTTCTCCACGCCACGGCTCACATCTCCGCCGAAGCTTCCGGCGTAAGCGATGCCTGCCACCGGCTCATAGGGAGAATGGAAGGTCTGTCCCATGCCTTCCACTGTGAAATCAAGCTGCGAGATCATCCTGATGGTGGCTGTTCCATTACAGCTCATGCATCTCACCTGAAAGCTGCCATCGCTGACACCCGTAATCCGGACGCTCTCCCCGTCTTCCAGTTCCTCCAGCTTTGCCACAGGACTGGGAATACCGGAAGGGTCTGTAATGCTCCAGAGAAGTCTGCGGTCGGTGGCTTCCATGGGATAGATACGGGTATGCAGCAATAGGGAAGGCTTCTCCGGTGTCAATGTCGTTGCGACTGCGCTCAGTTCCAGCTTTCGTACCGGCACGAATCCGGATGTCACGAAGGCAGGCGGATATTCTCTGTTCTCTTCCGTTGCACAGATGCCGGGACGGATCGGTGCTTCAACAGCATGAAGCGTCACTGTCGCCGTGCGGTGCCAAGCTGCTGCCGTATTGTCCGGAGTCCCGACTACTGCCGTGGCTGTTCCGGCGCCGGTTTCACCAATCGTGCTCACCATGGCTGTCCATGCGTCCTCCACAGTAACACGGATCTCTCCGGGGATGGTTTTTGCTGCGATCATAGCCAGCAGTTTTCCCTGAAACAGTTTGCGCACGGTTCCCTTGTAAGCATCGTAATCGGTGCTGTCACCATTGTCCAGACCTACGAGACGTCCGGCTCCTTCCACAGTCACTCTCACATAATCAGAGGCATTTTCCACGGGGTGTCCATCCCGGTCCTCTGCTGAGATTTCTATGAAGATCATGTCCTCGCCATCAGCCTGCAGAGTCGTTTTATTCGCTTTTACTACATAGTGATCTGTGTTGCCGAAGGAATGTCTCTCCTGTCTGGCGATTTCCCTGCCGGTCTCGTCATAAGCCACGGCACAGATACTGCCGGGTACATACGGTACTTTCCAGGAAGGCTGTAATACTGTTCCCTTCTGATGGTCGATCTGCTGTTTTCCCTGTGACACTCCGTTTACGAATAGCTCCACCTCCGGGGCATTACTGGTGATCCTCACATCTACCTGTTGTCCCGGGTTAAAATCCCAATAGGGATATACATGGACCATGGGATCTTTTTTCACATCCGTCCACTCCGCACGGAAGACGTAGTAAGAATCCTTGGGGAAGCCTGCCGTGTCCATCTGTCCGAAATAGCTGTTTTTCGTCTGATAGGGAGTCGGCTCACCGATATAGTCAATCGCTGTCCAGATGAACTGACCACAGGAATAGGGAGTATCTCTATCCATAATGATACAGTATTCTGTATTTTTTGCTGCCCAGCTGGTGGTACTGTTTCCTAGGGCTGAGCACTGCTCATCCGCCTCGATCAGGGTTGCACGCTCCAGAGGGAAATGATACACACCGCGGCTCTGCACCACGGAGGAAGTCTCACTTCCGTAAATGATCCAGTCCGGATGCTTTTCATGATGTTCCTCATAATATTTTTCAGCGTAATTATAGCCCGCTACTTTCACGATATCCGCACATTTCTGGGCATTTTCCCAGGGCATATAGTTGGAGCCGATGGTCACCGGTGCCACATTACGATAGTCCCACTTTCTGACTGCTGCAAGAAGGCTTCGGGTGATCTCCTGTCCGTGGGCATCCGCATGGGTATCCGGGATCTCATTACCGATGCTCCACATGATAATGGAAGGATGATTGCGGTCCCTGCGGATCCAGCTGCGCACATCCTTCTCCATCCAATCTTTGAAAAATCTGGCATAATCGTAAGGATTTTTCGCCATCTCCCACATATCAAAGGCTTCGGACAGGATCAAAAAGCCCATCTCGTCTGCCAGCTCCATCAATTCCACTGCAGGCATATTATGGGAAGTCCGCACAGCATTGACACCCATGGATCGCATAAGTTCGAATTTCCGACGCATGGCTTCCTTATGAAAAGCCGCTCCCAGTGCTCCGAGATCATGGTGATCACAGGCACCGTTCAGGCGTACTTTTCTGCCGTTTAGTAAAAAGCCTCTGTCAGGCTCAAACTGCACGGTACGAAAACCGATGCGAAGATGTTCTTCCTGACATAGTTCCCGGCTGTTGGTCTCCTGCACCGGTTGTTGTTCTGTTCTCTGTGATGCACTGTTACCGGTCGTCTCCGCACTACCGTTTTCCCGCAGCGTGTCTCTCCACAGGCATACCTGCAGATCATACAAGTAAGGATCCGTAATGTCCCATTTCCTCGGATTATCCACAGGAATCGTCACAGATGCCTTCTCCTGTCCACCGTTAAGGGGCTGTTTTACCCGGAAAATCTCCCTGCTTGCTGTTTCTGCGGAGCTTTTACTGTCTCCAGTATAATGCAGACAATATTCCAGTGCATAGTTTCCGCCAGCCGTTCCCCATTCCAATTCCGTATCAATGGTCAGATCATAGCCTTTTTCCGTCTCCACGGAAGAAGTATAAATACCATCCAGAGGGATATGGGTCTTGGGCAGGCAGATCATCCACACATTGCGGTAGATTCCGGCCCCGCTGTACCATCTGCTGTTGGGTGCCTGAAAGGTTACCCGGAGAACAACTTCATTTTCACCTTCACGCAGATGATCCGTAATGTCCCAGTCAAAGGTGGAGTAGCCGTATTTCCAGTCACCAAGGTACACTCCGTTTACATAGATAGAAGAATCCATGTAAACGCCCTCAAAACGTAAAATGACACTCTTGTCACACTTTGTTCCGGATGCGGAATACACAAATCTTTTCCGATACCAGCCGATACTGTCTTCATAGAGATTCTTCGTATCATAAATGAGCCAGTCATGGGGCAGATCCACGGACTGCATTCCCTGCTCCCAGAGTGCTCTGTCTTCCCATGTTACATCTAATGCTGTTTTGGCAAAATACCAGTTATCATTCCATAACGTTTTACTATTCATCAAGATTTCTGCCTTTCTGTCCATACCGTTTTCTGTCAGGTTCCTGCTTCCATGGTGCTACTTTTCCTGCTTGTGTCCTGTTTTATCGTTGTCAGATACGGTCTTCGCATCCGCCCGGCCTTCCAGACGCTTTACTATGTAAACTGCCAGTAGTGCATCCAATGTTCCCAGTACCATTCCACCCAGGATATCTGTAGGATAATGCACAAAGAAATACATCCTGGAAAAAGCAATGACTGCCGCCATGACCAGACTTAGGATTCCTGCTTTGCGATAATAGCTGAAAATCGTCACTGCTGCTGCAAATCCGTTGGAGGTATGCCCTGAGGGGAAAGAATATTCCGAAGGGAACGGGATCTTTAATGTCACGCTGGAGTCCACCGCACAGGGACGGGGTCTTGCGATTGTATTTTTCAGGAATAAATTGCCCAGCAGGTACGTAATCGCCATGGCGGCCATCATGGTCAGCCCACATTTCCGGGTTCTTGGAATGCATGCCAGTACGATTGCAATTGCGATCCAGACAGCTCCGCTCTCTCCTATGGTTGTGAAAAACCGCAGAATCTCTGTCAGACATTCCTGATGGATTTCCTGAATTGCATGCAGTATCTGTAGTTCCATCCTTCGTTCCTCCCTGTTTTTCGTCTTCCGGCTTAGTGACCGGCCTTTCTGTCTGTGCCACAATTTTCCAGTATCGGATGCTCTGTAGCTTGATCCGGCTATGGCAATGTTACTGCATCTTCGTGAGGAAAGCCTTCGCATTGGCTGCGATGTCATCCTTAAATACAGCGGAACCGGCTACAATGACATTGGCTCCTTTTTCCATGGCAAGCGTTACATTGTCCAGGTTAATGCCACCGTCTACTTCCAGATCGGTAGATAATCCCTTATCTGCGATCATTTTCCGGATCACCTGTACCTTGTCCAGACATTCCGGAATCAGCTTCTGTCCGCCGAATCCGGGCTCCACAGTCATGACCAGCACCATATCCACCAGTTCCAGATAGGGCTCCACGGCCTCTGCCGGTGTGGCTGGTTTGATGGTGATGCCGACTTTTTTGTCGGTGGCACGGATTTTGTCAATGCAGCCCTTCGCATCTTCCGTGGCCTCCAGATGGAAATTCACCAGATCCGCACCGCAGGCAGCGAACTCTTCCACGTAGCGCTCCGGTTTTTCGATCATCAGATGCACGTCCAGGAACATATCGGTATGCGGTCTGACAGCCTTTAAGACCGGCATACCGTAGGAAATCGACGGCACGAACAGTCCGTCCATCACATCCACATGCAGCCAGGGCACTCCGGCTTCTTCCACAGCTTTGATATCCTCTCCCAGCTTCCAGAAATCCGCCGAAAGAATTGAAGGTGATAAAATATTCATGATACTCCTCATTTCTGCCCCACAGAGCCTTGTCTGTAGCACTTTTTTTAGGAATAAGAAATCGTATTCCGTATGCATCTATTCTAACAAACTTGTATTCTTAAAACAAGATAAACTAAGAGGAACCCTTTCTTTCCGAAAACGTTCCTCTCCTCGTCTTTTTGTGATCATACAGTTCTCTATAGATTTTTAACATCTTCTTTCAACCGGATCCAGGCATCTTCATGCTCTGTATAATAAATGGGGCATTTTTTGCCGCCACAGTCATAGTGGCGGAGAATATCATCCGGTTCCAGTTCATATGCATCGATCAGCCATCTCAACAGCTTGACCAGGGAATCATAAGTCTCCTGCGTAAACTGTCCGTTGTCCGCCTTGTAACAGCATTCAATGGAAATCGAATCTTCATTGCGGGTCTGCACCGCATAGGCAATCTCATCCAGAGGAACACACTGAAGAATTTCCCCGTCATATCCAATGATGAAATGGGCGCTGGCACTGCGTTCATGATTATCTTTCAGTTGTTCAAAGTAGCTGCGGTTCTGGGCTGCACTGGTACCGGGATTGGCGGTATAGTGTACGAATATGTTCTTGACTTCCGTCAGGGGGACTCCCGGTCTGGAATATTCATTTACCGTGAGAAAATCTTCTGTCCAACTGGGATGTACTGCGTACACATCCACAGGAAGTCCCTGAATTCTGGTTCCTGCCGTCTCTTCCAGCTGTTTTAGACTCTGTTGCACAGTATCTGCGGCAGCTTCCATGGGCGTACTGGCTTCTGCAGTGCCGGCAGGCAATTTCAGAAGATTTTTCAGTACAACGATCCCCACCAGAATGCAGGCACACAACATCGAGATTCTGATATATCTTCGGATTTTTGCCTGTCTGCGGCGACGCTGCCTCTCTTCTCTGGCCTGTCGTCTGCCTGCACGGGGATTCTCCGGCACCACCCACAGCTTCTCCTGTCCCTGCCTTGCAGGTCTGACGGTATTTTTCCCGGCACTGTATTCCACCAGATACGGATTTCTCCGCATCTGTGTCATTTCCAGATGTAACTCTCCGTTGGAGCGACTCTCCTGTGTCATGTTGGTAACCCCCTCAAAGTTGATTGTTTTCTTTGAGTCCCAATATACCCCGGAGTTGTCACATTTTTCGTCACATATTTCTTAAGATTTTATAAAGTCTGTTTATGATAATTTTTCTCGCAGATAATTTTCCAATATTCGTGCCACATTCTGATGTGCTCTGACACCGGGATGAAGGCGGCTGCCCACGGTGTCCGGTGTGGTGTCGGGGAGTTGCAAAAAGTGGATCCGGGCATCGGCAGTCTGTTCTGCATAGGTCTCCACGGCTTCACGGATGACAGGCAGGAAGCTTTCTCCCAACATACCGTACCCCCAGATGATGTGTGCTTTGGGATTGCATCCACGCACAACTTTCAGGAAATCGCAAATTGCCTGGGTCAGAAGCTCTTCAACTTCTTTTATATCCCGGGTTCCTGCCCATTCTTTCCCCAATTCCGCTGCGGACTGGATCGCCGTGGCATCGTTGGTTCCCAGATTAATGATCACTGCGTCCGGCTGCCATGCCTTGAAATCATACGCCTCCAGTGCTCCCAGAGAAGCATTCCGCTCCCCGGTAAGCAGACCGCAGACCTGTGTGTAAAAGGGTGGAATCTTGTTCTCTGTAATACCGTCCCAGCTGGTGACGATTCCCCAGCCGCTCTGTGACACCACGCGGTATTCTGCTGAAAGTGCATCCGCCACCATGCGGGGATACGTATTCTCCGCAGAGAAAAAAGCACTGATCCAGTCTTCCTCTCCTTTTGCCCCCACAGTGCCCTCACCACTGGTGATACTGTCCCCGACGAATTCCAGGCGATATTTCGGTTCCGGCAACGGTAAAAACTCCCCATCCGCATATTGCAGACCCAGAATCTGTACCATATGCACCGGGTCCTGATGCATGGCCTGTACTTCCTTCAGGATCCGTACATGCTTCGGCTTTCCTGTCGTCATTCCCCGGAACAGACATACCTCATTTTTCCCTTTATTGACCGGGAAACGGCTGATCTGTGCACCGTTTAGCTCTACTGCCAGCCAGGGCTCCATCGTGTCATAATCCACATTTATTTCCAGCCACAATTCACTGCCGGTATAAATAAATTCGATACCACTGCCGGTCCAGAACAGATTGATCACATCTTTTCCTGTGGTCCGGCCCAATACCCGCACCTGCGGCAATGCCGCCACACTTACTGTCTTTTTCTGTTGCTCCATATTTCCTCCATCAACTATATCCTTATAGATCTTTTCGATAGAATCTCCAAAAATCAGTATCATCGCAACCGGATGGCTGATATTCCTTTTCGATCCATTGCATGATCCAGTCATCTTCCTCCATGCGCAGATCCCCGTACCAGGATTCCACAGCTATGACATCCGGATACCTCTCCGGATGTTTTTCCCAGTATTTTAGCAGGGTTTCGTTATATGTGGGATCACACATTACGGAATGCATGCTGATCACCGTATCCTCATACATATATTCTACCGTGTTTAAACCGCCGCCTCCAACGACCAGCAGGCTGTCACCGGGATGCACATAATCCTTCCATCGTTCCACGCTGGTATTCATCTTTAAAGCATCCATATATGTTGTAACAACACCAAGTGCCGGGCCTTTTTTCACAATGCCCCTACAATCTATGGCATCAATACTTGTGGTGACAGAAATTACAAGAAACAACAGAAGAAATCCCCGCATTCTCCACAAACGGGAGTGATTGCTTTCCTGTCTTTCTATCAGTTTATAGATGGGCACATAGGATACCATGACCGCCGGAATCATGTAACCGGCAGCACTGAGGAAGTCCAGATTCGTCAGCGTGATCACCGCCAAAAGTGCCCCTGCGGAAAGGATATAACCGATCACCGTCTGCCTCTTCTCCTGCTCTGAGCAATATTTCAATCCATACCATGCCACGCCAAAGGCCACCAGGTATAATGCGCTCAGGGTAAGCCACCAGGAACGCATGGTATTTTCCAGCCAGATTTTTCTCACGATTTTCGCAATGCCGTAGGTAATCAGTGCTATGAGAAAGAACCTTTGGAACACCCAATACCAAATCTCTTTTTTAGCGGACGGTTCTCTCTTTTTCACTTTCCGCTCTGCAAATGTCACAATCAGGGAAAGTACCAGGCAGGCCGCCAGCCAGACCGCTGCTGTCCCCAGCGGTGCAAAAAAGGAAGTCCGGAAATAGAATCCCGTATGTGCACTGTCTCCGGACAAAATATTGCTGATATTGTCCATGAATTCCGCATATCCCATACGTGTCAGAAAATATGCCAGGTACAACACGCCCTGCACAAAACAGGCTACGGAAAAGCACAGGATATCATGCATTTTTCTGTCTGAATATAGCCAGAAAATAATAAGCACACCTAAATAAATAACAAGGCAGGACGGATAAGAAATAATCTCCAGGCAAAGACATAGGCTTGCCAAAAGGAGCCAGTATAATTTTCTTCCCCTGTCAAAATATTGTACAAGGCATACAAAAAGCAGCATCAGAAACCAGAACTGCATGTTGGAAAACTCAGGCAAAAGACATCCCTTGGGCCTGATGACCACCAGAAACAGGCACAGCATTGCCAGCAGCAGGGAATCCATACTGTTCTTAAACACCTTATAAATGATGAATACCACCAGCAGATTTATCACGACACCCATGATGTTGGCAAATAAAACGATTCCTGTAGTGCTGTTTGTCAAAAACCGGTATCCTTTGATCAATGCCGCCAACAAAAAGGCGGAAGTCTGATGAGGCTCCCACATGTCGATGATCATTCTGTCTCCCAGGGTCATACGATATGACATTGTCAGCGCATAGGCAGTATCCGCATCAAAATTAATAAGTACATTGATCAGTTGTTGTCCCAAGGCAACCAGACATAGTATGAAAAATACCGTTTTTTCTCTCTTTGTCATTTGTCTCTCCATCTCTTCCTCTGTTACAGGGAATTTTTTCAACCTCTCCGCCTTGCTCATATAGAATCCCGGAATTTCTCCGCTCCACCGGCTCCGATCACTGCGTATTTCATGGTAATGCCCTTCCCTACCTGTCTCTTTCACTTATTTTTCTATCATATCATACTGCAAAAAAAGCTGCCAGTCTCTGTTTTCACATCGCTGACAGCTTCTTTTATTCTCTATTTTGCCTGTTTCTTACAGGAACTCTTTCACAGATTTGTAAACGCCCTTGGCATCCAGGCCGTACTTCTCTACCAGAGCAGCTGCGGAACCGGACTCACCGAAGACATCCTGCATACCGACCTTCTTCACAGGTACGGGATGATGTGCACACAGGCAGTCGCAGACAGCGCTTCCCAGTCCACCGATGACGGAATGTTCTTCCACAGTCACTACCTTACCGGTCTTCTTCGCACTGTTAATGATGATCTCTTCGTCCAAAGGCTTGATGGTGCAGATATTGACAACCTCTGCACTGATGCCTTCCTCTTCCAGCATCTTGGCTGCACCCAGAGCGGAATCTACGCAGATGCCGGTGGCTACGATGGTGACATCCTTACCTTCACGTACTACGGTTCCCTTACCGATTTCGAAATGATAACCGGGATGATCGTTGATCACGGGTACTGCGGCACGTCCGAAACGGATGTATACAGGTCCTTCATATTCCAGAGCGGCACGTACAGCGGCTCTTGCTTCCACATCATCAGAAGGGCACATTACTACCATGCCGGGGATGGTGCGCATCAGAGCAATATCCTCGTTACACTGGTGGGTAGCACCGTCCTCGCCTACAGTGATACCTGCATGGGTCGCACCGATCTTGACATTCAGATGAGGGTATCCGATGGAGTTACGCACCTGTTCAAAAGCACGTCCTGCTGCGAACATTGCGAAAGAGCTTACGAAAGGAATCTTGCCTACCAAGGACAGTCCTGCTGCCACTCCCATCATGTTGGACTCTGCGATACCACAGTCAATGTGACGATCGGGATATGCCTTACGGAAAATTCCGGTCTTGGTAGCTGCTGCCAGGTCGGCATCCAATACGACCAGATTGGGGAATTCTTCTGCCAGCTCCTTCAGGGAGTTACCATAGCTTTCTCTGGTTGCAATCTTTTTCACGGTATTCTCTGCCATTACTGCTCACCTGCTTTCTCTAATTCTTTTTCGATCTTATCAAGATCTGCCATTGCCACTGCGTACTCCTCATCATTTGGAGCCTTGCCATGCCAGTCCACATTGTTCTCCATGAAGGATACACCCTTACCCTTCAGGCTGTGGAATACGATACAGGTAGGCATGCCCTTGGTCTCTCTTGCTTCCTTGAATGCTGCACGGATCGCATCAAAATCATGGGCATCGGCATTGATCACATGGAAATTGAATGCCTCGAACTTCTTATCGATAGGATAAGGAGAACATACCTGGTCAATAGGTCCATCGATCTGCAGGTTGTTGTTATCTACCATAACACACAGGTTGTCCAGCTTACGGAAGCCTGCGAACATTGCTGCCTCCCATACCTGTCCTTCCTCGATCTCACCATCACCCAGCAGCGTGTATACACGGAAATCACGATTCTCCATCTTTGCACCCAGTGCCATACCTACAGCTGCTGAGATACCCTGTCCCAGGGATCCGGAAGACATGTCTACACCGGGGATATGAATGCAGGGATGTCCCTGAAGGTAAGATCCCAGATGACGTAGTGTGGGCAGATCCTCTACCGGGAAATATCCTCTGTAAGCCAGTGCGGAATAGAGTCCGGGAGCTGTGTGACCCTTGGACAATACAAATCTGTCACGTTCCTCCATATCGGGGTTCTTCGGATCAATGTTCATTTCCTCGAAATATAAAAAAGTAAAAATATCTGCAGCTGACAGGGATCCACCGGGATGTCCCGCTTTTGCACCGTGAACTGCGGTCACAATGCCCTTGCGGACATCATTGGCACGCTTTTGCAGTTCTAAATTCTTCATTGTCTCCTCCATTCCGCCATTACAGGCTTGTCTGTTGCGATTTACGTATGTATACTAGCATACTTCCGGATGCTAGTCTAGTGAAAGAATTGCTCTTCTACCGTAAAATATTGCGGTCTCCTCAAACAACTTTGCCCTGCCATTCATAAATTTTCTCTCTTCGTTCGAAAATTCATTTCATGGAGGGGCGCTTCGCTAATAGAATTTGTCATATAGTGCTCTGTACGCAAGCGTCCTCGCACCGGCCTCCTCAAACAACTTTGCCCTGCCATTCATAAATTTTCTCTCTTCGTTCGAAAATTCATTTCATGGAGGGGCGCTTC
>CAKSAM010000011.1 GCA_934436245.1 uncultured Acetatifactor sp.
TGGTTTTCCGGGCGGAATGACGATACTTCCTCCCTGGGAGACTGGGAACCGGATCCGAAGAAGCTGCCCGGAGGAATAGCTTCCCTCAGTAAAAAAATCAAAGCCTTAGGGGTGGATTTCGGTCTCTGGGTAGAGCCGGAGATGATCAGTGAGAACAGCCGTCTCTATCGAGAACATCCCGACTGGACAATGACGATTCCGGGACATCCCCACTCCGAGGGGCGCAATCAGCGCCTTTTGGATCTGTGCAATCCCGAAGTACAACAATATGTAATAGATTCCATGACGAAGGTATTTTCCTCCGGAGACATCCGTTATGTGAAATGGGATATGAACCGTAATTTCAGTGATATTTATTCCCCTTATCTGCCGGCTGCGAAACAGGGAGAGACGGCACATCGTTATGTACTGGGGCTGTATCACATTATGAATGAACTGACCGCACGTTTCCCTGAGATTTTGTTTGAAGGCTGCAGTTCAGGTGGAAATCGTTTTGATCTGGGAATATTAAGTTATTTCCCGCAGATCTGGGCGAGTGATAATACTGACGCACTGTGCCGTACCGGCATTCAGAACAGTTACAGCTATGGATATCCCTTATCTGTATTTACAGCCCATGTGTCATCCTGTCCAAATCATCAGACCTTAAGGATCACGCCCCTTGAGACCCGTTTTCAGGTGGCTTCCTTCGGTGTCTTAGGATATGAATGTAATTTAAAGGATCTGTCCGGAAGTGACCTCAACGCAATCCGGGAGCAGATTGCACTTTATAAAAAATGGCGGGATGTTTTCCAGTTTGGAACCTTTTACCGTGGAACAGAAAACGAGGATTCCGACTCGGAAACCTTATCCTGGACCTGCGTGTCCCCGGATGGCAGAAGAGCAGTGGGGCTGTTCTTCCGACGCCTGGCAGTTCCGAACCAGTCCCATGACTGGTATCGCCCGATGGGGTTACTTCCGGATGTGAAATATCATTTCTACGGCAGGAATATCAAATACAATCTGAAAGACTTCGGAGACCTTGTGAACACCGTTTCTCCGGTTCATATCAAGCAGGGATCTGCATTGCAGGAGATTCTTTCGCGATTCGTGAATATGGATGGCGAAAAAGAAGACCTGACTGCTTACGGAGATACCCTGATGCGTGCGGGTATTGCCCTGAAACCCGCTTTCGCCGGTACCGGATATAATTCCGACACCAGACTGTTCCCGGATTTTTCCTCCCGAATTTACTTTATGGAAGCAGCGGAATAAAATAATAATGCTTTTTTATGTACCGACCACTTTCGTTAGACCTGAAAACTAACGAGGGCGGTCGGTATTGTAATAATCAGAGCGAGATGATATTGTATATTATATAGATAGCTTAACAAATCGGAAGTTGTAGTAAAGGAGGTTTACAATGGGGTTTTGGATTTTTATGTTGATTATGGATTTGCTTCTTCCATTTACGATGATTGGTTTTGGAAGATATTTTATGAAAAAGGCTCCAAAGGAAATAAATTCAGTATTTGGATATCGGACTTCGATGTCTATGAAGAACAAAGACACATGGGAATTTGCTCATAAATATTGTGGTAAAGTCTGGTATGTCTGTGGAATGGTTATGTTGCCGATAACAGTAATATTCATGCTTTTAGTGATTGGAAAAAATGAAGATTGTGTTGGGAGTATAGGAGGAATTATCTGTGGTGTTCAACTTATTCCTTTAATTGGGTCTATTCTCCCAACAGAAATAGCATTAAAAAAGAATTTTGATAAGAATGGAACAAGACGATAAATGCCAATTTTTGAAACTGAGAAATCGAAGTTTGTAAAGGAGATATACAACATGAAGAAAGTCTGCTTAGCGGTTTTGCCAGCTTTAACAATAGTGTTAGAATTATTACCCTTGGGAGCAGTTTGTATTTTTGCAACATCTCCAACAGAAAGAGTAAAAGAAACATTCTCATACTTTAGCCTTACACCGTTTGGCTATGCAAATTTTGCTCCACTTATTACAGCCACACTTACTGTTGCCATCTTCTTACTTTCATTGTTTTCATTGAAGAAGAAAGGTGTTCTCAAAGCATTGTTTGTCCTTTCCATTATTACGGTAGTTATTTCTCTTTTGCCATTGATGTATGGCTTAAACTACTATACCCTTGTAGGAGCCTTTATAACAGTAACACTTGTAATAGAAAGTATTTTGGCTAAGATACAACAAAAGTAAAACGATAACTTCTTATTTATGGAGGTATATATTATGAGAGTAATCATTTCAATCATTCTTATGGTAATTGCAGCGTTGGCCGGTTTTTTCTTTGGTGCTGGAATGAACGAAGCAATGGGTGGAGCAATACTACTTTCAATGATTACAGGTTTTGCTTGCACTATTAATGCTATTGAAAAGAACAAGAAGGACTGACAACTTCAAGTATGTAGGAGGATTGTTTTGAAAAAAGGAATACGCATCTTATATTTTATTACAGTTGTAATTAGCGCTTTGGTTGGACTATGGCATTTCTTTGTTCCATGGATGTTTCAATGGTATGACTATCTTCCAATGCAGTATGAGAATCTTATAGTAGGGATTGATTACACCAATTACTGCTTTTCATTATTGCTGTTTGGATTAAGTGTGCTGCTTATCATGCTAGGCAAAAGAGCATTGGCAATGAATCGGGAAGTAATCTACTTTTATTTCTTTCTTACAGTGGTTTGGGTTTTTAGGGCTTGCCTTGCTTCATTTGTTGAACCATGGCCATTGCAACCTATTCCTGTAGCTGCAATAGGACAGTTGATTGCTTCAGATGTTCAGGCTGTGCTGATGTTGATTGTGAGTGGATTATTATTTAAATCACTTAAGAGAAAGGCATAAATTCCAGTTTTGAAAATTGAGAAAATCGATACTTGTAGATGGAGGTAATCAAAATGAAAGAATATCAATATTTGATTGGAAAGATTATTGTCGCAGTGGCAATTATAGTTGCCGCAATCATTATAGCGCAGGCTGTTGGTGGAGCTGGAGAAAGTATCCGTAGTGGCTTGTTGCAATTAGGGGATGCTCTTCGATAACTTCAAGTTTGGAGAATTGAGAAAATCGGAATTGGAGGTTAAAATAAATTTGAAAACTGCTAATAATATAAATATTCTTGGAAAATTTTGTGGAATAAGAGATATAAATGAATTGAGCCAGGAAAAATTGCTTGAATACTATGGGATTCGTCAGGCAGATGTAATGGTTTTATTTGGAGGAAGTGTACTTGCCGGAGGAGATGTTCTGGCAGAAGCAATAAAAAATAAGATTGCAAAAAAATACATTATCGTTGGTGGGGCTGGGCATACGACCGAAACATTGCGTCAGATCATTCATCAGGAATATCCCGAAATTGAAACAAGAGATTTACCTGAAGCGGAAATCTTTCAAAGATATCTTAAAACTTTATACGGATGTAAGGCAGATTATCTTGAAACGCAGTCTACGAATTGCGGGAACAATATAACATATCTTCTGGATTTATTGCGAGAGAAAAATATCGGATTTAAAAGTATTATTTTGAGTCAGGATGCGTCCATGCAAAGACGCATGGCTGCGGGATTAAAAAAATATGTACAAGAAGACATTGTGATTATCAATTATGCTACATATATGGTAAATGTGTTGAGTGCTGGTGAAGAATTGTGTTACGAAAAAGAGATTCATGGAATGTGGACGATAGACAGATATGTTAACTTACTTATGGGAGAAATCCCAAGGCTTACAGATGATGAGAATGGATATGGTCCTAATGGAAAAAACTTTATTGCTCACGTTGATGTTCCCGAAACAGTGAAGATTGCCTTTGAGGAATTGAAGCTTATATATGGAGATAAAACCAGAGAAGCCAACCCATTATATTCTTCAAAGTGACAACTTCCTGTTTATCGAGAAGTCACAGTGAATGAAAAATCGGAATTTATAGGAGGTAAAGCAGCATGAAATGTCCATATTGTGGTGAAGAAATGATAAGAGGATACCTAATGAGCTCACGAGACATTACTTTTGCAGTTGATAATCTGACAAAAGTTTTTCGCATTAAAAAATCGGACGATCTGGAATTGAGTAAAGGTTCAGGCGGAATCCCTCATTGTGAAGCTTATCGTTGCAGTAATTGCAAAAAGATTTTGATTGATTATGCGAATAGATAACTTCAACATTTTTCAACCGGAATGTGTACCGCCCATGCAGAGCCAACACATTCCGGTCTGTTAAGGAACAAATCAGCCCTTACTACGATAAGCCATAGAGCAGATTGGGAACCGTGCGTAACGCTTCTGAACCCCTTTAGGGGTGCCTTCCACGGTGAAGCTAAGGTTTCCCTTTCGGAAACGGATAAAAGCCCCTTACAAGCCTTTTAACGCGAACAGAGAGAAGATTAACACCCCAGGTTTGGTGTCTTTCTTCCCTCTGTTCTGTCTCCCAGTAAAATAAATATAGCTTATGCCATAAAAAAAAGTCAACAATGCGACGTCGTAAGCGCAAGCGTGCCTTGACAGTAGGGAGAGCCGTGGTAGCCTGCGTTCGTGGGGCAGTGCCCGTAAGCGAAGTGGGGCACGCCCTCGGGCGCTCAAGGCTCGGCTCTGGGTTCATGCTGTCAAGGTAAGACGGAAGCATAAATATATAAAAATACGTTCCCTAGAGTCAGTATTACCTCTAGGGAACTTCTGTGACGAGTGACAAAGTGGTTCAAGCTATTGATTTTACGGTATTTTTTATTGTGACAGCGTTGTGACAAATAGCTGTGACAAGATAACTTCTGTGACAAAAAAATATGATTGCTCAGCTTGCCTAGGGTTAGTATTACCCCTAGGCAACTTATGTGACATGTGACAAAGTGGTTCAATGTATTGATTTTACTGGATTTTTTGTTGTGACAACATTGTGACAAATACCTGTGACAAGACAACTTCTGTGACAAATTGAGACGGAACAAACCAGCCCTCACTGGGATAGGGGACACCGAACCAACTATGCGCAAAAGGGGCTCTATTTTTCGCACGTTGAGCATTGGTATGGGATACCAAGCGCAGACCGTCGTGAGGACGCAGATAGACAGAGATTACAACCAGTAGTGACTGTTACTCCGTCCGAACACTGGAATCGAAAGAGTGACAGTCATAAATAAAAATATCTGACTATCAAGGACGAACAGAGTTGATGCGCCAGGGGAATTTACTTCCCCGTGAGCGTTTAGCAACTGTGCGAAAAATACGTCTTTTGCGGGTGAGAGCCTGAAACATAGTTGGTGACATGATAAGCCACAGAGCAGATTGGAAAGCCGTGCGTAGCGCTTCTGAACCCCTTTAGGGGTGCCTTCCACGGCGGAGCCAAGGATTTCCTTTCGGAAACGGAAACAAGGAAGAATCACGGTATCCGCCGCCAGAGAACCACGGAAAAAGAGCACCCGGGAATGCGGTGGCGCCACAGAAAGCGTTGCGTGTGGCGCCACGTTCGGACGTTCGAACCAAGAAAAAAAGCAGGAGAGTGGAACAAATTTTCCACCCTCTCCGACAGCCAACCGCCCGGAGGGCTACTTGACAATAGCAACACTTTAGAACCACCTTGCAAAAAATTCTATTTTCGGCAGAGGAAGAATATCCAAAAAAGGGCATAGAAAAAGTGTTGCCAGTCGTCACCGACAACACCATACACAAGGAATGTTTCCGGGAACCCACGCGCCGTATGCATTGAGGGATGCAAAGTCACAGCACAGCGCAAGAACCAACAGAAACCCTTACCAAAAGCATACCGCAACACATCCCCTATGTCAAACGCAGTCCAACCCACAAGCATCACCGTAAACGCCAGTGTGCCTTGACAGTAGGGGGAGCCGTGTCAGCCTTGTGTCCGTGGCACGTGCCCACGCACTTCGGGAACGTTCCCCGGGCACCGTCAAGGCTAGGCTCCGGGTTCATGCTGTCAAGGCTAGGTGATGCCACACACACCAAGAACAGACCAGCCCCAACCGTGCCACAGCAACACTTCACCAACAAGCGCATTTTACAACCGTCATGCGTACCGCCCATGCAGAGCCAACACATACCGGTCTGTTAGGGAACAAATCAGCCCTCACTACGATAGCAGACGCCGAACCAACTATGCGCAAAAGACAAGTTTAACGAATAGTTGGTTCGTTTTTTCATGCCCTTAGTATCTAATCCTCGCAATCGTCTGTTTCTTCATCGTAGCCTACAGTTATTTCGCTTGTTCCATTCAAAAAATCAAATGATGCTTTTAGATTGTTAAGCACTGTTTTAGCACCCTTAGAATTATATGCACCAATCACCGCATAGGACGGATTGATTTGATAGACACCACGGTCTATACGCTTAATTGCATTACAATCGCATAAAGCTTTTAAACCTTTCTGCATATTATTACGCTTAATACCTAAATGGTTACAGATTTTATCACCAAATATACCTATGGTATTGACCAACTGTAAATCTTCGACTTTTGCAGTATCAGGAAACGCTGGATACTGCATATTACAGGCTAATTCCAAGAATAAAGGACGCCAGCCTATTGGTATATCATTAAATTCACACCATACATTTGTGTACAATTTTATGTATTTACCCTGGTCGCTAGGTATGATTTCTGCAGTGGTTTCTCTTGTTGTTTTTAGTACAGAACCGTCACTTTGAGTTACTGATTCGACTACCGTATTAGATATAACTTTTCCCATAAATTGTTACTCCTTTCAAAATTTAAAATGTAATACAGTTTATAGTTAATGCTTTCAGAGAGATAAATAGAAATAAATATAAAATATAATATGTGAGGATTTAGAAAAAAACCAGAATCTATGCGGGTTTTTCCGTTTCTGTTGTGGAATTGTATTACGATTTAAGTGGAATACAATTCCTCTTTAGTGGAATACAATTCCACTTCACACAACTAAACTGTAACATCTCTTACACTTTGTGTCAATACTTTTATGCATATAAAGTGTAATGAATAATACAGATAAAATGGATTTGTATTACACTTTTATAAAGACTGGCGAGTTCGGACTTCGTCCTCACACGCAAGAAAGAATAAAAATAGGGATTGAGGGTTTCACCCTCAATCCCTATCATTCTACAGTCAGCAATGCAAAATACCCTTTCAAAGGGAAAAGCCGTCCTGCAACTGTTTAGGCATAGGACGGCGCATAGAGCGTTCTGTTACAGCGTCAGCCTGCTGTCTACGCTGTAGAACCTTATCGACACGCTCAGACACCACGGAGTTAAGGTTCAGTTCCATGGACTGTAGATATTTCTCTTTCTGACCCAACTCGCGCTCACGCCTTTGGAGAGTATCTTCACGCTCAGATAAGCGTTCAGACGTTTCAGAAAGCGATTTAAGGCGTTTTTCAGCTTCGAGGCTATATTTAGCCTTTTCAGCTTCTAAACGCTTCATAGCCTCATCATAAGCATGATAAGCGTCCTTTCCCATGTGTCCGACAGAGCGTTCCTTTGGTTGCGTCTCTATCGTCAGACCCATGGATTTACAGATTTCCTGCCACTTAGAACGGCATTCAGCATCAACTACAGCTTTTCTGTAGTTAGTCTTTCCCTCCGGTGCGTTCGCATCCGGAAGCGGGACACCCATTTCCCTAAGCCCGGCTTTAATTCCGGGAACGGGAAGACCTTCCGCATCATGTGAGAACCAGGCTTCACGCACATGGATATGTGGCGTGCCTTCATCCACATGCAAAGCCAAGGAAATACACCTGTAATTGCTGTTGTAAACAGAACTTTTCCAGTTAATGAATTTTACAGCTGCATTCCACAGGGTGTCACCGTCTGCATGTTCGTCCATATCGCCTATCTGAAGAATTGTCTCATTCGGCTGATGCTGCCTTGCCTTCAGCCAATCATTCATAGAACGGACATAGCCATATTGCCCTTTAGATTTGTAACGCTTATTTTGCTTCTCAAGCGTTTTCCCATAGAAACTTTCATAAAAAGCAAGTTCTCCATCTTCAACGGAATATCTTTTCTCATTGGTGTTCATGCAAGTCCATATATAATTATCTTTAGTCTTAGACTTATCCCATTCTGCGTTCTTCACGTCAGAATTATGGTCATTGTGTTTCGCACTTCCACGACCACTATGCATTGTCACTCTCATTGTTTACACGCTCCTCTCTTTCTCAAAACAGTAACGCAATACTGTCTTGAGATTTGCTGTTTACACAGCATCTCAAGACTATTGCGCCCTACGGGGTTAGAAAGGGCATATTAGAAACTGAACCTAAGAGTTGCGACTTACGAAAGGTCGTTCCTTCCGTCCGACGGGTAAAGACAGCCTTACAGGCGTTCAGGCTGTCTTTCCTAAACCGTGTCCGTCAGTCGCTCCCAATCTCCTTTCATGGTTCTAGTGTCACCAACTACCGCTACGCTTTCGTTAAACTTCCATTTAGCAAATAGTTGACATTCAAGCGCCCTCCGACGGGATAATAATGTCGGGCGCTGTCAACTACCTCGTCGGAATAGAAACATACCGGCGAATTACCTTTGTTTTCGCTAAACTACGTCCAGTTTAACGAATAGTTCCGTATAGAAATAACCCTCAATCACTTTTCATGGCTGCTTTTAGCAGATTTCCTCGGAATCCAGCAATATGGTAAAAGGTCCGTCATTTAACAGGGACACTTTCATATCAGCACCAAAGATACCTTTTTCTACGGTGCGGATGCTTTCACGGCATCTGGCAATAATGTATTCATATAATTCATTGGCCATATCCGGATTGCCGGCTTTGATAAAGGAAGGACGATTGCCTTTTTTGCAATCTGCATACAATGTAAATTGTGACACCAGCAATAATTCACCGTCCACGGCATGCAGATCCAGATTGGTCTTGCCCTGAGCATCTTCAAAAATGCGGAGCCCCAAAAGCTTCTTGATCAATTTGTCGGCAATCTCTCTGGTGTCTGTCTCAGCTACACCGATCAGCACCAGAAATCCTTTGCCAATGCTGCCTGTTGTTTCTCCGTCTACCTTTACCTCTGCATGCTGTACTCGCTGTATTACAAATCGCATCTGTCTACTTCTCTCCTACGTTTTTCTGCTCTTGATCTTTTTTATTCTGTTCGAAATTAACTTGATCTTTGATCTCATGATCCTTTTGCAGCTGGGATTCCAACTGATGGAACCCTTCCTCATCAATATTCTTCAGATAAGAATACTTTACAGTCTCTATTGGCAGATCCTTTTTCCGAAGGAATGTATTGACTACCGCCTTAATCGCTGCATAGATCACCGCAAAAATAGGCACACCGACAATCATACCAAGGATTCCAAACAATCCGCCGAATACCGTGATGGCGAAAATTACCCAGAAGCCGGTAAGTCCTGTGGAATTGCCCAGGATCTTAGGACCCAGAAAATTACCGTCAAACTGTTGTAATACCAGAATGAACAGAACAAAATAAACACAATTTAACGGATGCATCGGATCCACCACAAGGATCAGGATTGCACTGGGAATCGCTCCCAGATAAGGACCAAAGAAAGGAATAATATTGGTCACACCCACGATCACGCTGACCAGAGCCGCATACGGGGTCTGCAATAAGGTGGTTCCGATAAAGCACAGACATCCGATAATGAAAGAATCTACAATCTTACCACCGATAAATCCAATAAAGGTGCTGTGGGTAAAACGAAAGCTCTTGATCAGACGGTTGGCTGAGTTCTGTTCGAAGAACGCATAAGCCATTTTCTTCGCCTGTCCGGCAAACTTTTCCTTGCTTGCCAGTACATAAATGGAAATGATAAAACCAATGATAAAATCCCACAAGCCCTTCAAAATATTGATCACACTCAAAGATACCGTCATGATCAGCTGACTTGTCTTGGATAATACAGTATTATTTAACCAGTTTTCCAATTCTACAGAGTACTTATCAATCAGAAGTGTAATCTGACTGCCCAGTTCCGGGTTATCATCCATGATCTTGTTGATCCATTTTGTGAAGTTACTGATATAAGTATCAAAATTAGATGCAATGTTTACAATACTGGGAACGATCTGGGAAAGCATCATGGCAACCAGACTGTAGATCAAAGCCACGAACAAAAACGCCGTAATGAGGATACCGATACCACGGACAATAGAATTACGTCTCTTACTCTCCTTCACCTTCATTTTCCGGCACAATGGGAATAACAATTTGGTTTCTATAAAATTAAGAACAGGGGTCAGCAGATATGCCGTCACCAGTCCGAACACCACCGGCATCAGAATCCCGGTGATCATATGAAAGCCTGCCTTGATGCTGCTTCCATGGAATAACAGATAGTAAAAACAAAGGCTGGCGGCAATGGTTAAAAATGCCGTCAATCCCCACCGAAAATATTTGTTATTTTTTAAGTCGTATTTCATACACCCACACCTTTCTGTGAAACTTACTGATTTTAATATACTATGATTTTGGCCTTATCACAAGAAGAAATCTGTCGTTTTGGTTGAAAAAGAATTCCTGCAAGTATAAAATAGATAATAAGAAACGAATGGAGAACATCATGACATTACAAAAAGTACTCAGCCGTGTCAGACAGGCTGTAGATGATTATGATATGATCGAGGACGGTGACACCATTGCCATAGGGATCTCCGGTGGCAAGGACAGCCTTACGCTCCTGCTGGCACTCAACGAATTAAGAAAATTTTATCCGAAAAAATTCAATATTCACGCTGTAACCGTTGATCTGGGCTTTCAAAATCTGGATCTTGACGAGATCCGTGCACTCTGTGCCTCCCGAGAGATTCCCTACACTGTAGTGGAAACCTCAATCGCTAAGATCGTATTTGAAGACCGCAAGGAAGACAATCCCTGTTCTCTCTGCGCCAAGATGCGCAAAGGAGCTCTGAATGATGCTATCAAAGCTGCTGGCTGCAATAAGATTGCTTATGCTCACCATGAGGATGATGTGGTGGAGACCATGCTGCTTTCCCTCTTCTACGAGGGACGCCTGCATACGTTCTCCCCGGTAACACATCTGGATAAGACCGATCTGACTGTGATCAGACCTCTGATCTATATGCGGGAAGCCGAGGTCATTGGTTTTGTGAACAAATATCAGGTGCCGGTAGTCAAGAGCCCCTGTCCTGCGGATGGACATACGAAACGGGAATACATCAAAGAATTATTACAGCAGATCCATCGGGAAAATCCCGGTGTCAAGGATCGTATTTTCACAGCGATCCAGCGAGGAAATATGGAAGGTTGGTCAGAATACTTTGGCAGTCATTAAAGAAGAAAATTACCATGACGAACAAAATAAGAATAACATCTTAAAGCTCCGGGCGGTTCTGGATACCCTTCCCACTTTCTGTAAGGATTTTTTCCGTGGAATTGAGCCTTATACTTCCACCAGAACCAGACTTGCTTATGCCTATGATATCCGGCTTTTTTTTGAGTTCCTTCATGAAAAAAACAGCTATTGCAATAAAATGGTGATCACAGAATTTCCGCTTGCCGTTCTGGATATGGTGCAGCGGACGGATATTGAGGAATATCTGGATTTTATGAGCCTGTACCAGAAAGATGGGAAAAATATCACGAACGAGGAACGGGGAAAGGCAAGAAAGCTGGCCGCTCTTCGAAGCTTTTATAATTACTACTTCCAGAACGAACAGATTGAGAAAAATACTGCGGCACTGGTTCCCTTACCGAAGCGCCATGAAAAAGAGATCATCCGGTTGGAACCCAACGAAGTGGCTATCCTGTTGGATCAGGTAGAGGCCGGCACCAAGCTGACCAAAAAAGAACTGGAATATCATAAAAAGACAAAACTCCGTGACGTTGCTCTCCTGACGCTTCTGTTGGGAACCGGTATCCGTGTATCGGAGTGTGTCGGACTGGATATTAACGATGTTGATTTCGATAACGGTGGCATCAAAATTCGCAGAAAAGGCGGTTATGAAGCAATCGTCTATTTCGGGGAGGAAGTAGAAACTGCACTTTTAGATTATCTGGAACAGCGGGAACACATCATTCCCACAGAAGGACATGAAAACGCTCTGTTTTTGTCCCTTCAGAACCGTCGTATGGCAGTCCGCTCCGTAGAGAATCTGGTGAAAAAATATGCATCCCGTGTCACCACCCTAAAGAAAATCACGCCCCATAAATTACGCAGCACCTACGGCACCGAACTCTACAAAGAGACCGGAGACATCTATCTGGTAGCGGATGTCCTGGGACATAAGGATGTGAACACTACCCGTAAGCACTACGCCGCCCTTGAAGAGCAACGCCGCCGACAGGCTGCCAATGCCTTTCACCTGCGAGAACACAGCAACAGACATTACGATCAGCCGGACAGCTGAACTTTCAGATAACTGCCACATAAGCGGTTCAACTAAATTATGCGTAAGATTTTACGCCTGCTTCCTATAGTTGGGATAATTTTTGAAAAGAAAAAGAAATTGTAATCCGGTGTATTTTCTTATCACTTCACAAAGTCACAAGAATAATAAGGCACGATCAGGGTCTGTCCGGCTCTGATCGAATCTTCTTCTGCCAGATGATTAATGCTCTGTACCTCTTCGATATATTCCGTCTTATCCTTATACTCTTCATAATCGATATAATTGTCGGACAGATCCCATAGGGTCTCACCGTAGGCAACAGTTACCTGGGTATAATATTTGAACTTCAGCTGGTCATCCCCGGAACTAGCCAGAGAGCGGATTCCGTGATAGGATACTGCGCAGAAAACAATCACGCAGATCGTGGCAATCATGGTAAAGATCCTCCGGCGGATCTGCTGTTTTCTTCTCAACTGTCTCTTATATAATCTTAACTCTCTGTCAGTCATTCGGTATACGCTCTTCTGTACTCTCATAACACACCTCACATAAGAATATCTGTTCGGGAACATTTGTTCTTTCTGCTTGTATTATATCGAACATGCATTCTGATGTCAAGTCATAAATCGAACATATTTTTGGAATATATGTTTGCTTTTTACTTTTTGCTATGCTATAATCTTTATATAAATCAGCAAAAACAGGTGTTTTACCTTTACCAATTAATTACGGAGGTCATTTATGGGCTATGGAAAGATCACTGCCAAGCAGCAGGAAATATTAGACTATATCAAGGATGAGATTTTGAAGAGAGGCTATCCCCCCACAGTCCGTGAGATCTGTGAGACGGTGAATCTGAAGTCAACTTCTTCCGTGCATTCCCATCTGGAGACCCTGGAGAAGAACGGCTATATCCGCAGAGACCCGACCAAGCCCCGTGCCATTGAGATCTGTGATGACAGCTTCCAGATGGTACGTACTGAGATGATCAGCCTCCCAGTGATCGGCAATGTTGCTGCCGGACAGCCTATCCTCGCTGAGGAGAATATTCAGGATTACTTCCCGGTTCCCGCCGATGTGGTACCCAAGGGAGAATCTTTCATCCTGAACGTTCGCGGAGAGTCCATGATCAATGCCGGTATCTTCAATGGAGATCGTGTCTTTGTACATTCTCAGAGCACTGCTCATAACGGTGAGATTGTTGTTGCTCTGATCGATGATTCCGCTACAGTTAAGACCTTCTATAGGGAAAAGGGACATATCCGTCTTCAGCCGGAGAATGACACCATGGATCCTATCATCGTCGATGACTGTCAGATCCTCGGCACCGTGTTCGGCGTGTTCCGTTTCTACAAATAACCAGTGTGATATCATCCTATTGATCAAATAAAAAATTCCCCTGCACAATCCTGTTGCAGGGGAATTTTTTATTACAACTCCATGAAATGAAATAACGTATTATATAATTTGCCGGACCTTACTCCTCCGGGAACCGTACCTTCATATAAGAAATGATCTCATCCACGCATCTCTCATATCCCAGTTTTGAACTGTCCAGGCACAGATCGTAGTTCCTGGCGTCTGTCCATTCCCGTCCGGTATGGTACTTATAATACTCCGCACGGTGCTTATCCGTCTTCGCTACAAAACGCTCCAGTTCCTTCGGGCTCATGCTATGTTTCTTCGCAGCTCCTTCCAGACAATATTCCTTCGGCGCATGAATAAATACGCTGAGTACATTGGGATAATCCTTCAGGACATAATCCGCACAACGACCGATAATGACACAGGACTCTTCCTTCGCCAGATCACGGATAATCTTCGCCTGATAGTTAAACAGATTATCTGTAGAGGTAAAATCATCGCTTTCCGGAGGAATCAGTTCTCCATGGTATTCTTTCTTTGCAATATGGAATAGCTTAGTGTTTTTCACCTTTTCATCCGCATTCACGAACAACGCTTCGTTAATACCGCTGTCCTCACTGGCCAGCTTCATCAGTTCCTTGTCATAATAATGAACGTTCAGCTTCTTCGCCAGCATTTCTCCGATGGTACGTCCTCCGCTTCCATACTGTCTTGCAATTGTAATGACTACATTACTCATCCCCATCACCATACCTTTCTGTCTCTGCTGCTTCCACCCACAGCAACTTATCTTTTAGGTTATTCACCCAAATATGCTTTCTTAATGGAATCATTATTCAGAAGGTCGCTTGCCTTGCCTTCCAGAACAATCTTACCAGTTTCCAGCACGTAAGCTCTGTCTGCGATGGACAATGCCTTCTTCGCATTCTGCTCTACCAGCAGAACCGTGGTACCGCTCTTACTTACTTCCTGGATAATATCAAAGATCTCATTTACAAAAATGGGGGACAAGCCCATGGAAGGCTCATCCATCAGGATAATCTTCGGATGAGACATTAAGGCTCTGCCCATGGCTAACATCTGCTGTTCGCCACCACTTAAGGTACCTGCCATCTGGTTCTGACGTTCCTTTAAACGAGGGAAACGATCAAATACTGTCTCTAAGGTCTGAGCGATCTCTTCTTTATCTTTTCTGGTGTAAGCCCCCATCATCAGATTCTGTAATACGGAAAGCTGTGCAAATACTCGTCTGCCCTCCGGTACATGTGCCATACCCATGGATACGATCTTATGTCCGGGAATCTTCACCAGATCCTGTCCTTCAAAGGTAATGGTGCCTTCCTTCGGAGTCAGTAGTCCGGATACGGTGTGCAGGATCGTTGTCTTACCGGCGCCGTTGGCTCCGATCAATGCAATGACCTCGCCCTCATCTACGTGGAAGGACACACCTTTTATGGCCTGTATCATGCCGTAATATACTTTTATATCATTTACTTCTAACATTGCCATAGCTGTTATCCTCCTATTCACCCAGATAAGCCTTGATGACTTCCGGATTGTTCAGCACGTCGCTGGTCTTGCCCTGACACAGGACACGGCCAAAATTCAGAACCGTTAATTCCTCACAGATTCCACCTACCAGCTTCATATCATGCTCAATCAGAAGGATCGTCATATCAAAATGCTCTCTGACAAAACGGATAGTATCCATCAGCTCCAGTGTCTCGTTAGGGTTCATGCCCGCAGCAGGCTCGTCTAACAGAAGCAGCTTGGGTTTGGTTGCCAGTGCTCTGGCAATCTCCAGCTTTCTCTGCTTACCATAAGGAAGATTGTCAGCCAGTGTCTGCGCTTCCTCTGCCAGTCCGAACACTTTCAGAAGTTCCATGGCTTCTTCTGTCATCTGTTTTTCTACTTTATAATATTTCGGCAGACGTAAAATACCGGTCACAGTACTGTAACCCATATGATTATGCAGACCTACTTTTACGTTATCGATCACAGACAGATCCTTGAACAGCCGGATATTCTGGAAAGTTCTTGCGATGCCGGCCTGATTGATTTCAATGGTCTTTTTGCCGGTGACATCGTTGCCATCCAGGGTAATAATACCCTCTGTGGGCTTATACACACCGGTCAGCAGGTTAAATACCGTAGTCTTACCGGCACCGTTGGGACCGATCAGTCCGTATAGAGCACCTTTTTCAATCTTAATATTAAAATCATCTACAGCGCGAAGTCCGCCAAAAGAAATGCCTAAATTTTTTGCCTCTAATAATGCCATGATTATTCAGCCTCCTTTTTTACAGACTTCTTGAATCTGGCTGCCACTTTTTCTCTCCACTCAATACATTTCGGAGCCCAGTTGAACAGCATCATTACGATCAGTACGATGGAATAGATCAGCATACGGTAATCGTTCAGACCACGTAGCAGCTCCGGCAGCAGGGTCAGGATCACAGCCGCAATAATAGAACCACGGATGTTGCCGATACCACCCAGTACCACGAATACCAGGATCATAATGGACATATTATATCCAAAGTTCTTGGGCAGTGCGGTCAGGGTAGACAGATTGTGTGCATACAGTACACCTGCCACGCCTGCCAGTGCTGCGGAGATGGAGAATGCCATCAGCTTATATTTGGTAATATGGATACCTACGGATTCCGCTGCAATGGTATTGTCACGGATAGCCATGATCGCACGGCCGTCTCTGGAATGGATCAGGTTCAATACAATGAACAATGTGATCAGTAACAATACGATACCGATCGTAAAGCTGGAATCATGTGGGGTTCCGGTAATGCCCTGTGCACCTTTGATAATAACATCTCCGTCCTCTGCCATATTCAGATCCATAGTATTGGTAAAGGAAATGTGGAAACCGTTCTCATCCCGGCCTACAAACAGAATATTTACCAGATTCTTAATAATCTCGCCGAAAGCCAGAGTCACGATGGCCAGATAGTCACCTTTCAGACGAAGTACGGGAATGCCGATCAGCAGTCCGAAAATGCCGGCAAAAAAGGCACCGATCAAAATTGCAATGAAAAAGCGAAGTCCGGAAGGCATTCCACTATTCTCCATAACTTTGGAGAAAAATGCACTGGTAAATGCACCGATACACATAAATCCGGCATGACCAAGGCTCAGTTCGCCCAGAATACCTACGGTCAGGTTCAGGGATACTGCAAGGATCGCATAAGTACACAGAGGTACCAACAGTCCCTGGATCAGACTGCTCACACTTCCGGCAGATACCAGGATCTGCATGATCACATAAGCTGCGATTACCATGCCGTAAGTAATAAGGTTATCCCGGAAGGTTTTATTCATTTTCTTATTCGAATTCGATAATTTCTTCATAATCTACACCTGCCTCTTCCCTTATACTTTTTCCTGAATATTCTTGCCAAACAAACCGGCAGGTTTTACCAGGAGCACAACGATCAAAACTGCAAAAACAATTGCATCCGCCATCTGGGAAGAAATATAGGCTTTGCCGAAGATTTCAATAATACCGAGCAGAATACCGCCTACCAGTGCGCCGGGAACAGATCCGATACCGCCGAACACGGCAGCTACGAAAGCCTTGATACCGGGCATAGAACCGGTATAAGGTGTCAGGGAAGGATATGCGGAACATAACAGTACGCCTGCCACTGCAGCCAGTCCGGATCCGATGGCAAAGGTAAGTGCAATGGTTCCGTCCACATTGATACCCATCAGCTGCGCAGCCCCCTTATCCTCGGATACGGCTAACATTGCCTGACCGGCTTTCGTCTTGTTAATAAAAAACATCAGCCCCCCCATAATGACCAGACAGGTCACAATCGTCACGATGGTCTCTCCGGTGATATTGATCTGGCCGTCTGCCAGCTTTACAGCCGGAACAGATACTACAGAAGTAAATGCCTTGGCATTTGCCCCAAAGATCAAAAGTGCTACATTCTGCAGCAGATAGCTGACACCGATGGCGGTGATCAGAACTGCCAACGGAGAAGATGCCTTTCTGAGGGGCTTGTATGCCACCTTTTCAATAGCCATTCCCAACAGGGTACAGGCGATAACAGCTGCAAGGACACCAATTACGGGAGAAAGTCCCATGGTACTGCACATTGTATATGTAATAAATGCACCGACCATAATGACATCACCATGTGCGAAATTCAGCATCTTGGCAATACCGTATACCATGGTATAACCTAATGCGATCAACGCATAGACACTTCCCAGGCTGATACCGTTGATCAGATAACCGATAAAACTCATGTGAACTACCTCCATTCATGCGATTGCACAAATCTTCCATAAATAATCTTCTGTTTTCTAATAAAACAAATTCAAAAATAAGTATAACAGAACAACACATTAATAGCAACTGTTCTGTCGAAAAGGAAAGAGGGCTACCCTGCGGTAACCCTCTTTGGAAACTTTCTTCAGCAAATTACATAGCCTTGTAAGCACCATTCTCGATCACAACAGCCTTAGGAGCCTTGTTAGCCTCACCGTCTGCAGTCCAGGTCATGCCGTTACCGGTCAGACCATCTACAGTGATCTCTGTCATGGCAGCCTTCATACCGTCACAAATATCAGAAACACTCATATCAGGTGTTACACCGCTCTTCTCGATTGCAGCCTTGATTACATAAATTGCATCATAGCTGTCTGCTGCGAACTGATTAGGAGTCTCACCGTATTTTTCCTTGTACTTGGATACGAAGGACTTGGTCAGATCATCCGTTGCATCAGCAGCGAAAGGAGTTAACAGCATAACGCCCTCGGTCAGAGATACATCGAAGTTATCTACACCACCAAGGATACCGTCCATACCGTCACAGGAGAACCACTTGGGAGCATATCCCATTGCTGCAGCCTGGGTCAGAATAAGTGCGGATTCCTGATAATAAATAGGAAGGAATACCATATCAGCACCGGCATCTTTTGCCTTCTGTAACTGAACAGAAAAATCAGTCTTGTTATCAGCAGTAAATGCCTCAGCAGCTACTACTTCAAACGGCTGGTTCTCAGCTTCTTTGGCAAATTTCTCATAAATACCGGAAGAATATACATCGGAACTGTCATAGATGACTGCTACCTTCTCAGCCAGACCGTTCTCACCAATGTACTGTGCAGATGCAAGACCCTGGTTAGGATCGGAGAAGCATACACGGAAGTTGTTGTCATACTGAACACACTCTACAGCAGATCCGGAAGGAGTGATCTGGAACATATTGTCTTCTTTTGTCTTATCTGTAACTGCAATACACGCACCACTGGTAGTAGAGCCATCAATGATCTGTGCACCCCAGTCCTTTAATGCATTGTAAGCATTTACGGATTTCTCGGCATCTGCCTCATCATCCTGGAACTTGAATTCTACCTGATAACCGTTGATACCACCTGCTGCATTGATCTCTTCTACTGCGATCTCTGCACCGTGCTGTACAGCCAATCCGTAAACTGCTGCGCCGCCGGTGGTGGGTCCGATACCTCCGATCTTAAATACACTGCCTGCAGCTGCGCCATTATCACCAGCTGCGCTCTCAGTTGCAGCATTGGTACCTGTTGCAGCAGAACCGTTGTCTGTATTGCCACAGCCAGCCATGGACATTACCATAGCAGATGCTACGGCAACACTTAAAAACTTGTTAAATTTCTTCATAATATCTTCCTCCTTTTTAACAATGTATACAAATATACAATGTATAATTGTTATTTTTGTATATTACACGCTTCATTTTCGTTTGTCAATGGCTTTTATTTTCCTCTTTGGCATTTCACTATGTTAAAATAGATCAAGTTGTAATTTTTTTTATTAAAAAAGGTTTATTTTTCAAACCCAGGGAAATACTATCTTTGAAACTATTATTAATAGAAACTTCAAAAAAATGTCTGTAAAGAATTTGCTTCTGCAAATTCCATACAGACAGGATAAGGAGATTTTATGGGGAATAAATATTTGGATGGAACCGCTCTCACCATAGCTATCATCGGTGCTGTCAACTGGGGACTGATCGGGCTTTTCCGTTTTGATCTTGTGGCATTTCTGTTCGGCGATATGTCCTGGCTTTCCAGAATTGTATATGTGTTGGTAGGGATCTGCGGCCTCTATCTGATCAGTTTCTTTCTCCATCTTGGAGACGATCAGACTTAAAGTTCTTCTGTGGGAATCTGTACACCATCTCTCCAGATGCGTTCCAGATCATAAAGGAGACGGTTTTCCTTGTCAAAGACATGTACGATCAAATCACCGAAATCGAGCAGTACCCAGTTAGCTGTTTCATATCCTTCGGTCTGTCTGGCAGGAAAACCGGCTCTTCCCAGCTTCTCTTCCACATTGTCACACAGCGCCTGAATCTGACTGGAATTATTACCGCCGGCAATAATAAAATAATCTGCAATTACAGATATTTTACTGATGTCTATCACTTTAATATCTTCTGCTTTTTTATCATCTAATGCTTCCACGGCAAGCTTTGCCATTTTTCTGGATTCTTCACTCATAGAAATATTACTCCTTGCTCTTTTTATTTTCATTATAATATTGATAGGTCTCTTCTGTCATGGGATCCATCTCCCCGTCCCCGGATTTCAGATAATCCAGAGTGTCAGCAAGAATCTTCTTCACTGCCTCATCCAGGTCAATAAAAGCCATCTGGCGGATCATCTTAAGATTCGGAGCCTGCTTTCTGCCGGGTTCGATATAATCCGCTGTAAAAATGATCTTTTCCAGAAGTGTCATCCCCGGATGTCCTGTCGTGTGATATAAAATAGCACTCAGGATCTCAGGATCCTTGATCTTGTATTCCTTTTCCGCCAGATAACTTCCTACCTTGGCATGTAAAAGATAGGGATTGCGCCGTTCCACCTCCGTCACCGGAATACCATGCTTCTCGCAGGCTGACAATAATTTCTCATCTGCCATGCATTTGGCACAATCGTGAAGCAGTCCGGCCACCTGTGCCCGTTCCACATCCTCGCCGTAGCGCATGGCCAGTGATGCCGCAGTATATTCTACCCCCTGCGTATGAACGAAGCGTTTTTGATCCTGTACTTTTTCCATTTCTCTGGTCAGTTTCCTCAAAGTATCACTCATCCTGATAAAGCCCCTTTTCATCCATATATTCTCTCACCGCTTCCGGTACAAGATAACGTACTGAGAGGCCATTACGTCTTCTCTCACGAATTTCAGAAGAGGAAATCTCGATACACCGGAAGGGAAGAAGCTGAATCTGCGCTTCAAAGCATTCTTCCAGTTCCGCTTTTTTGCTTTGCATACCGCCCATATCCGCTTCCCCACGCACTGCCGCCAGAATCCCACATGCAGCAAACAGGCGGTCCACACACTTCCAATATTCCATTGTGTACAGACAATCCGCTCCACAGATAAAGAAGAACCGATTCTCCGGATATTCCTTCTTCAGCTGTTCCATAGTCTCATAGCTGTAAGAATTTCCAGAACGCCTGATCTCTATATCCAGGCAGCGGAATCTGGTATTATCTGCAATAGCCAGACATACCATCCGGTATCTATCCTCTGCCGACAGGATAGTAATGCCTTCTTTACTTTTCAGATAAGAACACCCTGTGGGAACCATCCATATTTCATCCAGTCCTGCTGTCTCCAATGCATGCTCTGCAAGTAACAGGTGTCCTGTATGAATTGGATTAAAAGTTCCTCCCATAATACCTATTCTGCTCATGGTTTTTATCCCCCTGCATGCAGTGAACGGTGAACAGCTGTTACGAATTATCTGGGCAGTTCAATCTTTGGCTTGTCCTTATCGGGTTTGTATAATACGATCTTTTTACCGATCACCTGTACCACCTGGGAATGGGTACGCTCTGCCACCATTTCGGCGATTGCTCTGGGATCGTCAAAGCAGTTCTTCAGCACGCCGATCTTGATCAGTTCATTATTGTTGAAAGACTCACCGATGGCTGCGGTAAGTTCCGGAGTCAGGCTGGATTTTCCCACCTGAAAAATAGGATTCAGATTACTTGCCAGACTCATTAAATAGGCTCTCTGTTTGCTTGTCATAATTTTTCCTTTCACAGACATCCACTTACTTATGGTAATCTCTGTTTGTCACAGAATTTATTTATAGTAATCAAAGGACAGACCATACATACGGACTGTATCACCCTCCTGGATACCCAGTGCTTCCAGTTCCTCCAAAATGCCGGTATCTTTCAGGAAATTCTGGAAGAAGGTAAATCCCTTCTCGCTGTCCAGATTCGTATAACCTAACATCTTCTCGATCTTAGGTCCTTCTACTACATACTCGTCCTCTTCCTCATCATAGGTTACGGTATAGGCATCGTCCACAGATCCCGTCATGCTATCCGGGAAGTACTCCTGTGCGAAGACCGTAGTCTCTTCTCCAATCCCCTGAAGCATTTCATTTACTTCATATAAAAGTTCCTTTACCCCCTGACCGGTTACTGCAGACATGGGGAATACCTTAATCCCCTTCGGCTCGAACTCTGCACGGATCGCCTCCACGGGATCAGACCCATCCTCGGTGTAAATGGCATCGATCTTGTTTGCCGCAATGACCTGGGGACGTGCAGCAATTTCCGGATTATAAGCTTCCAGTTCCTTATTGATAGCATAGATATCCTGAATGGGATCTCTGCCTTCTGTACCTGCTGCATCCACAATATGGATGATTACCTTGGTACGCTCGATATGGCGCAGGAACTCGTGTCCCAGTCCCACGCCTTCAGAAGCACCTTCGATCAGTCCGGGGATATCCGCAATAACGAAACCACCGGTTCCTTCCAGATCCACAACACCAAGATTCGGATTCAAAGTGGTGAAATGATAGTTGGCAATCTTCGGTCTAGCATTGGTCACTCTGGACAGAAAAGTGGACTTACCCACATTGGGGAATCCTACCAGTCCTACATCGGCAATGACCTTCAGTTCCAGCAAAAGTTCCAGTTCCTGTGCTGCCTGTCCCGGCTGCGCATACTTGGGAGCCTGCATGGTACTGGTGGCATAATGCTGATTACCATTACCGCCCTTGCCACCTTTTAGAAGAACAACACGTTTGTTGTCTCCCGACATATCCGTAATTACCTGCCCACTCTGTGCTTCTTTGATTACGGTTCCGGCCGGGACTTTGATAATAATATCTTCTCCGTCCTTACCACGGCAGTTCTTTTTGCCGCCTTCTTCCCCGTCTCCGGCCTTGTACTTACGGATGTGCCGGAAATCGATCAGGGTATTCAGCCCCTCATCCACAACAAAGATCACGTCTCCGCCGTGACCACCGTCTCCACCGTCAGGGCCGCCACTGGGAACATATTTTTCGCGGCGAAAGGACACATGACCATCTCCGCCTTTACCGCTTCTTACGTAAATTTTAGCTCTGTCAGCAAACATTTTGTTCTCCTTTCCGACAAAATCCTTTACGGACTAAAAGGGCTTCAAACAATCAGTATGTTTGAAGCCCTGGTTAAATCAACTTATTTCTCTACAGGATATACAGAAGCCTGCTTCTTGTCTCTGCCCTTTCTCTCGAAACGGAGAACGCCGTCAACTAAAGCAAACAGAGTATCATCTCCACCGATACCAACATTGACACCGGGATGAATCTTTGTACCGCGCTGTCTGTAAAGAATATTTCCAGCTTTTACAAACTGGCCATCAGCTCTCTTCGCACCTAATCTCTTGGATTCGGAGTCTCTACCGTTCTTGGTAGAACCTACTCCCTTTTTATGTGCAAAAAATTGAAGGTTAAAGTTAAACATGGTCTACACCTCCTCGATTTTTACTTGCAAATACTGTTCCCCATACTGTCTGCTGAGATTCTGTAGTGAGAACACCATGGAATCCATCAGAAATACGGATTTGTCCTGCAGAATATTCTGAAAATCACATTTGATAAAGCCCGTCTCCTCATTCTGGGTCAGTTTGAGTTCTTCACCTGCCAGTTCCGAAAGCGATCCGATGGTACTTTGCACCAGTACAGAAATCGCTGCACAGAGGATATCCGGTTCCGTACCGAATAATCTTTTCTTGGCATATCCTGCATGTCCCATGCAGTAGAATCCACGATAGATTCCCTCATGGTCCTTACGAATGATAATAGTTGTCATAACGATTATGCGTTAATCTTTTCGATCTTAACCTGAGTGTATGCTTGTCTATGACCATTCTTCTTGTGGTAACCGGTTTTTCTCTTGTACTTGTATACAATAACCTTCTTACCTCTACCCTGCTCCATAACAGTTGCGGTAACAGTTGCATTAGCAACGTCAGCGCCAACCTTGAGGGTATTGTCACTTACTGCGATCACCTGGTCAAAAGTAACAGTATTACCAGCTTCTGCATCGATCTTCTCAACTTTGATCACATCACCTTCAGAAACTTTGTACTGCTTTCCACCTGTTGCAATAATTGCGTACATAATAAGGCACCTCCTATTATTTACTCGCTAACTTTGGTGGTGAAAGATTCTAAAATCCAACACACTTATACCTAGTTATGCGGCATACCGTAGTATAATAGCATGAGGTGCCCTGATTCGTCAAGATATAATTTTATTTTTTAAAAATATTTTTTAAATATTTCAGATACCTACTTTTCAAAAATATCTGCATTATTTTTCTTTTCGAAGTCTTCCACATACTGAATGATCAGTTTTACGGTTCCTTCAATACCCAGAATACTGCTGTTGATACACAGATCGTAGCTATCGGCTCTGCCCCATTTTTTGGAAGAATAATAGTTATAATAACTCTGACGCTGCTTATCCTTCTTGATGATCATTTCCTTTGCCTTGGCTTCCGTCAGATCATATTTTGTCATAATACGTTTTGTCTTTACATCATCATCACCGAAGATAAAGAGATTAATACAATTCTTATAGTCTGCCAGAGCATAATCCGCACATCTGCCTACGATCACACAGGGGCCTTCGTCTGCGATCTTCTTGATCGTATCAAACTGTGCCAGAAATACCTTGTGGCTGATAGGCATATCTACAAAAGAGGATGCATTGTAGCCAAAGGAATAAGTATCCATTACCAGATTATACAGGAAGGAATTTGTTGGCCTCTCATCATGATTCTGGATCATTTCCTCACAGAAACCACTTTCCTGTGCCGCTCTGGTAAGAAGTTCCTTATCATAGCATTTGATTCCGAAATACTCTGCAACCTTTTCCCCGATCTCACGGCCTGCAGAACCAAACTGACGTCCAATGGTAATAATAGTATTCATACACACACCCACTTTCTGCTGAACTTGATAACTAGCATTTTTTGTAGTTTTATTATACGTGATATTTAACAAAAAATCAACCAATTATCAGATTTTTTAGTCGCAATTCAACAATTTTCATGTGATGAGTGCATTTTTTCTGCTATTTTCATACCTTCTTCCGTATGCGCCAGTCCACCCAGTGCTGTTTCTCGCAGGGAAGCGTCCATTTTATCTCCTACTTCCTTCATGGCATCCATAACCTGATCCGGAGGGATACGGCTTGTAATTCCCGCCATAGCCATATCTGCAGCAGACATGGCATTCACTGTGCCGATCACATTCCGCTTTACACAGGGGACCTCTACCAGTCCTGCCACCGGATCACACACCAGTCCCAACAGATTCTTCATGGCCATAGCCGCTGCAGTGGCGATCTGTGTGCAGTCACCGCCCTGGAGATATACCAGTGCCCCGGCTGCCATGGAACTGGCCGCTCCGATCTCCGCCTGACATCCTCCCGCAGCTCCGCTGATAGAAGAACGGGTGGCTATGATCTGCCCGATTCCCGCCGCCACGTACATGGCCTTCAGAATTTTATCGGTATCTTTGCACCGCTTCTGAAAATAAGGCACCAACACCGCAGGCAATACTCCGCAGGCTCCCGCCGTAGGTGCCGCTACAATACGTTTCATGCAGGCATTGGATTCGCCCATCTGCAAAGCTCCTGCAATGCAGGTGTCCACATACTCCCCACACAGTGACTCGGTCCCGGCACTATGAGTATATTCCTCCATTCGTCTGCCGTCACCGCCCACAAGCCCACTGGAAGAATTCAGGTTTCCTTCGTAAGTGGCTGCTGCAAGTAACATGGCATCCCAGGTGGCACGCATGTGTTCCATGCTGTCCTCTTTGGTTACATTCCGCTCCGCCATATCGTCTTCTAAGATCACCTGCCAGAATTCTTTTTCCTCTGTATGACATTTCTGCAATACCTGCTCAAATGACTGATAGAACATAGTTATTCCTCCACATTGATGTATGTCACCTTAATGATGCCATTCAGCTGCTCCAGCCATTCCACAGAATCTTGTGGCACTTCCTGATCCGTCTCTATGACCATAACTGCATAACCGCCTCTTTTATCCCGATACAGCTGCAAGGTCGCGATATTGACATTTCTCTCCGCCAGCATGCTTGTCACCTGTGCCACATGTCCGGGCTGATCCACGTTGTGTACGATCAGTGTGGGCTTTTCCGCAGTGAAATTTACTTCGATGCCGTCTAATTTTGCGATCAGGATTCGACCGCCGCCGATGGATGCTGCCTGAACCTCTATTTTCCGGCCGTGTTCTCCAGACAGCCGCAGAACCGCAGTATTCGGATGGGCATCTTTTAGGGTAACTGTGGAAAAAGTAAATTCCATTCCGGCCTTTTTTGCCAGATCAAAGCTTGCCGGAATCCGGATATCATCCGGATGCATCCCCAAAAGTCCGGCAATCAATGCCTTGTCTGTACCGTGTCCGATTCCCGTGGTAGCAAAGGAACCATGCAGAAGGATCTCCGCCTTCCTCACATGGTCCTGAAGTAATTTTTCTGAAATATATCCGATCCGGACAGCTCCGGCAGTATGGGAGCTGCTGGGACCGACCATTACGGGTCCTAAAATATCAAACAGATTCATACGCACCTCATTTCTGTGTAAAAAATAAGATATTCCACTTAATTTTTACACCAGTACACTTAGCAGATGTTCAAAATATTCCGGCAATGGTGCATCAATTTCCAGATATTCTGCGGTAGACGGATGAATAAATCCCAGTGTCTTTGCATGCAGGGTCTGCCCTTGTAATTTAAAAGGACTTTTCCGGTTGGAATACACTTCATCTCCCAAAAGCGGATGCCCGATACTTGCCATGTGTACGCGGATCTGATGGGTCCTCCCGGTCTCCAATACGCACTCTATATAAGTATATCCCTTGAATCTCTGTAATACCCGGTAATGGGTCACTGCACGTTTTCCGTTCTGATGATTGACCGCCATCTTCTTCCGGTCATTCGGATCTCTGCCGATGGGCTGATCAATGGTGCCTTCCTCCTGTTTTAGTTCTCCGAAGCAGATGGCCCGGTATCGTCTGTTAATAGAATGCTCTTTCAACTGTTCTGCAATGCTGCGATGTGCTATATCATTTTTGCAGGCAATGACAGATCCTGTAGTATCTCTGTCGATCCGGTGGACAATACCGGGGCGGAGCACTCCGTTAATGCCTGACAAATCCTTACCGCAATGATACATTAATGCGTTTACCAGAGTTCCTGTATAATGCCCTGCGGCCGGGTGCACCACCATTCCCTTAGGCTTGTTCACTACAATCAGATCTGCATCTTCGTATAAAATATCTAACGGGATATTTTCCGGCTCGATATCCGGTTCCACAGATTCCGGAACACAGAACACCACTTCGTCCTCACATTTTACCCGGTAACTTCCCTTTACAGGCGTACCATTTACCAGAACATTTCCCTCTTTGATTAATTTCTGAATAAAGGATCGGGACAGATTCTCCACAAGCAGACTGATACATTTGTCAATCCGTTCTTCTTCCATATCCTCGGCTATCTGAAACCGGAGTTCTTCCATTACTTCATCTCCCGATAACGGTTCTGCTTAAAGTTCAAAAATTCCAGATCCTTCTCCTTATAAACAAACAGGAAAAGAATAAACAGACCAATCGTAGCTATCACTACATAAATATCAGCCACATTAAAAATCGGATAATTGATCAATACAAAAGAAATAAAGTCAATTACATAATCCAGACGGAATCTGTCAATCATATTGCCGATGCCGCCGGCAATAATTACCGCCAGTAAAACATGAACAATGCGGAATTTTTTCTGTTCCGGAAGCTTTAGCAGGAAAAATAACAATACCGCCAGAAAGACGATTCCTACAAAAAGAATAAAGACTTTCTGATTCTGCAGCATACCAAAAGCCGAGCCTCTGTTTTCCAGATATTGCAGTTCCAGTACTCCGTCAATTATAACATACGACGGGTGGTTTTTCAGATGTACCACTGCAAGATACTTGGTAAGCTGATCCACCGCCAGCAGTACCGCAGCGATCAGTACGTCAATTATAAGCATTATTATACGACTTTTTTTTTCCTTATTCATGGGCATCCTCTTCACTAAAATTAATTTCATTAATGGCAGCCAGGATTTCTTCATCTGTAACAGTTCTGTCGATGACTGCTTTTCCGATCTTCTTCAACAAAATAAATTTAATAGTTCCTGCTTCCATCTTTTTATCAGCTTTGGTAAGTTTTAAAATCTTCCGGGGATCAATATCATCCACAGAGATCGGCAGATAAAAGGGTACAAACATGTCACGGATCTCATAGAACTCTTCCATACTGAGCATTTCCTTTTTCCAGGAAATATACGCAGCAACCACAGTTCCCAACGCAACACATTCACCGTGATAGAGTTCAAAATTTTTGGCTTTTTCAATAGCATGTCCGATGGTATGTCCCAGATTTAAGAGTGCTCTGTCTCCCTGCTCGGTAGGATCCTTCTCTACCACCATCTTTTTGATGGAGCAGGTGCGGATCACCATCTCCTCCAGTGTGTTCAAGTCTCTTTCACAGATTTCATACATATTCTCGATCAGCCATTCATAAAATGACGCATCTTTGATCAGGGCGGATTTCATTACCTCTGCAAAACCGGAATAAAACTGTCGTTCTTCCAATGTTTTTAAAACAGACAGGTTCATATATACCAGTCTTGGCATTTTAAATGCACCCACCATATTTTTATAGCTGTCAAAATCAACTCCGGTCTTGCCACCGATGGAACTATCTGCCTGTGCCAACAGTGTGGTGGGAATCTGCACAAAATCAATGCCACGTAGATAAGTAGCTGCCACAAACCCGGTCAGGTCACCGGTAACACCTCCGCCCAGTGCCAGCAGCATATCTTTTCTATCAAACGCTTCTTCAATCAGAAAACGGTATACGTCTTTCACAGTATCCAGATTTTTATGCTCTTCTCCGGCAGGAAAAACATATTTTACGGCTTTACGGCATTTTCCCTCTAAAAGCGTAAGGATCTGCTCCGCATACAGTTCATCTACCGTAGAATCAGTCACAATGCACAACCTCTTCTCCCCGGCTCCGAGTTCTACCAGTTCTTCCCACAGAGCGTCAAAAGACTGTTGGAACACAATATCGTAACAAGGCTTTTTGTTGTAAAGCACCGGTAATCTCTGTGCCATGTTCTTCACCCTTCAGTTCGTCAGGAACTGTTCTTTCTGTATAATTTATATCTGTTTTTAAAAAACTTCCTGCGGTCACCCACAGGAAGTTATCTTCTATGACTTTTTAATGACATTTGGCATTTTATGACATTCCGTTGTTAATAGGCATTTCAAAGGATCCTGCGCCTCCGAAGATATCCTGGAAATCGCCGGAGATATCTACACTTGACGGCGTAATGATAAATATATAGTGTGATATTTTCTGAAGATTTCCGGAAATTGCAAAACAGGAGCCGGAAGTAAAATCAATGATTCTCTGTGCAATATCCACATCAAGGCCTTCCAGATTCAGAACAACAGTCCGGTTGGCCAGTAATGTCTCTGTAATCTCTCTGGCATCCTCTACGGAAGTAGGCTTGATTACGCAGACTTCCATGCCTGTCCCGGGCATCTTTTTGGTAACGGAACGATGAATCGGCGTTACCTTAGGCTGGACAGAACGCTTGCTCTTTTCTTCCAGATCAGTATCTTCCGCAGCCTGTTGTCTGCTCTTGGCAGGACTGAATTTTTTTACAGGTTCTACTTCTTCCTCATCATCCAGATAATCATCATCATAGAAACCTTCATCTTCATCATCATTCAGCTTCATATAATTCAGGAATTTATCCATTACACCCATGTTGTGTGTCTCCTTTTTATATCATTCTATATGGTCTTACTATAATCCCTTTCACCGAAAATACCGGTTCCTACCCGGACAATGGTGGATCCTTCTTCCGCTGCCACCATATAATCACCTGTCATTCCCATAGAAAGAATGCTCATAGAAACATTATCAATGTTTTTATTTCCGATGTCAACAGCTAATTGCCGGAGTTTCTGAAAATATGTTCTGTTTTCTTCTGCATTTTCCACAAATGGGGCAATCGTCATGAGACCTTTGATATGAATTGCCGGCAGCATTGCTATGTTCCGTACAAGCTCCGCCGTTTCCTCTGCTGTTGTGCCGAATTTGCTCTCTTCCTGCGCAACATTTACTTCAATTAGAATATTTACTTCTGTTTGTTTCTTTACGGCCTCTCTGCTGATTTCTTCCGCCAGCCGGATGCTGTCCACACTATGGATCAGATACACCCTGCCTACAATATATTTCACTTTATTACGCTGCAAATGTCCGATCATATGCCAACGGACATCTGGCGGAAGCTGTGGGATCTTATCCACCAGCTCCTGTACCTTATTCTCACCAAAATCCCTGGCTCCTGCATGGTAAACATCTAAAAGCATGTCCACGGGTTTTGTCTTACTGACTGCCAGAAGCGTTACATCCTGTTCCTTTCTTCCTGTGATCTCACAGGCCTTTCGGATGTTTTCTTTTACCCTTCTGTAATTTTCCGCCAATTGTCTGCTCTGTTTTATCTCTTCCATGCGATTTGCCATCCTTTCCTGCAGGTATTGTTACGTTTCAGAGGCTGTACTGCTTTACGTTTCTACACTGCCCGTTACAGTTTCCTCCGCCTGTGTTTCGCCTGTCTCTTCTGGATACGGTATGGTTTCTCCGGCGGAATCGTTATCACTAACTGCCGGTTCCACAGTTTCCGGTACATTGGCAGTGGTATCCGTTTTATTCGTATCTGTTTTCCTGATGTTGGTAATAATCTGGTCATCAGATACAGCAGTTCCATCCAACACAATATAATCATATACGTTAAGTCCATAGGTCGTATTTGCCTTTACAATAGAATACTCATCGTTCTGGTATAAAATATTGATCTGCTTAAAATCCGCATATCCCTTGTTGACATTATATACGCCGATCAGTGTTGCACGTTTACTTACTGTATAGGTTTCCTGGCTGTCTGTTTTGTACAGGATATCTCCCGTTTTCAACACGGAAGTATCCATGTAATAGACCCCCTCAGTTTCATCATAGCTATAGGCGCCGGTCTCCACAAACTCACTGGAGATATCACCGTTATCACGATAACATTGTCTGATCACTCCCTGCGTACCCGTATTTTCATTTGTAGTGACAAAGTCCTCATCTATCAGGAAAAACTCTTTCTCAACGATAGAGGAATTTGGTATCTTAAGTCCTGTTTCATCATTGAGGATCAATTCAATATCCAAAAAGCGGTCAGAGACAAAAGTAACCATGGAATTCGTAAAGGTCAGAGACAAAAACGTATTGCCATCGCTGCCTGTAAACAGCTGTGCCTTTCCCCAGGATTCATATTGGTTCTTCAAAAATCGCACCTTTACATAGTCTTCCTGCTGAATCTCGGCTCCACGTTGTGCATCTATAGGAATGACCACGGACCAGTTTTCATCCGTAGAAAGCTTATACACCGGATCTCCTACCGCCATCAGTTCATTTCCAAGCATTTGTTTTTTTTCGTAATTCTTGTTATCAAATACTTCCTCCGTTACCGCTTCTGCTGTCAGGCCTTCATAACCATCGGTCCAATAGGCCACAATACCGGTCATCGGTGCATAGCAAAAATTTACGATATTTGCAGCAGATCCACTATTTCCGTTTTCAATGCTTTGCAACATATTTACATTTGCAAGTTTTAATACCGTATTTTTTAAAGAATATTTGAAATCATAGGTATTTTCATATTTTCTGTCATCATACCCATGCATAAAATTTACAATTTCATTCCGAAACTCTGAAAGCTCCTGATTGCTCAGCGTGTTTTCTCCAAGGCTTGCGTCCTCCAGTTCTTCGTTCAGACGCCCGGTCTCATCCACGATGTATACCGTATCACCTTTTGCAACTCTCTCTCCCTCTCTGGCATAAAAATTAACATACCCGGCCGTATCTGTATTCACAACACTCTCACTGCGGATCGCTATTCCCCTGTATATGTTATTGGTAGCCAACGAGCCCTCTGTTACTTCATAGCGGACAATATGATCCGTCTGGAAATACAGGATCACACAAATAATGACATAGATAAAAACTGCGCCAAAAATGAGCATACCGATATTGAGGTTTAAAGGTTTTCTATATTTTTTCACTTTCTTTTGTTGTTCTGCCATAGTAAAACCTCCTTCCTCCCGTACATTTGAGAAGCCCCGGTTGACATCCGAGGCTTCTCATACGTAAAACTATAATACATTTTTTACAAAGATACAATAATCTTATCCTTCACAGACTCCGGCAATTCGGATTCATCCTTCGATATGCTGAGGATGAAATCAACCTGGAAGAAATCACTCATTCTGTCCAACTTTTCAACAACTGCAGTAATATCTTTATCTTCCAAAGCTGCAATTTTCAAAAAGCTGTCAAAATACATCTGCTCCAGATCATGATCCTGAGAAATGATACCGCAGACAAATCCCAAAAATTCACTTTCATTCTCGATCATGTAGCGGGAAACGTCAATAAGACGCACCTTGTTGTTCAGTTCATACATATGTTTCGTACTTTTGTCCAGATATACAATACTACCTGAAATTTCCTTTACTTCGCTGTTCACCTTATCCAACAGCTGTTTCGTCTTGCCCTTACCCTTTTTGCCTACAATCAACTGAACCATTGGTGTAACCCTCCTGTCGTAAAATTTATAGGAACTTCACGCAACCTATTTACTTTATTATAGTTGATATACTCTCAAAAAACAATATCTATTTGTTGATTTGCTCCAGCAGCTGTACCATTTCCGGATACAGGACATCACTTGCCGAAGAATTGAGAATTACAGAAATATACGGCGCTCCGTTTACGTCCCTGGACAACAGGATCAGACAGTGTCCGGCTGCATTGGTAGTCCCTGTCTTACCTCCAATGACCGTAATATTTTCCGGAGCCTGGAAATCTCCGCGTAAAAACCGGTTAGTGCTATTTACCGTAAGTTCTTTTGCTTTGCCGTTTTTATCATAGTAGGTTGTCTGATAGCTGGTCATATGTATGATTTCATTAATGGAATCATATTTGATTGCTTCATTAAATATCAGATACAGATCATAGGCAGATGTAAAATGATTGTCATCCGAAAGCCCGTGTGGATTGGCAAAGCTGGTGTTGGTAGCTCCCAGGCGCACTGCCTCTTCATTCATCATTTCCACAAAATGATCCACACTGCCGCCGATATTTTCGGCGATCAGCATTGCCGCATCATTAGCGGAATACATCAGCAAAATATGTAATGCCTGATCCAGCGTCATGGTATCTCCAGCCTTTAAACCGCACAGTTGTGCTCCGGATTCCGTGATCTTTACACTGTCCGTTGCCGTAAGAACGGTATCTAAAGATGCATTTTTCAGAGCTACCAGTGCCGTCATTACTTTTGTCAGACTTGCAGGATATAGTCTTTCATGAGCATTTTTAGAATAAATCACTTTTTTATTGTTTACATCAAACAATACTGCCGCAGAAGCCTGAGACATATCTACGCTGCCGTCTCCCGTTATATCTTCCGTAACAACGCACAGATCCGCTGCAAAAGGCTCTGCCTTACCTGCTCCCGTTCCTGCAAGAACATTAAAGCTGCTGACATTGGAATTCACATCATAAGGAAGTGAGTATGTCACATTTCCGCATCCAGTCAGAAAAATCATGCAAAGAAGTATCGAAATGCAGGAAGTAATCGTACGAATTCTATTTGTACATTTCACGCCACTCTAAATCTCCTCTGTCTAAGGACTTGATCAACAGCTCCGCACTGGCCAGATTCGTTGCCAGCGGAATATTATGCATATCACAAAGACGCATTACATTACTTACATCCGGCTCATGAGCCTTAGGTGCCAACGGATCTCTCAAAAAAATGACCAGATCAATTTCGTTGTGTTCAATCTGCGCACCGATCTGCTGCTCACCTCCCAGATGTCCGGCCAGATATTTGTGGACATTCAGATTGGTAACTTCCTCGATCAGTCTGCCGGTCGTTCCCGTTGCATATAACTCGTTTTTGCTCAGGATCCCTCGATATGCAATGCAGAAATTCTGCATTAATTTTTTTTTGGCATCATGTGCGATCAGTGCAATGTTCATAATGTATACCCCTTCTCTATATAATGTAGGATGGCTTTTGAAAACTAACTTTTCTTAGCCTGCAGACGGACATTAAGTACAACCCCCATTCCAATATACAGACTAAGTAAAGATGTCAGGCCGTAGCTTACAAACGGTAACGGAAGTCCCGTATTCGGTAAAATAAAGGTAGCCACACCAATATTCACAAAACTCTGGAATGCTATCAGCCCTCCCATGGATGCTGCTATAATGGTTCCTGCAATGTCCTTCGCCTTTCCTGCAATGGACAGACACTCTATTGCTGTAAGCAGCAATAGAACAATTACCACAATGCAACCCTTGAATCCGAACTCTTCACCGATCACCGCAAATATGAAATCGGTTTCCGCCTCGGACAGGAAATTACCATTTTTTACTGATGTGATCTCATTATTTTTGTATCCCTTGCCATCCAATTGTCCGGAGCCGATCGCCATTACGGAATTCAGCTGCTGGTATGCAAGATCTGTGGAATATTCTTCCGGATTTACAAAGGCAAGAATACGATTTTTCTGATAATTCTCCAATATCGTGCTATCCGGCTGCATTGCCAGTGATACCAGGATAATGATTGCCGGAATCGCTACTGCCAAAGCTCCGAAAATGAGCTTATAGCTGATGCCTCCAGTGTACAGAATCACGCAGAAGATAAAGATCAGTACAATACTTGTAGACAGCGCCGGCTGTTCCTTTACCATAATCCAGGGAACCACCATAAGCACTGCTATCGATACGATCACGGGGAAAGTATTCAGCTTTTCCTTATATTTCATAATAAACTGTGCAAAGAATAAAATCAATAAAATTTTTGCAAGTTCTGAAGGTTGAAACTGCAATCCGCCGATCTTAAGCCACCGTTGTGCACCGTTACCTTCTTCCCCCATAATAATAACCAGCCCCAGAAGCACCAGATTCCCTATGTACATCAGCCAGTAAAGCTTAAGGATCACGGAATAATTAAAAAAAGAAAGAGCTATCATGATCACAATGCCGGCAGCCACACCTGCCATTTGTTTTGTCTGCTGTGCAGGTTCTGCGCTGCCGATGGTCATAATTCCCACAGCAGACAATGCCAGTATCAATATGATCAGTTTGAAATCATAATCCCGCAATCTATAATTTTTAAACATCTGTTTAACCTTTCTGTTTCCTCATTGCATTTTTGCAGTTTTCTGCAGATCAATAATAGGAATATTGGCAATGAGACTGGGGCTTTTGTTTCTTCCGCCCTTACTGCCTTTTGCCTGTATCTCGATCTCCATATGATCAGTGTCAATCCTCATGTACCTGGAGATCACTTTTGTGATGTCCGCCTTGATCAGTTCCATCATCTCCGGAGAACAGTTCACCCTGTCTGATATCAGCAGGATCTTCAGGCGATCCTTTGCCACCTGACATGAACTTTTCCTGCGAAAAAAATGTTTCATATTCATCCCGTCCCCTTCCTATGCTTTCCGGAAAATACCGGTTACTTTTGTCCAAAAAGATACTCCTTTTTCGATATCGAGGAACGGAATCTCTTTTCCAAGCACTCGATCCACCACATTCCGGTACGCTTTGCCGGCCGGTGTATCACTTCCGACTAATGGTTCTCCCTGGTTGGTGGCAATCACTACATTTTCATCATCCGGAACAATTCCAATAAGTGGTACCGCCAGAATATCTACCACATCATCCGCTGACATCATATCACCACGCTTTACCATATCCATGCGCAGTCTGTTAATGATCAGATCCATCTGTTTAAAGCCGTTGGCTTCCAACAGTCCTATAATACGATCAGCATCTCTTATGGCAGAGACTTCCGGTGTTGTTACCACCAGTGCTCTGTCAGCTCCTGCAATGGCATTCTGAAAGCCCTGTTCAATTCCTGCCGGACAGTCCAGAATAATGTAATCGAACTGTTCCCTGAGGTGGTCGATCACTTTTACCATCTGTCCAGGTGTGACAGCTGATTTATCTCTGGTCTGTGCGGAAGGCATCAGATAGAGACCCGGATGTCTCTTATCCCGGATCAGCGCCTGTTTGATTCTGCAATTCCCCTCAATTACATCTACCAGATTGTATACAATGCGGTTTTCCAGACCCATAACCACATCGAGATTACGCAGACCGATATCCGTATCGATCAGACAGACTTTGCAGCCCGCTTTTGCCAGACCTGTTCCTACGTTTGCCGATGTAGTGGTCTTTCCTACACCGCCTTTTCCTGAAGTGACGACAATGACTTCGGAGCCTTTCTTCTCCGGGGAAACATTTTGTTCCATTTTGAGTTCCTCCTGTTTAATTTTGTCGTCCCCTGGATTCTTTTAAAAAGCACCCAGTAATTCTTTTGTAAGGGGATCAAATACGATCTTCCCGTTCTTTGGGTGTGCAATTTTCGGTTGTACTTTGGGGTGTATCCCCCATTTCGACTGTTTCGCATTGGTTTTATATTTGAAATCGCCGATTTTTAATCTTTCCGGCTCCATTTCAAGCGCTACAATATAACAATCTTCTCTGCCGGATCCACCCGCATAAGCTTCTCCGTACAATCCGCCCAGAATGATAATGTTGCCTGCGGAGATCACTGCGCTGCCGGGGTACACATCCCCCAGCACCACAATACTGTTTTCTGTTTCAATGACTTCCCTGTTTTTCAGGCTTCCTTTATAAAACTGTCCTTCATCTCCGCCGGTCAGTTTCTTCTCCATATGCTGCAATGCTTTAATATAATTTTTGTTGGTATCTTCATCCCGTCCCACGATACACACAATACGGACATTGCTGTTCTGGCGGATGGTATCCAGGATCCGGATTTCTTCCGTTTCCGTCACTTCCCTTCCTTCCATGGAAAGTGCCATGCTTGAAGTCCCAAAAAAATTTCTGGCTTCAGAGAACTTCATGGCAAGTTCGCTGAGAATCTCATCCATTTCCACATCTTCACGCATCACAAGATTGATTCCGTTGGGAAAGCTTTTGATCAATACTGCATCTTTCATTGTTTTTACCTGTCTTTTTACTTTTTTATATCCGGAATCCCACATTCAGATTTACTTACGGATGTCAGTATTTGACATTCATTCTCCTGTGTTGATCCGGCTCCGGATAGGTTACATCTCATTGGAAACGGCATTATCCAGCGTATCTGCTGTTCCGGTGATCAGATCATCCTCCTCCGCCAGTCCATAATAATACTTAATAATATCCCGCGTGAACTGTGCTGCATAATCAGAGGAATATCCGAAGGGAATTCTGGTTGCTATGGCAATCTCCGGGCTCTCATATGGCGCATAGCAGATAAAAAGTGCATGGTTCGGTCTTGAAGCTGTCTGCTCCGCCGTACCTGTCTTACCGGCAGCATTTACTGCCAGATCACTGAAATACGCTTTATTTTCCACCACCTGCCTCATACCAAGATGGAATGCATTCCAATATTCCTGCGGAAGATCGATCTGGTTTCTTACCTCTGCATGATACTCCTTCAACAGATTTCCCTGGGAATCAGTGGTTTTGTCCAGCAGCGTCAGATTGTAGCAGGTACCACTGTTGGCAATTGTAGTAACATATCTTGCCAGACCTATTGTGGTGTAGCTGTTGCTGCCCTGTCCGATCGCAGAACGTACCGGGTCCTTGGTGGATACATCAGGTGCATATTCACCGATTTCCACCCCGGATTTATCAGTCAGACCGTACAGATCCGCATATTTGTTCAACGTGTCCAGACCGGCTTCCTCATTGTAGCTGCCCCCTCTTGTTGCCAGCTGGTAGCCGACATTATAGAAGAAGTAGTTACAGGAGTCCTTGATGGCAGACGTCACATTTTCATATCCGTGTCCCGAGATTTTCCAACATCTCGGAGAAGGTGTGATCTCGGTAAAGGTACCGATACAGTTTACCCGGCTCTGGAGATTGATGACATTCTCCAGTAAACCTGCTGTAGCTGATACAATTTTAAAGGTGGATCCGGGAGCCGCCTTATATTGTGTGGCAAAATTCAGCTGTGGGCTGGACTTGTCCGCATTCAGCTGCGCATAGTATTCTGCATCTACAGTATTTGCCATTTTATTATTATCATATCCCGGATAAGAAACCATAGCCAGTACATCTCCAGTATTGACATCCGTAATGACTACAGAGGCATTACAGGGATCCAGTGCCAGCTGGGCCGGTGTGATCTCAAGGTTGGTGATCCGATTCATCATAAACTGGTAGGCAGACATTTTTCCGGAATATAATGCATCTTCATCCTCTGCCGGAATATCCACCACCCGTTGTTCACACAAAAGCATACAGATCTGTTTGCCGGTGATCTTATCATTTAAAAGCATATATTTATAAAACCGCTTTTGGAATTCTGTAGTATGATCAATCATATCAATGGTATATTCCAACAGTTTATCGTAGACTTCTGCAGAATCCGAATACTTATCATTCAGATCCAGTTTACTTACATCAATCCAGTTCATGGCAATGCAATACTGCAGATATTCCTTCAGTGAGATCACTTCATCTTTCGCCCAGGCAGTCTGCGTTGCATCATTATCATCTACCAGTTCCTTCATGATCACGCCATCCTCTCTCAGGAGACTGACGATATTACTCTGGTATACCTGATATTCCTTGGAAAGCCTATTATAAGGAGTGGCGCCCTCTGTGAGTTCATAGGTCAGCCTGTCATAGACCCCCTGCTTATACTCAAGATATGCAGCATACACTGCTTTTTCTGTTTCCCCTGCATTTTCCGACTCAAAATGCCTTCTGTCCAGAATGTTATTATTGATCATTGCAAAATAGACATCATAAATGGGTATCTTAATCGAAGAACTCTTGGCATTTTCCGGAAGATTGAACTCTTTTGCATTGATAATCTTACTGGAAACCAGTCCCGCCAGTTTCTGTTCTATGATATTGTATACTGCCTCCGTAAGATTCTTATCGATCGTCAGATAAACATCTGCACCGGGCTGCGCTTCTTTGCGTTCCAGAATCGTGATCACCTTACCGGTATTATCCACCACCACTTTCTCACTGCCCTTGGTGCCCTGCAATGTAGTCTCCATATACGCTTCAATACCACTTTTACCTACCACATCATTGATCGTGTAGCTGTCCTCCAGTCCGCTTTCCGCAGCCACCTGTTCATTCAATGCTGCCATTTCATCAGATGAAATTTTACCGGTGTATCCCAGTACATGAGCAAAATATTTGCTGTCTATATAGTGGCGTACCGTATCTTCCACGATGGATACACCGTCCAGCTGGTCGGAGTTCTCCATGATTACAGCCACGGTCTCCGCACTGACATTGGCAGCCACAGTGGTTCCTACATATTTCCGGAAAGAGGTCAGATTCATGGCATACCGGATCGTCACCATCTGCAGCCACTCCTTCCTGGTGTATCCTTTTCCGGCAATAAAAGGTGTGGTGCGGTCTTCCGGGTCTTCATATTGTCCGATGGCAAATCCCTTTGCACGGCTCAGATATTCCATCAGCTCCTGTGCTGTCATAGCCTTTTCATCATCGGCAAGTTCATCGATTGTCTTATATCCAAGTACATCCGCCTGAAAACGAAGCAGCGCCGTACCATCCACGGAATAAGCATAATCACCATCCTCGTCAATTATGATCTTGAAATCCGTGATCACGCTGTCCCCGTTTTTTTCAATCAGCTTGATCAGGCGATAGACAACATCATTGACCTTTGCATTTTTATTCCGGCTGGATTCGAACACATCCTCAATTTTTACAGAATAAGCCAGTTCATTTTCAGCCAGTATATTACCGTTTCTGTCCAGGATCCGTCCTCTGGTACTGGAAATATCCCTGGTCTTCTCAATCTGAAGAATAAAATCATTCAAATATTCTTCTCCATTTACAATCTGTAAGTGAAAGCAACGATAGATCAGGGCTCCGGCAAAAAAGACAAACAGTATCATAAGCACTGTCAGTCTGCTGGTCACAATATTAATAATGTGATCTTTAATTTCACGAAACAAATTTCTGTGCGCTCCTTTTTTCCTTCTCCTCCAGTTTTTGGTTAATCTTCAAAATCAGAGGATACAAAATAATTGTAACAACGATAGTGTAAAGTGCCTCCGGCAGGATCACACTTGTAAAATAGTATGGGAAATGAAAACGCCCTCTCAAAAGAAACATCAGAATGTAGCAAATCAATCCATAAGAAATATCGCTGACAACAATCAGTGCCAGTGGCAGTTTGATATCCTCCGGATAAAAAATCCGGCAGAATTTTCCGTTCACAAAGCCTATGTACATCATGACCATGGCATAAAATCCCAGAAAGCTTCCAAAAAAGATGTCGCACAAAAGTCCACAGGAAAAACCGATCATCAGCCCTTCTTTTTCTCCCCTCATAAACCCAAAAGAAGAAGTCAGAATGATCATCAGATTCGGAATGATGCCGCCTAATGCCAGACCATTGAATACACTACATTGCAATACAAAAAAAAGGATGATCAGTGCTGCCACCACAATTTTACGAAGAAAGCTGCCGTTATTCTCCATTTGCACTTCCTCCGTCCGGTATCTGCTGTTTTTTATCCGTGATCACCAGAACTTCACTCAAATGCTCAAAATCCACCGCAGGTGTCAGATAACCGGATTTTGTCAGATTATTGGTGTCTTTATTGATCGTGCTGATATAGCCGATCAGAACATTGGGAAGATACTTGTCACTGATATCTGAGGTCACTACTTTGTCGCCCTCAGCCACGGCATCCTGACTGTCTACCAGCTTGCTGAAGGGAATGACCCCCTGTGCCATCAGCTGCAGATCACCGGATACGATCAGATTGTCTCCCGTAGCCAGCGTCATACCGCTGACATTGGAATTGTCGGAAATAATAGAAGTCACCCGGGACCAGTTCGGTCCCACGGATGTGATGCGTCCTACGAGACCGCCTCCGGCGATCACATTCATATCATCTGCCAGACCGTCATTGGATCCTTTGTCAATGACAAAGGAAGAATACCAGTTGCCGGAATCTCTGCTGATAATACGGGCGCCGATCTTGTTATAATCTCCGTATTCTTCATCCAGCTCCAGAAGTCCCCGCAGTTCATTCAGTTCATATTTGTCCTGCTGAAGCAGGGTATTTTCTTCCGTCAGAGATGCTACCTGCTCCTTCAGGGCACTGTTTTCTGCCAGGAGAGCACGGATCTGTACCAGTTCATCAGAACGGTTCGACAGCCATTCTCCGGCTTTGGCGATTCCCTGTTCAAAGGGAACGATCACATATCCCACCACCCTGTTAAAGGGACGGTTAAATACATTGGTTCCAAAAGTCACCAGCATCATGATGGTGCACAGGATAGTTAAAATAAAAAGGAGATATTTACTCGGTAAAGTAAACCTCTCCCCTTTTCTTTTTACGACTGGGCTCATTTACTCATCCCTTCAATTGCGTAAGCTACAGTTTTATAGTTATCATCCTTAATGATCTTGGCAAGACCTGTTGCCACACTGGTCAACGGATTTTCAGCCACATTCACATGTAATCCGGTACCTGCAGCAAGTCTTTCTGCCAGATGGCTTACCTGGGAAGCTCCGCCGGTCAGATAAATACCATGGCGGAAAATATCCGCTGCAAGCTCGGGCGGAGTTCTCTCCAGGATTACTTTTACATTGTCAATAATGGTGTTAAAATGTTCTTCCAGGGACTCGTCCACCATCTTTGTAGGGATCTCACGCTCTACAGGAAGTCCTGTCACAATGTCTCTGCCGTATACAATGGCACCCTTTCCTTCTTCCTCTAATTCTTTCAGGGAAATTTTAACATTTTCAGCTGTTTTCCCACCAATAATCAGAGAAAACTCTCTTCTGACTGCTGCACGGATTGCATCATCAAATTTCATGCCACCCACTTTGATCAATCGGCTGAGAACGATACCGCCCAGAGACAAAATAGAAATTTCTGTTGTTTCGTAGCCGACATTAACTACCAATACGCCCTGTGAATTTTTTACATCGATATCCAGGCCGAGACCATCAGCTACAGCCTTTTCTACGACCATGATCTTCTTGGCTTTTACATTTGCCCCTTTGATCAGATCATAAAATGCTCTTTTTTCGACCTCGGTAACATCTGTAGGCACCGCAATAAAGAAATCAGAAGGCTTTGTATTTCCCTTCTGAAGATCCCCGATAAAATACTTCACCAGAGTCTCCATGTTCTTAATGTCCGCGATCACACCGTTGGAAAGCGGATAAGAAATATGAATATTGCTGGGTGCTTTTTCATACATTTCAAATGCAGAATTTCCATACGCAAATAAAGTATTTTTATTCTCGATGGCAATCATATTTTTCTCAATCATGATGTTGTCATCATTGCGATTATAGATTTTTATATTGTTGGTACCAAGATCAATACCGAATGCATTGTTTGCCACTGTCGTTGTCCCTTTCTTATATCAAAAATTTTTGCTCTTTGAAACTAGTATACCTGTTATCCCCGATAATAATGTGATCCAACAGCGGAATATCCATCTGGTCCCCCACTTTCGCCACATTTTCCGTCAGTTCTCTGTCGGATCTGCTGGGTGTGGGATCTCCGCTGGGATGATTGTGTACAAGAATAATATTTACCGCTTTGTCTTTTAACGCCTCCAGAAAAACTTCTCTGGGAGATATCAATGCCATATTTACACTGCCGTCCGAAAGTTTCCTTTCATGGATCAGCTGTCCTTTGGCATCCAGGCAGAGAAGATACACGCTCTCTGTATCCTTGTGTCTGAGCTTCTCCATGAAATAATCCGCAACCATATCCGCCCTGTTGAAGCAGATCCCTGTGCTGGCTCTGGCACGGCTCATCCGCTTGGACAGTTCGGCAATACTTTTTAATTTCACCGCCTTGACCATGCCGATTCCCCGTATTGTCATCAAGTCTTCAATGCTTACATCATGCAGCCCCAAAAGTCCCTCTCTTGGATAAGTTGCCAGTGCCAATACTTTTTCGGCAAGTTCTACTGCCGAAGCATCTCTGGTGCCTGTTCTTAAAATAATTGCAAGCAATTCCGCTTCCGTAAGGTTCTCTGCCCCAAAGTTCAAAAACCTTTCATAAGGCAGTCCTGGATCTTTATTCAATTGTACGTTCTTCTCCGGCATAAGTCTCCTTCTGCCTTCTCCGACGTATGCTGCCTAACGGATAAAACGATATACCACAAAAGCAATGATCACACCGATCACGCTTGCGATAGTGATATTGAATTCCAGTCCAAATGTCAGAATAATAAACCCAAGGTTCAGTTCCACCGGACTGCTGAGTCCAAAATTCTGTCCATAGTTCAGAAAGGTACCATCAAAATAAGTCCCGATAAATCTGCCGATCACAAATCCGATCAGCACAAGGACGACTAAAACCCAATTAATTCTTTTCAAGGTGTTTCCTCTTCTTTCTTTTGTGTACTTTTCTGTGGCAGAACAGCTCTCCCCGAGAAAGTCTGTCTCCCATACGTCTTTTTATACTATCACAAAATGCTTCTTCTGTACACAAATTTAGCAGATTTTATTTTGCGCTTTTTCTACAGGATTTTAACCTTTGCAACAAATTACATTGCCTTTCGGATTTGTTCCTCGGTAACGATTCCTTTCTGCACCAGTGCCTGCAGAGATTTCAAAATACCGAATTTTGCATGCTGCCAGGTCAGTCCCCCCTGGAAATATACAGCATACGGAGGTTTGATCGGTCCATCTGCGGACAGTTCAATAGAGGAACCGGATACGAAAGCTCCCGCTGCCATGATCACCTGTGCATCATATCCCGGCATATCCCAGGGTTCCGGCGTTACATGGCTGTCCACCGGTGCTGCCGCCTGGATTCCCTGACAGAAGCCGATGACTCCTTCAGGTTGTCCAAAGGTCACTGCCTGAATGATATCGTGCCGGCTCTCACTGCCGTCTGGCACTACCGCAAAGCCTAATTTTTCGTAAACGTTAGCTGCAAAAATTGCTCCTTTCAACGCTCCTGCTGTCACAGTAGGAGCCAGGAAAAATCCCTGGTAGAAGTCTTTCAAAATGCCAAGAGATGCGCCGACTTCTTTTCCAAGTCCCGGAGAGGTCAGACGATACGCCGCATTTTCCACACACTCTTTTTTCCCTGCGATATAGCCGCCGATGGGTGCCAGTCCGCCACCGGGATTTTTGATCAGGGATCCCACGATCATATCCGCCCCCACATCAGAAGGTTCTATTGTTTCCACGAACTCTCCGTAGCAGTTATCCACCATGCAGATCACATCCGGTCTGATGCCTTTGATAAAGGCGATCAGTTCACCGATCCGTTGTACGGACAGGGTCGGTCTGGTCTGATATCCCTTGGAACGCTGAATCGTTACCAGATGGGTCTTTTCGTTAATATTCTCCCGTATTTTATCGTAATCAAAGTTTCCGTCCGGCAGCAGGTCTACCTGGCGATAGGTTACTCCATATTCTGCAAGAGACCCTTTGGAGGGGCGGATGCCGATGACTTCTTCCAAAGTATCATAAGGCTTGCCTACGGGGGACAACAGCTCGTCTCCTGGTCTTAAGTTACTCATCAGAGCTAGTGCCAGGGCATGGGTGCCGCAGGTGATCTGGGGGCGCACCAGGGCATCCTCCGTATGGAAGGTTGCTGCATATACCGCTTCCAGAGTATCCCTTCCCAGGTCATTATATCCATAGCCGGTAGTACCCAGCAGGCAGGCTTCGCTTACCTGATGCTGTTGCATGGCTTTTACCACCTTTAACTGATTATACTCTGCATTCCGGTCCACCTCGTCAAAACGCTCCCGCAGGCTTTTCTCTATGGCACATCCATAGTCATATACCGTCTTACTGATCCCCATGGAAAGATACATTTCTTCATTGCTGTTATTGCTGTTTTTCATAGATCCCTTTTTCTCCTAATTCCTTTATCATATATTCTAAAATTTTCTCTCCGTCATAGTCAAATTGCTGTTTATCCAGCCAGGTAACTTCTTTTTCCCTGCGGAACCATGTCAACTGCCTCTTGGCAAAATGTCTGGTATCCCGCTTCAGAGTATACACTGCTTCCTCCAGACTGCACTCACCGTCCAGATATTCCAGGATTTCTTTGTATCCCAGTCCCTGCATGGATACCATTCCTCTGTGACAGCCCATTTTTTTCAGGCTTCTGACTTCCTCCACCAGTCCTTCCGACAGCATTTCATCGATACGGATTTCGATCCTGTCGTAGAGTTTCTCCCGGTCGTCTGTCAGGACAAAATAACTGAAATTATAAGGGCTCGTCCGCTCTTTTTCTCTCTCGTTGTGGACGGAGATCGGTTCCCCGGTCAGTTCATAATATTCCAATGCCCGGATGGTACGCTTGATATTATTGGCATGAATATTCTGTGCCGATACGGGATCGACTTTTGCAAGTATCTCGTGCAATACTTCCGGTCCTTTTTCTTCCGCAAGCTGTTCCAATTTTTCCCGATATTCGGTATTCTCTTCGTTTTCTGTAAAATCAATTCCACGAAGCACCGCCTGAATATAGAACCCGGTGCCACCCACCAGGATAGGAATATGCCCTCTGTTATAGATCTGTTCCATGCATTCCAGACACCGCTTCTGGAACACCACCACATTAAATTCTTCCCACGGCTCCAGAATGTCGATCAGATGATGGGGCACTCCCTGCATTTCCTCCGGGCGGATCTTGGCGGATCCGATATCCATATGTTTATATACCTGCATGGAATCGGCTGACAGGATCTCACCGCCTATAGCTTTTGCCAGCGCAATAGACAGTTTTGTCTTACCCACTGCCGTAGGCCCGGTCAGTACGACTAACGGTCTTTTTATAGATTGTGTTACCGACATAATTCTTCTTCCTTACACATTATCCATTATTATTCTGGGTGCAGTTTGCCGCATCAATGGCGATGACTAACATCAGCCCTTCCAGTTCGTCCTGCGGATCAGCAAAGTTAATCGTGTAGGTATCTCCCCAACGGAACAGTTCCTTCGAGATATGAATGATACTACTGCATCCGCTGTACACGTCGTAATCCCATCCCAGGAAATCTCCCTCCACGCGCCAGCCATTGTAATCGATCTCGTACCTGGGCTTGAAAAAGGAGAACTGTTTGCGGATCTCGCCTTTCACCTGCCCGCCGATTTCGATTTCAAATGCCGGAAGCAGGGTAAACAGCCGCTGTCTGATAACACCCAGTTCACGATCATTTCTGTCATATACGTGTAACTGGTGTCCCAGGGAGAAAAATTCCGCCTTTACAAAATATTTTGCATTTTCGTTCTCATCATAGACATCATAAGAATCTGTCCAGGAAAACACTCGTTGTTTGATCAGTAAACGCATTATACAATCCTCTTAAATTTCTTCTCCAGGTCAGTCTCCGTCATGGTGATAATGGTGGGTCTGCCGTGGGGACAGTTGTAGGGGTTATCCAGTGTCAGAAGTTCATCGATCAATTCTTCCGCCTCCTGAAGGCTTAATCGGTTGTTGCCCTTAACAGCTGCCTTACAGGACATGGATGCGATCTTCTCCTCGATGATCTGGAAGCTGCCGCGGTTGCCGGTCTCCTGGGACAGTTCATCAAGCACCGCCAAAAACAGTTCTCTCTCACTGCAGCCGTAGAGATCCACCGGTACGCTGCGGAGAGCATATTCATTGCCTCCGAAGGCTTCGATCTCGAATCCAAGCTGTGCAAAGGCATCCTCGTAAGTATGGAGAATGCTTTCCTCCTGCCCTGTGAGACTTACAATGATGGGCGGCATCAGGCGCTGGGATACTACACTTTTTTCATAGAACTGCTTCATCAGGCGCTCGTATTTCACCTTCTCATGGGCGGCATGCTGGTCAATGATGAACAGCTTATCCTCGAACTGGATCAACCAATAGGTGTCAAAGACCTGACCGATGATCCGGTAGCGGCTGCGGTTCTGCATGGACAGCAGTTTTTCCTCGAACAGGTTCAACTGTTGTGCATTTTTCACCTCCGGCTCCGGTTCCAAAGCTGCTTCCGGTGCCGGTACCGCAGGCTGTGCAGATCCTTCTGCAGCAGCGGTTGTCTCCGGTACCTGCTCAGGTGCCTTTTGCTCTTCGGGCGGCACTGCCTCTATAAAGAAATCGTCCTCCTGTGGCGCAGCTGTAACAGGCGTAACGGGTACTTCGTGCGTAGTATCTGCACCGTTCTGAAGGATCTGCGTTTTTTCTGCCGTCACAGTTCCGGTAACGTCTCCGGATGTTTCCCCTGCTGCAACAGATTCCGGCTTCCGGATACTGCTCTGCACTCCCTCATGATTCTCCTGCCAGATCGGCTTCTGTATAAATTCCCTCCGGTCTTTCGGTACCGCCTCGTATTTAGCTGCCTCCATGACACGGTAGCTTTCTTCTCTTTTTTTCTCGAACACCTCCGGCGTGTGCTCCTTCCAGGAAGCTTTTCTGGCTTCCTGCTCCTTTTTCTGAATGGCTTTTTCATCCTCTAAGGAAGCATCCGGGATCATTTCCCGGTTCCGCAGGGTTGTTGCTATCTTCTCGCTCAGCATTCTGGCAAATGCCATGCCATCGGAGAACCGCACATCCATTTTGGAGGGATGTACGTTCACATCCACGGTCTCCGTATCCATCGTAATATGCAGCACGCATAACGGGAATTTATGCTGCATCAGATACTGCTTATAACCTTCTTCAATGGCTTTGGCGATCACACCGCTGCGGATAAACCGGCCGTTGATAAAATAGATCTCAAAATTACGGTTGGAACGCACCAGTACCGGTTTGCCCAGATACCCCTCAACCTTAATGCCGTTTTCTTCAATCTGGATCGGTACCAGTTCTGCGGCGATCTCTCTGCCGTAGATCCGGTAGATAACCTCTCGCAGGTCACCGTTTCCCGAGGTATGGAATCTGGTCTGATTCCCCAGTACGAATTTAAATGAGATATCCGGTCTGGACAGTGCCAGATGTTCCATCAGATCCGTGATATAACTGCCCTCCGTAGCAGGCTGTTTTAAAAATTTCCGGCGTACCGGCGTATTGAAGAACAGATTCCTCATGAGGAAGGTGGTGCCGTCCGGCGCACCGATCTCATCAATGGACTGTTCTCTTGCCCCCTCTAACACCATGCGGGTTCCGGTGAGGTTCTCTTTTCTCTTGGTGATGATCTCCACACGGGACACCGCCGCAATACTGGACAGAGCCTCACCACGGAAGCCAAGGCTTGCGATATGGTTCAGATCATCTGCGTCTTCGATTTTGCTGGTGGCATGACGCAGAAACGCTGTGGGCAGCTGCTCCCGTTCAATGCCGCAGCCGTTATCCGTCACACGGATAAATTCGATACCGCCGTCTTTTGCCTCTACCGTAATCGCCGTGGAACCGGCATCTATGGCATTTTCCACCAGCTCCTTCACCACGCTTGCCGGCCGCTCTACCACCTCACCGGCAGCGATCCTGTCGATCGTCCGGGAGTCCAGTACATGTATTCCCATATAATAACCCGTTCCTTTCTGTAACCTGCAAGATTTCAGGTGCTTTAGCCGTTCCAGCGGTTCTTCAGCTTATTCTGTAACCGGTACAGAGTGTTCAGTGCATCTAAAGGGGTCAGCGTCGTCACTTCGATCTCCATCAGTTCCTTCAGAATATCCTCATCCGTCACAGTATCAAACAGTGACATCTGTGCCAGATCCACCTCATCGTATTTGGGCTGCTTTTTTGCCTTCCCCTCATTTTTATTATCAATGGCGATGCTCTGCACCTTTTCCGTAATATCATTGTCCGACAGCTGTTCCACGATCTCCTTGGCACGGTCGATGACCATATCCGGCACTCCTGCTAACTTCGCTACCTGGATGCCGTAGCTCTTATCCGCACCGCCCTTTACGATCTTACGTAAGAACACGATATCATCGCCACATTCCTTCACAGCAATACAGTAGTTGTTCACATTGTTCATTTTGCCTTCCAGCTCGGTCAGCTCATGGTAATGGGTTGCGAACAGCGTCTTAGCTCCTAAGAGCTTGCGGTTGCTGATGTGTTCGATCACTGCCCAGGCAATGCTCAGTCCGTCAAAAGTGGAAGTACCTCTTCCGATCTCATCTAAGATCAGAAGGCTCCTGGATGTGGCATTCCGTAAGATATTCGCCACTTCATTCATCTCCACCATAAAAGTGGACTGACCGCTGGCCAGATCATCCGAAGCTCCCACACGGGTAAAGATCCTGTCTACAATACCGATATTAGCGGTTCTGGCAGGAACGAAGCACCCGATCTGTGCCATCAGTACGATCAGTGCCGTCTGACGCATATAAGTGGATTTACCTGCCATATTGGGGCCGGTAATGACACTGATACAATGACTACCATTATCCAGATATGTGTCGTTGGCGATAAACATATCATTGGTGATCATCTGTTCCACCACTGGATGTCTTCCGTCCTTGATGTCAATAACACCCTTTTCATTTAACTTCGGGCGTACATAATGATTGCGCTCCGAAACCAACGACAAAGACGCATACACATCCAGCTTTGCGATGGCTTTTGCGGTGTTCTGGATGCGGAGCAGTTCCTGCGCAATGGTATCCCGGATTCTGCAGAAGACATCGTATTCCAGTGTCTGTAACTTATCCTCCGCATTTAAGATCGTATCTTCCAGTTCCTTTAACCGCGGTGTGGTATATCGCTCCGCATTGGCAAGGGTCTGCTTACGGATATAGTCCTCCGGTACCTGATCCTTATAGGAATTGGTCACTTCAAAATAATAACCGAAGACTTTGTTATATTTAATCTTCAGATTCTTGATTCCGGTACGTTCTCTGTCTTCTTCCTCCAGCTGGGCAAGCCACTGTTTTCCATCGTGCTTGGCGCTGCGCAGTCTGTCTATGGTCTCGTCAAACCCATCCTTGATCATTCCGCCTTCCCTTATGGAGATCGGCGGTTCTTCAATGATCGCTTCATCGATCAGCTGATAGAGATCCTCCAGTCCATCGATCTGCTCCCTGATTCCTGTCAATTCTTCCTTTTCAAACGCAGACAGTACCGTTTTGATGGGTGGCAGCATCTGCAGGGAATTCCGAAATGCGATCAGATCCCTGGGATTTGCCGTCTTATAAGTCACCTTACTGAGCAGTCGTTCCAGATCATAAATGGGATTTAAGTATTCCCGGATCTCATCCCTGGAGATGGAATCCTGATTCAGCTCCTGGATGGCATCCAGACGCTTCTCCATCTCATCCTTCTCGATCAACGGCTGTTCGATGTAATTGCGCAGAAGTCTGGCTCCCATGGCGGTCTTCGTCTTATCTAACACCCACAGAAGAGAGCCTCTCTTCTGCTTCTCTCTGAGAGTCTCCGTCAGTTCCAGATTCCTTCTGGTGGAACTGTCAAGAAGCATATATTTACTGGTAAGGTAAGGATAAATATGGGTAAAATGCTCCAGATCCGTCTTCTGGGTATCATACAAATACTGTAACAGTGCTCCCGCCGCTAAAAGCCCCGTAGGGAATTCTTCAACACCAAGTCCGATCAGCGTATTTACCTTAAAATGTTTCATCAGGATCCGTCTGCAGCCGTCATCATCAAACATATGGGATTCCAGTGCATTCACGGAAATATGTAACCTGGATCTTAAATCATTCACATCAAATCCGCTGACTAAAAACGCCTCGTTGCAGATAATTTCAGAAGGTTCATACTTCATCAGTTCATCGTTTAATTTTTTCAGATCTTCGACTTCTGTCACATAATAATCACCGGTAGTTACATCAGCTGCGGAGATACCGATACCATCCGTGGTATAAGCAATACACATCAGATAATTATTTTTACCGGCTTCCAGTGACTGGACATTCAGGTTGGTACCGGGTGTCACCACACGGATCACTTCCCGTTTCACCAGTCCCTTGGCAAGCTTCGGATCCTCCACCTGTTCGCAGATAGCCACTTTATAGCCGCGGCTTACCAATTTGGACAGATAGCCTTCCACGGCATGGTAGGGAATGCCGCACATGGGCGCACGTTCTTCCAGACCACAGCTTTTTCCCGTCAGTGTGATCTCCAGTTCCTTGGAAGCCACCAGCGCATCGTCGAAAAACATTTCATAGAAATCTCCCAGACGATAAAAAAGGATACAGTCCTTATACTGCTCCTTGGTCTCCATATATTTTTGCATCATTGGTGTCAATTCAGCCATGATCTTCTCCTGTTCTGTAAAAGGATCCACGACAAAGCGGACACGCAAAAGCTTGCGTATCCGCATCTATCTTAGCACAAAATATTGAGGTTGTAAATTAAAGAACCCCTATGAAAAATGATAGTTTTTCACACTTACTGTAGCTTTGCTGCGCGTTCCAGTGCATCATCAATATGGGCACAGACATTTTCTCTGCCCACCTTATCTAAGAAGCCGCTCTTCTCCATGACATGCATGGGCTGTTCCCCTACATGGGACAGAATGATCTGGATGTTTTTCTTTTTACAGTCCACATATAACTGCTCCAGATTGTGCATGGCTGTGGCGTCGATGGCGCTCACGCTGCGCATACGCAGTACCAGGCAATTCATCTTCTCATCTAATGTGATCTTCAGGATCTTATCCGCTGCGCCGAAGAATAAGGGGCCGCTCACTTCATAGACCATGGTATTGTGAGGTACGGCTCTTAAGGACAGGCTGTCCGCATCATCCTCATCATCCACGTATTTCCAGCCTTCCACTTCCGTCACATCGCTCATACGCTTCATGAACAGAATGGCTGCCAGTAAAATACCTACCTCGATCGCTACTACCAGATCGAATACGACAGTCAGTACAAATGTGGTCACCAGAACGATAATGTCACTCTTGGGTGCGGTCTTGCACAGACCTACGAATTTACGCCAGTCACACATGTTGTAAGCCACCATGAACAGAATGGCTGCAATGGTGGGCATGGGGATCAGTGCCGCATAAGGCATCAATACTACCAGAATCAACAAAAGGGTAACGGAGTGCACCATGCCGGCAATGGGGGTACGTCCGCCGTTTTTCACATTGGCAGCAGTTCTCGCAATAGCTCCGGTAGCAGGGATCCCACCGAACAGTGCGGAAGTAATGTTGCCTGCACCCTGGGCGATCAGTTCCATATTAGAACGATGTCTGCTGTTCACCATGCTGTCTGCCACCACACAGGAAAGCAGAGACTCGATGGCTGCCAGAATAGCAATGGTGAAAGCATCCGGCAGGACATTCTGTACCGTCTTAAGACTGAAGGTGGGCAGAGAAATTGACGGAAGCTTATTGGAAATCTCATACAGATCTCCAATCGTATTTACATTCATGTTAAGCAGTGCTACCATGGCACTTCCTACCAGTACTGCGATCAGAGAAGGGGGGATCTTCTTGCAGAAGCCCGGCAGATACTGCCACAGGATCAGGATCAGGAGACTGATCACGCCTACAAGCAGCGCCTGCACATTGGTAGTGGAGATGAACTGAAATACTGCTTTTAATTTGTCCATGGTCTCGATCAGCGGATCTTTGCTGACGATGGTCAGTCCCAGAAAATCCTTGATCTGTCCGATAAAGATGGTCACAGCGATACCAGAAGTAAAACCAGTGGTAATTGTATAAGGAATAAATTTAATCAGATTACCAAGTCGTAAGAAGCCCATCAGGATCAGGATCACACCAGCTAACAGGGTTGCAATGATCAGTCCATCCATGCCGTTCTTCGCTACAATTCCTGCAACAATGGTGGCAAAAGCCGCCGTAGGTCCTGCGATCTGTACACGGCTGCCCCCTAAGAAAGAGATCACAAATCCTGCGGTGATTGCCGTATAAATACCCTTTTCCGGTGTTACTCCGGAAGCCAGTGCAAGTGCAATGGATAAAGGCAGGGCAATGATCGCCACAATGATACCTGCGATCACATCTTTTACAAACTGTTCTTTCGTGTAGCTTTTCATCACAGAGAAAAGCTTCGGTTTCAATTTTTCCATAACATTCTCCTAAATATAATCTCCTCAGTAAAAAGACCCATGTGAAATTATAAAATTTTTATAAAATCACACGGGTCTTATCATAGCTCTATTTTTTAAGCTTTGCAAGACTTTTTTATTATTTTAAAACTATATTTAAACTATTCTACAATACGGTTTTTACCGTTATTTTTGGCAGAATATAATTTCCGGTCCACCGAAGTTAACAATAGATCCAGCTGTTTATCAGCCTCATAACGTTCCATTCCACCACTGATGGTAATATCCGTCTGTCTGGTATTCTGAGAATATCTCCTTAAGCCTTCCTGGATATTCCGGAACGAATGCAGCACCTGTTCCCGATCATCCTGTTCAAACACCAGCATAAACTCCTCGCCGCCGAACCGGGCTGCGATTCCTTTTCCCATCATTTCGTCCAACATCAGTCTGCCAGCTTCCCTCAGTACATCATCACCGTATCCATGCCCATAGGTATCATTGACCGCCTTGAAATCATCTACATCCATCAATACGATCCAGAAGTTCTTCCCCGGCTTGCGCATCCATTCATTTACCTGGTTTACAAGATAGCGTCTATTATACAGCCTGGTCAGAGGATCATGGTTCGCTGCAAATTCCAGATCTTCACTGAGACTCAGCAATTGCTTTCGTTGTTCCTCGTACCTTCTGAGCAATTCAAATATCATGGCAAATACAGACACTCCCACAATAACAAAGGATCCAAGCGTAGTTCCGATCTTACCCGCTTCATCCATATTTCTCCATATGGAAGGCCGTTCAAAGCTGCTCATCATGATCACCAGATATTCCAGCAGTGTGACCGCAAAAGAAACGATGACCACATTTCTTGGGAAAAATATCGCAAGGCCTACGATCCCCAGGATCAGATATACGATAGAGGCATTCCCGTAGCAATAATACAAATAAGGAAATTCAAACCATACAAGTATTAATATGATCAAGACCGCCGGTATTTGCACCTTTTTCGAAGTCCACCCGGCAATGCCGATGGTCACGATCATCAGCAGGCATATCCCACAGAGTATGGTCGGCAATTTCGTACCGTGAATACAGAAATTACGGATTGTTCCGATCAAATTTGCGGTGGAAGCCGTTATCGTCAGGATCTGATACATTTTCCAGGACATGTCCTGTTCCAGTTCTATTCTTTTTTTCTTCTCTTGTTCTTCCATTTCGATTCCCTTTTACAATTTATTCGTCTGTCATATTTATTCATCAAAGTCATGACTGAACCATATGTCCCATATAATAAAATCCATGGCATTCATCCAGTGAAACATTCACAAGTTTTCCCACCAGTGATGCATCTCCCGGAAAATGTACCAACGTATTATTTGACATTCTTCCGGTCACTAAGGAGCTGTCATTTTCATTGATCTCTTCCACCAGCACATCGCAGATTTGTCCCTGATACCTGGACACCTGTTCCCTGGCTGTCTCCTGCACAGTCTTAAGCACCCGGTCAAATTGCTCCTTTACCAGTTCCTCCGGCACCTGTTCCATGGCTGCAGCCGGTGTTCCGGTTCGTTTGGAATAGATAAAGGTAAAGGCATTGTCGTATTTTACGCGGCGGATCACATCGATGGTCTCGTCTACGTCCTCCTTTGTCTCTCCGGGGAATCCTACGATAATATCCGTAGTGATCGCCATATCCGGAATCTCCTTACGGATCTTCTCCGCCAGCTCCAGATACTGCTCCTTGGTATAACGGCGGTTCATTGCTTTTAATATCTTCGTGGAACCGGACTGCAAAGGAAGATGGAGGTGTCTGCATATCTTCTTGGAATGCTTCATCACCTCGATCAGCTCATCTGACAGATCCTTGGGGTGGGAGGTCATGAAACGGATCCGCTCCAATCCCTCGATTTTTTCTACTTCCTGCAGAAGCTGCGCAAAAGTAATGGGCTCTTCCAGATTTTTACCGTAGGAATTTACATTTTGTCCCAGCAGCATGATCTCTACAACGCCGTCTGCAACCAGTCCCTCGATCTCCCGGATGATATCCTTCGGATTACGACTGCGCTCCCTGCCACGGACATAAGGTACAATACAGTAGCTGCAGAAATTATTGCAGCCGAACATAATATTGATACCTGATTTGAAAGAATACTTTCTCTCCACCGGCAGATCTTCCACGATTTTGTCCGTATCCTTCCAGATATCAATGACCATTCCCTCATTTTCAAACAGGGAGCATAACAGCTCTGCAAATTTGAAAATATTATGAGTTCCGAAGATCAGATCCACGAAACGGTAACTGTTTTTGATTTTCTCGATCACGGAAGGTTCCTGCATCATACAGCCGCACAGTGCGATCTTCATATGAGGATTTTTCCTTTTGTAGCCGTTTAATACTCCCAGTCTTCCATAGACACGCTGATTGGCATTGTCTCTCACCGTACAGGTATTATAGATCACAAAATCCGCATTCTCATCTTCAATGATCTCATAGCCGACTTTTTCCAGGATTCCCACCAGTTTTTCCGAGTCCCTGGCGTTCATCTGGCACCCGAAAGTAGTCACACAGCAGGTAGGCTTTCTGCCCAGTTCTTCTCCAAGCTTTGCCACATAACCGGAGGCTTTCTCCATAAAATAATACTGTCTGTCGGTTTCGTTCATTTGTGTTACATTTGTCATATAAAAAATGTTGCCTTTCTAAATATCTGTATCTATTATCTGTCTGCGTATTTTGCTGCAATGGCGATCAATAGTCCGGTCGTTTTTTCCATGGACTGTACACAGGCATACTCATATCTGCCGTGATAATTTTCTCCGCCGGTGCACAGGTTCGGGCAGGGCAGTCCCATGAAGGACAGTCTGGCGCCGTCGGTACCGCCGCGGATGGGAGATACTTTGGGTTCGATCCCCATCTCTTCCATAGCTGCTTTCGCGTTGTCGATCAGGTGCATATGCTGCTCCATGATCTCTCGCATATTATAGTAAGAATCTTTCATATCCACTATAACGGTGCCTTCCCCATACTTCCGGTTCAGGAAATCCGCACAGGATAAAAACAGCTCTTTTTTCTGTTCAAACAGCTGTCTGTTATGATCACGGATAATATAATCCGCAGTAGCTTCCTCCACATTGCCGCTTATGGCATCCAGATGGAAGAAGCCCTCATAGCCTTCGGTATACATTGGATTCTGCTCCACCGGCAGCAGCTTCTGGAACTCCTGCGCGATCAGGATGGCATTTTTCATTTTGCCCTTGGCGGAACCGGGATGTACACTTCTGCCATAGACATGAAGCTTCGCTCCGGCAGCATTGAAGTTCTCATATTCCAATTCGCCCAGTGCACCACCGTCTACGGTATACGCATAATCCGCACCAAACAGCTCCACATCAAAATGATCCGCTCCGGCACCGACTTCCTCATCCGGGGTGAAACCGATGCGGATCCTGCCGTGCTTTTTCTCAGGATGATTTAACAAGTCTTCCGCCATGGTCATGATCTCAGCAACACCTGCCTTGTCATCCGCGCCAAGCAGCGTCGTTCCGTCTGTCACGATCAGATCTTTTCCCACATAATTTAACAGCTCCGGGAAATCCGCTGTCTTCATAATGATGTTTTCTGCTGCATTCAGTACGATATCTTTTCCGTCATAATTCTCCACGATCCGGGGCTTCACATTGGTATCCGTCACTGCGGGAGAAGTATCCATATGGGCAATAAATCCAAGCACCGGTGCATTCTCGCAGCCTGCGGATGCAGGAACAGTGGCATAGACATAGCAGTGCTCCCGATCATAAGTGATCTCTGTGGCACCCATAGTCTCCAGTTCACTGACAAGCAGACCTGCCAGGTCATGCTGCTTCATGGTGCTGGGGGTTGTGGTGCTCTCTTCACTGGACTGGGTATCGATCTTCACATATCGTAAAAAATTCTCTATCGTCTTAGTCATAATCTCACTCCTAACGTTTCTACATAAATACAACTTATCCGGGCTTGTTCTTTTCTTAAATTCGCATAGCCGCATCTTATTCATCATATCATGGTGGCCGCATCGCTTCAATATTTAATTTAATTTAAAAGATAATTTAAAAGGTAATTTCCGGGGTAATTGTTCAGAGCTTATAGGTTCTTATTTCCTGGCAGATTCCCTTCGACAGCATCACCACCGCCAGTAGATTCGGCACCGCCATCAGGCCGTTACAGATATCCGAGAAATCCCATACCGCTTCCAGTGAACAGACGGCACCTAAAAAAGCCGCTATACCATATCCCACTCGGTACCATCCGGTCCGGCGGCATCGTCCCATCAGATATTCAAAGGCTTTCTCTCCCTGATATTCCCAGGCAATAATTGTAGCAAACGCAAACAATGTGATAGATAGTGTAAGCATCCATTCCCCCACCCTGCCAAAGGTGGCAGAAAATACAGCGATCATAAGCACTGTTCCGTTCAAAAGCTCCCCCTGTGGATCCCTCTGTCCCAGCATGCCGCTGGATGCTATGGCAAGCCCTGTCAGGGAACAGATCACAATGGTATCCATAAAAACTCCCGTCATGCTGATATAGCCTTGCTGCACCGCATCCGATGTATCTGCGCAAGCCGCACTGATACCGGCTGCTCCGAGTCCCGCTTCGTTGGAAAATACACCACGGGAGACACCATAGCGCATAGCCTGCCTGCCGGAACATAAAAATCCAATGCTCCCTCCTGCCATAGCTTCCGGGCAGAAAGCACCCCGCAGGATCTGCCAAATTCCTGCCGGTAAATTATGTAAATGCGTAAAGATCACCATGCCTGTTCCGAACAGATAAAATACTGCCATACAGGGTACCAGATATTCCGTGACCCTTGCTATTTTATCGATTCCTCCAAGGATCACCAGAATCGTAAGGATACCAAGTACTAGCCCTGTCGCTGTCCGTCCGGCTCCAAAAGTCACTGTCAGTGCCTCCGCAATAGAATTCCCCTGGGTCATATTCCCCATGCCAAAGGAGGCCAGCACTGCAAATATTGCAAACAGTACCGCAAGGATCCTCCCCGTGCGTCTATACGGAAATGCATTTTGCAGAACATACATGGGACCACCCACCGGTTTTCCTTTGTGATCTCTTACACGATATCTGACACACAGCGTACTTTCCACCAGTTTGGTCGACAGTCCGATGATCCCGGACAAAAGCATCCAGAACAATGCTCCCGGTCCTCCCAGTACCATGGCAGTAGCCACGCCTACGATATTTCCCGTGCCTATCGTTGCCGCCAGTTCCGTAGTCAGGGCTGAAAAAGAAGAAACCCCTTCCCCATCTGTGCTTTTCCTGCTCTTAGGATGGAACACAAGTCTGAGTGCCGCCAACAGTTTTCTCAAGGGAAGAAAGCGCAGACTTATCATCAGATAGCAGCCACAGCCCAATAATAAAAGAATAAGCCAGGGGCCCCATACGATCCGGTCTGCCTGCTGTAAAAAGCCTGTTACCTCTGTGATCATAAAAAATCTGTCTCCCTGACTTATTTTTCTAAACTATATTCTTTATTTTTCTATTTTATACCGTTGCTATCACTGTCCGGCTGTTTTTCCGGATTCCTGTATTTTTCGGAATGTATTTACTTGTTATCCGGCAGAAAACCCGGAATCTTTTCTGCGATCTCCCGAATCCCAAACAGATATCCGATGCCTTTCTCCAGTTGTCCTTCGGAAGCATTGAGCAGTGTTGCGATCAGATGCAGCTTATGCTCTCCGTATTCCAGATCACACGTATACTCGTCGTTGTCGTTTTCCATGGTCGCCTGGGCCTTCGCTTCTATTTCAGCTTCTATTTCAGCTTCTTTATCCCACATGATCTGTGCATTGGTATCATAAGGCACCTCTCCTTCGATTTCAATATAGGTTCCGGAATCATAATCATGCAGATAAGACTGCATATAATCGGTGATGAAATAATAGGGGGCATCCGCACCGATATCATCCCAGGTGACAGGTTCTGTCTCATCTTCCAGCACAACCTTCATGGCATAGAGTGTTCCAGTCTCGGAATCCACGACACACTCAATACTGACTCCCGTAACCTCCTCTTCCTTCATGCGCATACAGATGTCATAGGCCATGATCGCAACTCCATCCGACAGCTTTTCATCATACAAAATATATCGTTTGATGGAAATGTTATCTGTATCCATATTTTTGAAAAAATAATCCTCCGGGATCACACCCATATCCTGAAAAGTGTAATTCCATTCCGTATTTAAAATATATTCATCGATCAGACTATATATTTCACCATCCGTTTCAGCTTCATAATCCTGTTCAGAAATATAGTACTGTTTTCCCACAGCGATACCGTCTGCCAGATTTTGAAGTCTGCGCATGGTGTCTGTCTCATACTCTTCCTTCCAGACGGTATAATCTGTTCCTGTATTCGATATGCTGACTGACTTGGTCAGCCTACTTTTATCCTGCAATTGTAATAATACTTCCGGTCCTGCGAATGCAAATACGATCAGCACGAGCAGTCCACCCATACATAGCAGGAAATTGCGCCGGTTCTTATTCTCCTGTTTTTTCATATTCCGCCTTTTGCTCCCCTGTTGCTTTTATTATTTACAGTCTGCATTTCCCCGGGAAAATATAACCGCATTACCGTGCCTTCTCCAAGCTTGCTGTCAATCTTCAGTTCCCCCTGATGCAGAGTGATGATCTTCTGACAGAGCGCCATTCCAATGCCTGCTCCGCCCTCCTTGCGGGATCTGGACTTATCCACCATATAAAAAGCCTCCGTGATCCTCGCAATCTCTTCCTGGGGGATTCCCCTGCCGTTGTCTACAACCTTGATCTCATAGCCCCGTGTGCGCTTACTTCCCTTCATCAGGATAAATCCGCCTTCTTCCACAGCCTTTACGGCATTATCCAACAGATTATATAACAGTGACAAAAGCAGATCCCTGTCACCCAAAATCACCCCTCTTTCCAGATCGATCTTTCCCCGGATCCCTTTGCGTTCAAAGGGGATCCGCATCGTATCCCGGATATTTTCCTCCAGTTCTTTCGTCTGAATCTTCTTGAATTCCAATTCCTGTCTGTCCATTCCCACCAGTTCCAGCAATTTGTGAGACAGACTTTCCAGACGTTTTCCCTGACTGAAAATATAATAGGTGGCTTCGCCCCGCTCCTGCTCTGTCATTTCATAGGAGTTCAGCATATCCGCATATCCAATGATGGAAGTTAAAGGTGTCTTGAGTTCATGGGCAAACGCCGCCGTAAAATCCTCCTTCTGTTTTGCTTCCAGCTCTTTTTCCTCCATCTGGCGTACCAGTCTGTCCGTCATCCGGTTAAAGCTCCGGGACAGTTCTCCGATCTCATCTGCACCCTGATAGGCAGCCCTCTTCTCAAAATCCCCTCCTGCTATCCTTCCCACAGTGCGGTTTAACTGCTCTATGGGCCGGGTCAGATATCTGGACAGTAAAAAAGCTGCCAGACCGCCGATCACCAGCAGACCTGCCAGAGCAATACCATATTGCCGCATCATATTACTCCGCTCTTCATAAATGCCGCTCAGGTCCTTCAGAATCCCAAGATATACCGTATCTGCAGAATCCGTCGGCTGATCTGCGATGACGCTGAGCAGGTAATAACTCGTTCCCACCTTGCGGACACCGTAGACCTGATCTGCATCGGTGTCCATAGTGCGGACCATTTCTTCCGCAAGACTCCTGATTTCATCCTGCGGCAGCTTCAGACTACCCTCCAGTGTGCTCGTGCCATCCGATGTAAGAATCAGACATTCTATGCCGTTCTGATCCGTCATCCGTTCTGAAGCAGAGTTCCTAGCCTGGATCCCCGCAAATTCCGCACCATATTTTTCCATATTCTGATACACCATATCATAAATAGTCTGAAAGAGAAGATTCTCACGTTTTCCCTGCTCCGTCTCCCGTTCTAACATCCGGTTAAAGTAGGAAAACAGCATAAAGCTTCCAAATAGCATAAATGCTGCCGTAAGAAGTGCTGTAATGGAAAAAAATAATTTATGTGCGAACTTCATTCAATCGATACCCCACTTTGTACACTGCCACAATAATCTCTTCCCAATGTAGTTTTTTCTTCAATCGTTGTACATGCAGATCCACAGTACGGCTCTGTCCCATATATTCGCCACCCCATACCGTCTCATAAATGGTTTCCCGGTACAAGGCTCTGTTTTTGTTTCTGGCAAACAATAACAACAGGTCGAATTCCTTCGGTGTCAGATAGATTTCTTCTCCGTCCAGAGTCACCCTGTGAGACGCTGTATCTATCGTCACATTGCAGACCTGTATCATTGTCTCTGTCTTATGATATCTGCGAAGTACCGCTTCCACTCTCGCCAACAGTTCCACGATTTCAAACGGCTTGGGCAGATAATCATCCGCCCCCATGCGAAGCCCCTTTACTTTATGTTCCGTAGAACCTAACGCTGTCAGAAAAATCACCGGCAGCTCACAGGCTTTCGCATAATCCATCAGTTCATATCCAGTGATTTCCGGCAGCATAATATCTAACAATGCCAGATCAAATTTTTCATTTTCTATAAGATCAGCCGCCTGTTTTCCGTCCGGTGCCCACCTGCACATATATCCTGCTCTGGTCAGATTGATCCTGATCAGATTTGCAATCGGTTCTTCATCTTCCGCAATTAATATCTTAAACATTTCCCTTACCCTCAGTATATTTCTTTAAAACTCGTTTTCTCCGTACTCTCTATGAATGAATTATAGCATATCGCATCTTTGTATCCAATTTGTATCCTGAATTTTTATTCCGCACTCTTTTTTCCTCTCTTCATACCATAATAACAAACGACTTTTCAGAAAGGATCTTTATGAAGGACTATTCTTTTGATGAACATTTTGAAAAATATCCTATTGCAATGGCATACGTTCCATGGCAGCATTTCACGCAAATGTGTGAAAATCTGGAAAAAGGCTACCAGACAGGTACTATTTTCCCTGAACTTGAAAAACCCTTTACCGGAAGGAGATGTGTCGGATGAACAACGAGAAAAAACTTTTGCATGATATTGGCATCGTAGACTTCGTTCTGGTGGATCTGATGTTATATCTCGATACTCATCCTTCTGACAGAAATGCCATGGAATATTTTAACCACTATGCACGCATGAAAACGCAAATGGAACGGGAATTTTCGAAGGATTATTATCCTCTGCGAAAAGACCTTGCAGAAAGCAGCAGAGAATGGCGCTGGGGCAATGCTCCGCTTCCCTGGGAAGGAGGATGTAACTGATGTGGAGTTATGAAAAAAGACTGCAGTTTCCGGTAAATATCAAAGAGCCCAATGCGAAACTGGCACAGGCAATCATCTCACAATACGGCGGACCGGACGGTGAAATGGGCGCCAGCATGCGTTATCTGTCCCAACGGTATTCCATGCCGTTTAAAGAAGTTGCCGGTGTCTTAACAGATATCGGCACAGAAGAACTGGCTCACCTTGAAATGGTAGCTGCCATCGTTCATCAGCTGACCCGTAACCTCTCCATGGAAGAGATTGAGAAAAGCGGATTTGCCAATTATTACGTAGATCATACCATCGGTATCTGGCCGCAGGCAGCAGGCGGCGTTCCTTTCAATGCCTGTGAATTTCAGGTCAAAGGTGATATCATCACCGACCTGCAGGAAGATATGGCCGCTGAGCAGAAAGCCCGCTCCACCTACGATAATATCCTGCGCCTGATCAAGGATCCGGATGTCTGTGAGCCCATCAAGTTCCTGCGTGCCCGTGAGATTGTCCATTATCAGCGCTTCGGCGAGGCTCTGCGTATTGCGCAGGATCACCTGAATTCAAAGAACTTCTATTCCTTTAACCCCGGTTTTGACCGCTGTGAATCCTGTGACAATTAACACTTTCATAAAAAGAGAATCCCTCATACAAAGAGGGATTCTCTGATCATGCTCTTATTCTACATTAAATACCAAGAAAACTTTTTACGGTATCCTTCATTTTATCCACATCACACTGGGTATCGTGAAGTATGGGGGCAGTGCGGATTTCTTCAATAGCATTCGGTACTTTCACCTTTGCAATCTTCGACAGTTCGTCCACCAGTTCAAAATCGCCCATTACATCATATTTAGTGTCAATCGCATCCATGACGCTTCTGGTGAATTTAAAGGGACTTGCTGTGGAAGCGATCACAGTGGTCTTATGATCCCCGGTCTCTGCCACATATTTTCCATATACTGCAGAGGCTACTGCGGTATGGGTATCGATCACATAGCCGCACTTTTCATACAGACGCCGGATCTCTGCGGCAGTCTCCGCCTCACTTGCGAAGTTACCATAGAAATCAGCCAGCTGTGCCTTCATTTCTTCGGTGATCTCATATTTGCCGTTGCCAGTCAGCGCACTCATCAGCTCACGGTTTTTGTCCGCATCATTTCCTGCAATACGATAGATCAGTCTCTCCAGATTACTGGAGATCAGAATATCCATGGATGGTGATGTTGTCAGCACAAATTCTCTGTTACGGTCATAAGTACCTGTCCGGAAGAAATCATACAAAACCTTATTATCATTGGAAGCACAGATCAGCTTATCAACAGGTAAGCCCATATTTTTGGCATAAAATGCTGCTAAAATATTGCCGAAGTTGCCGGTGGGAACTACGACATTGATCTTCTCACCTTCTGCGATCTTACCATCCTTCAGCAACTGTGCATATGCGTAAACATAGTAACAGATCTGAGGTACCAGACGTCCTATATTAATTGAGTTGGCGGAGGAGAACTGGAAGCCTTTCTCGTCCATCTCTTTTGCCAGCTCCTTATCGGAGAAAATCTTCTTCACGCCGGTCTGGGCATCATCAAAATTACCATGAATACCTACCACGAAGGTATTGGCACCCTTCTGGGTCACCATCTGCTTCTCCTGGATAGGGCTGACACCGTTCTTAGGATAAAATACAATGATACGGGTACCCTTTACATCTGCAAACCCTGCCAGGGCTGCCTTACCGGTATCACCTGAGGTGGCAGTCAGAATTACGATCTCATTTTTAATATTGTTCTTACGCGCAGAGGTTATCATCAGGTGAGGTAAAATGGAAAGTGCCATATCCTTAAATGCAATGGTGGATCCATGAAACAGTTCCAGATAATAGGCATCATCTGCTTTTACCAACGGAGCAATCTTTTCAGTGTCGAACTTGGAATCATAAGCATTGTTAATACAATTTTTCAATTCCTCCTCGGTAAAGTCTGTCAGGAACAGTTTCATAACTTCATAAGCAACCTGCTGATAATTCATATCCGAAAGCTCTTTCAGGCTCTTGTCTAAAGCAGGAATATGATCCGGCACAAACAGTCCGCCATCATCGGATAACCCCTTCAGAATTGCCTGGGATGCCGTTACCGGTTCGCTATTGCTACGTGTGCTGCGATAAATTACTTCCATTTCCTCTCCTCCGTATCTATGTATATGGATAACTATCTTCCATCTCATTTTCGTAAAAGTATAGCATACTTTATGTACTGTTGCAAGGTGAATCATTGAAGTATGTTGCCATTGTTGTTTTTCTGTTTTACCTGGAACCGGACTTTATATCCGAAAAAAATTCATGTCCACCATGTCGGAACAGCAGTGTCAGTTTTTCATCAAACCAGCGCATGCTTTCAGCGTCTGCATATTTTCTGGCTGCAAAATACAGTGCTCCCTGAGAGATATCTTCTCCTTCCAGAGCCCGTCCCACAGCCTCCTTGGTTTCTTCACTGATTCTGACCTGATAATAGCTGCCATCAGCAACCGGTGAAAACTGTGCCACTCCGTTTTCCCTTTGGAATACAATTTCCGGAACACTATCCGGAAATCTGTCAGAGTCCAGACGGTTCAACACTACATTTGCCACCAGTAACTTTCCTTCCTCATCCTCACACCCTGCTTCCGCCTCTACGATTCTGTACAGCACCTCCAGTTCCTCCTGTGACAGCTGATATCTGCTGCTTTTCTCTAATTCATTGCAATCTACAACTCTTTGACCGGAGGATGTTCTGGAGGCAATTCCCATAATAATACTTTCTCTGTCTGCCAACAGTTCTTTTTCCGGCTGTATTTCACTGACTGTCTGATGCATTTCCAGTTGCATTTCTTCCATTCTGCTTAAACATAAAAATCCTGCCAGAAATAAAATATTTATCGCCAGCAGCCCACTCAAAGCCCTTTTATACATATCTGACCCTTTCATGTTTTGTTCTTTTTTGACTCTAACTTCATTTTATGCAGCCCGTCCCAAAAATATATCTGTTGTTCCTGTTCAAAAAATGTTACTATAGAATTATGAAGAATCAAAACAATGATAAAGATCAAATACAAAAAGGAGTTTTCTGTGCGGTCAAAAAAGATGGGACCGTCTATTATCGTGCTTCCCTGACCCGGTGCGGAAAACATATTAGTCTGGGAAGTTTTTCCTCTGCCCGACAGGCACATGACGCATACGAACAGGGCTGTCTTTTACTGTCGGATCCCGGACTATCTCTTCAGGACTATCAGAAGACCTCTCCTCTATCTTTTGAAAAATGGGTCTGCCTTGTCAATCTGAGGGATAATGGCATTTATTTCGGCAACCCCATTTATCTGGGGCAGCAGCTTTTTTATTACTATCTGTCTCCGCATCATGTATTAAAGTTCGATATGGAGGATCTTTTTTATTATTCCTCCCACAAAATCATGCGTCGTGGAAACCATTACTTTGTTGCCGACTATGGCATGCAGCTCACGCTCACTTCCAGATATGGCATCAAAAGTTACAGTGTTCCCGGCATTGACTATTGTTTTCTCAATGGTGACCCTACTGATTTTCGCAGAGAAAATCTGGAAATTCGCAATATTTACCATGGTGTCCGTAAAACAAAAACAAAAAACGGACAGTATCTTTATACTGTCCGCATTCATATCCGCGGCAATTACCTTGTTGGCCGCTACTCCACTGACATAGAGGCAGCCATTGCCTACAACAAAGCAATCGATATTTTACGAAGCAAAGGGATCACCAGCAATTTCATCCCCAACTATGTAGAAGAAATTGCCCCCAGCCGTTACGCAGAGATTTATTCCTCTCTCGACATTGCACCGGGAATTCTGAATTACCAGCCTACTTCTCCGAATAATCAATAAAGCTGATATTCATATTGGCATAGCCTGCAATACCGTCAATGGAAACATCATTGGCATATTGCCACATCGTAAAGCGATAGGGATAATCGGGAACATCTTCCATTTGGGAAAGCCATACATCATATGCCGATAGTTTGGAAAGATCAATTTCCTTGATCAGCCACTCCTTATCCCCGTAAAGCAGAGTCTTATATCCTGCCGCTGCAATGGTATCCAGAAACGCCTTGGTTATCTTCGTTTTATCCGCCCGGCTGACACTCTCGATCCGCGCCGTGTCATTGTCCACAAAACTCATGTCAAATGCTACCGGATAAGTGATCTTGTAATCTTTGATATTCGTCAACACAGTATTGGCCTCTTCCACCGCTTCCTCTTCCGTGACTGCCTGTGAACTGAAATACACGCCGATCTGTAGTCCGGCATCCGTAGCTCTCTTGATATTGTCTGTGAAATAATCATCCAATACAATCTGTCCACTGCCGTATCCTCTGGCACCGGCCCGGAGCATTACAAAGTCAACTCCGGCTTTTTTCACTTTCAGAAAATCCACGTAATCCTGATATTTTGAAATATCCACACCGACATAAGATGTCAGCTTTCCATCCTGATAGTACTTCATCAGATCGGATTGACACACCAATTTGGTAAAATCATATTCATGCTTCGGAAGATACGGGCTGATCAATACCCACTCCTCTTTTCCATCACGGTTGACCACCAGGGTGTGTTTTCCATCGGTAGAAGGATCAGCCTCTGTGGTTTCTTTTTTTTCATCCGTTTTTGAAGGTTCTGCGGAAGGCAACGGTGTCGCCGTTGTTTCCGGATACATATCCCAAAAATCAAGATCCGAAGGAGTCAATGTGCTTCCGGTGATCAGATCCTGCGTATCCGGATATTTATTTGTCTGATCCTTCCCTGTCTGTTGTACATTCTCCGTTTGTGCAGTTCCGCTATTCTGTTCATGTGAGGCTGGCTGTCTGTTCACGATCAGTACCAGCGCAAGAATCACTGCCACGAAAATCGTGACAGCGACGATGGCACTGATCACAGTGGGTGTCAGCCCTCCTCCGCGATCATCATAATCGTCCGGAAGACGCATAGTTTTTCTCCTCTTGTGCTTTTATTATGCTTTTACGATGCATTTCTTCGGGCATTTTTCCATACAGGCACCACAGCCCACACATTTTTCAGGATCAATCACCGCATGGAAATTTTCTACCTTCACAGCGTCATGCTGACAATTCTTTACACAGATTCCACATCCGACGCACCCGACAGTACATGCTTTCATGGTAACGGGACCCTTATCTGTGGAACTGCATGCCACCTGTACGGTATTGGAATAAGGTATCAGACTGATCAAATGCTTCGGACATACCTCCACGCATTTTCCACAGGCCTTACATTTTTCCTTATCAACCACAGCCACGCCATTGACCACATGGATAGCATCAAAAGGACATACCTGCGCACAGGTACCGAATCCAAGACATCCACTGTTACAGGACTTCGGACCACCGCCGGGGACAAAATTCATCATACGGCAGTCCTTGATACCGTAATAATCATAATCCGTGGTGGTACGATCACAATCACCCTGGCAATGCACATAAGCCACTTTCCGTTCGGAAGCTTCTGCTTCCACTCCCATAATTGCCGCGATCTGCTTACCGACCGCCTCCCCACCTACTGGGCAGGTATTAACAGCTGCTTCTCCCTTCGCAATAGCAGCTGCAAGTCCGGAACATCCTGCATATCCGCAGCCACCACAGTTATTTCCGGGAAGGGCTGCCAGCACAGCCTCTTCCTTTTCATCTACTTCCACTTTAAATTTAATACCGGCCACGCCAAGGAACAGTCCTACAAAGATGCCGACGATTCCGACACAAGCCGCAGCAATCAGAATTCCTGTTATACTCATCTATGTTACTCTCCCTTCCTAAATCAGACCGGAGAATCCGCAGAAAGCAATAGCCATCAGTCCTGCTGTCAGCAGTACCATAGGCATTCCCTTGAAGGATTCCGGCACCTCATTGTATTCCATCTTCTCCCGCAATCCTGCCAGGATCACGATAGCTATAGTAAAGCCAAATGCTGTGGCAAAGCCATTCACGATGCCAGTCAGAATACCATATTCCTTTTGTACATTGGTAATAGCGACACCCAAAACCGCACAGTTAGTGGTGATCAGGGGAAGATATACGCCCAATGCCTGATACAGGGAAGGCATTGCCTTTTTCAGGAACATTTCCACAAACTGCACCAGTGCCGCAATGACAAGAATGAATACAATGGTCTCCAGATACTCAATATGTAACGGTTGCAAAATAAATTTATAGATCACACCCGCTACCGCACTGGCCAGAGTGATAACAAATATAACTGCCGTTCCCATGCCGCCTGCTGTCTTGATCTTACGGGATACGCCTAAAAACGGGCATAGTCCCATGAACTGACTTAATACGATATTGCTGACGATGGAGGAGCTGATCAGTAACAGAAGCATATCTTTTACACTTTCCATTTATTTGTCCTCCTTATCTAAATCAATAGTCTCAAGTGCATCTGCAGCTGCCTTTTGTTTTACTGCTGCTTCCGCTACATTCTTCGCAGTATCTTCCACGGTATCGGCATTGTCATAAAACCGTTCCGAGCAGCCACTCTCGCCACAGTGCAGGCAGTCATGTCCGCAGCCGGACTGGATCTTCTCATAGTCCTTACCTGCAAGCATTCTCTTGTTCTTCACATAATTCTGCAGAGCAGTCAGTGCAGCCAGTACAAAAAACGCACCGGGTGCCAGACCGAAAATATTGATCGTCACATAGGAATCCGGCATGATCCGGAATCCGAAGATGGCTCCGGCTGCCAGGATTTCTCTTACCGCACCGATACAGGTCAGTGCCAGGGAGAAACCAAGTCCCATACCAAGCCCGTCAAACAGAGACGGAATGGGCGGATTGGAATATGCATAGCTTTCTGCTCTTCCAAGAATAATACAGTTTACAACGATCAGAGGGATATACACCCCCAGCGCATCGTTCAGTGACGGCAGATATGCCTGCAGCAGCAGCTGAACTGCGGTTACAAAGGATGCAATGATAACGATAAATGCAGGGATTCTCACCCGGCTAGGGATCACCTTTCTGAGCAGGGAGATGATCAGGTTACTCATGGTAAGTACCACTGCCGTGGTCAGCCCCATGCCAAGTCCGTTCATGGCTGATGTGGTAACCGCCAGTGTCGGACACATTCCCAGCATCAGAACAAAGGTAGGATTCTCCTTAATGATACCATTATAAAGTCTTTCACCTGCTTTATTCATTGCCAGCACCTCCCTGTACATACTCATTAAATACCAGAAGACTTCCGTTTACGGCATTTGTCACTGCCTTTGTCGTAATTGTCGCCCCACTGATAGCATCAATCTCACTATCGGAAGTGGATCCGGTCTTCGTATAGGTAAAGCTTTTTACGTTCTTGTTATGGAACTGGGGTACCAGCACATCTCCTGCTTTCATTCCCAGTCCGGGAGTCTCGGAGATACTTAAGATTGAAATATCATTGACCGTGCCATCCAGACGGATTCCAACATACAGAACGATATTTCCACCGTATCCCTCAGAGGATGTGGTCTGGATCACATAGCCCAGTTTCTCTCCGGAGGCATCCTGAGCTTCATATACCGTACCGATGGTGATTCCGGTATCTGAAAGCTTCTGTGCGGTATCCGCAGAGGGTGCATGAGCATCCAGTTCTTCAAAATGTTCTGCATCCGCAAAAACTGCCTGACAAGCTTCCTGCACCGCTTTTTCCTCTTGCAGGCGGATCGGCTCCTTGGTCAGTTCATAGACAAAACCAAGCAGCAGTCCGGCGATCAGAGTAATGGCAAACAGGATACCCGCTTCTTTTAACATTGCCTGAATATCATTCTTATTTTTCACGTTTTGCACCCACCTTTCTGCCAAAAGCAACCGGCATGGTGAATTTTTCGATCAGAGGCACCAAGAGGTTACCTAAAATGATGGCATAGGACACGCCTTCCGCTCCCGGACCGAAGATACGGAAGATTCCGGTGAGTAGTCCCAGTACCACACCGTATACATACTGACCTTTGATGGTAATGGGTCTGGTGACATAATCCGTTGCCATGAAAAAGGCACCCAGGATCAGGCCGCCACCTGCCAACTGTGCCGACAAATATGCAGGATCGAAGCCATGTCCGCCGAAGATTCCGGCAAACAGGACCACGGTCACAATGTATGTACCGGGGATCCGAAGGTCGATCACGCCGATGAGGATCAGGAAGCAGGCACCGATTAACAGTGCGATCATGGAAGTCTCACCGATGGTACCGGCTGTCTTACCTACGATCATGTTCATGACATTGACACTCTCTCCGGCCTTCAATGCTGCCAGCGGAGTAGCTCCGGTATAGGCATCACAGGTAAAATTCGTCATCTGGGACGGGAACGAGATCAGTAAAAAACATCTGGCAGCCAGTGCCGGGTTCATAAAGTTCTGACCCAGACCGCCGAACAGCATTTTCACCACAAGGATTGCAAACACGCCGCCTAACGCCGCCATCCACAGTGGAATGCTCACCGGCAGATTCAGTGCCAGCAACAGACCCGTTACCACTGCCGACATATCTGAGATTGTTATTTTTTTCTTCCAGAGCCAGCCGAATAATAATTCCGTCAACACCGTGCTGGCAATCGTCACAGCCATGACTGCCAGTGCTCTGGGGCCAAAGTTATAAATTCCGAACCCGGCAGCCGGCAGCAATGCGATCACCACAGCTGTCATGATACTACTGGTCGTTACCTTGGATCGGATATGAGGATTTGAAGATACCTTTAAAAGTCCACTCACTGTTCTTCCCTCCTACTTCTTTTTCTTCTTGGCAAGCTGGATCTTACGCATGGATTTGATCTCCTGCGTCAGTGGACGCTTTGCCGGACATACAAAACTACAGCAGCCGCATTCACAGCATTCCATGCCGTTATGTTCCACAAAGGACTCTTCATCAAAATGCTCCGCATAGGTCGCTAAGAGGCTGGGAACAATGCGGCCAGGGCATGCTTCCACACAACGTCCGCAGTTGATGCAGGGACTGGGCTCCATGGCGGATACATCGTCCTGGGTCAATGCCAGTAATGCGGTAGAGGTCTTCGTCGTGGGTACATCCAGCTGGAACATGCCGAATCCCATCATGGGACCGCCGCAGATGATCTTCTCCGGTTCCTGTTTGAAACCACCGGCCACATCTAACAGTTCCTGGTAACTCATACCGATGGGGACACGGAAGTTACGAGGATTTGCCACAGCATCACCGGTCACGGTAACAATACGCTCCATCAGGGGACGTCCTTCCGTTACGGCTCTGTAGATTGCTACCACCGTATCCACATTGTCTACAATACATCCCACATCTGCGGGAAGCATAGAGGAATTGATCTTCCGGCCTGTGACAGCGTAGATCAGTTGGCGCTCCGCTCCCTGAGGGTACTTTGTCTTCAATGCTTTGACTGTGATCTGTGGATCATTCTTGGTCAACTGTTTTAACAGTGAAATGCAATCCGGCTTGTTGTCTTCCACAGCCAGAATACCATGTGCATTATCGAACAGCTTCAGCATGATCTTCAGTCCACCGATCAGTTTATCCGGCTCTTCCATCATTCTACGGTAATCAGAAGTCAGATACGGCTCACATTCTGCGCAGTTTGCAATTACATATTCAATTTTATCCGGATCCTTAGGAGACAGTTTGACATGTGTAGGAAATCCCGCACCGCCCATACCGACGATTCCGGCTTCCTTTACGATATCAATGATTTCTTCCTTCTGCAGCTTGTCCACCGGTGCATACGGATGAAACTCTTCGCTTTCGTACAGACCGTCATTATCTATGACAATACTCTGTATCAAGTCACCTGTTACCACCCGTCTTGTCTCAATGACTTTTACTGTACCGGACACAGATGCATAAATAGGTGCCGACACAAATCCACCGCTTTCCGCTATCTTTTGTCCGGCGAGCACTCTGTCTCCCTTGGTCACAATAGGCTTTGCAGGAGCGCCAATGTGCTGGGACAGAGGATAGACCATTTCGCCTTTAGGCAGAACATCCTGGATTGGTTTGTCCTTGGACAGATCTTTTCCATCATAGGGATGTATTCCGCCTACAAATGTCAACTTTGCCATTTCCTAACACCCTTTCTAAACAGTTACTTGTATTTCAAAACTACACTATGGTAATTGTACTATTTTTATCAATTTTTATCAACTTTTATCAACAAAATGCTACTGCATTTTCTAAATATATGATAAAATAAATTCACCCGGGGAAAATCCATGTGGGTGCCTGCAGGCAGCACAAATTTTCTCTGAGAAGAATAAGCAGACATAAGTAAGGAGGTCATACATGAAAAAATCAGAAGAGACTCTGGAGAATTTTGCGATCTCCTATCCCTTGGATAAACTGGCACCTTTAGAGCAGGTACTTTTTCTTGATATTGAAACCACGGGATTCACTTCCCGCACTTCCTATTTATATATGATTGGCTGTGCCTACTATCAGGCAGAAAAATGGCATACAATTCAGTGGATGGCAGAGAATTATTCTCAGGAAGGTGCTATTCTCACTGCATTTTTTGATTTTGCCAGAAACTACCGCTACCTGGTGCATTTTAACGGCAATAATTTTGATCTTCCCTTCATTACACAGAAATGCGCACAACTAAAACTTCCTTTTTCTTTTGACGGTTTTCAGGGGATTGATATTTATCGCAGGATTTCTCCTTACAAATTCTTTTTAAAGCTGCCAAATTGTAAGCAAAAGACTTTGGAGCAATATCTCGGCATTGCCCGTACTGATGTTTTTTCCGGCGGCGAACTGATCGGATTATATCATGACTATGTTAAAAATCCATCAGAATTCACGGAAAAAGCTCTGTTTTTGCATAATGCCGATGATTTAAAGGGTATGCTGGAGGTTCTGCCCATTCTGGCCTACTACGATCTGTTTAACGAGAAGAATGTGAAAGCAAAAAAGGTTCAGGCAAACTATTATAAGGACATCAATGGTACAACACGAAAAGAATTGCTGATTACCCTACAGATTCCCACGCCTCTGCCAAAATCAGTGACTTCTTCCGCCTCGAACTGCTATTTTCGTGGAGAAGGCAGCAATGCCACCCTAAAGGTTCCGATCTATGAAGAAGAATTAAAATATTTTTATTCTAACTACAAAGATTATTATTATCTTCCTACGGAAGACGTGGCCCTGCATAAATCGGTTGCCGGCTTTGTAGATAAGGAACACAGGCTCCAGGCATCGGCTGCTAACTGCTATACCAGAAAATTCTCCTGTTATCTGCCCCAATGGGAAATACTATTCACGCCATTCTTCAAAAGAGATTATAAAAGCAGGGAATTGTTCTTTGAGCTGACCGATGAAATGAAGAAAAACAGAGAAGGATTTACAAAATACGCAAATCACGTATTAGCAATGATCGCATCTACTTATTGATGTGCATAAATGATCTGCCAGCAGAAAATCAGCTGTAAAAAAAGGAAAGCAAAACCGCTTTCCTTTTTTGTTATCTCTTTATTTTCTGTACTCACTACATCGGTTTCACATAATAGAAAGAACTCTTTCTATCAAATCCGATCTCGCGATAGTTCATGATCTGTTCTGTACTTCCGATAAACAGCATACCGCCCTTGGCCAGTGAATGGTAATACTTCCGGAATACTTCGTCCTTTGCTTCTTCAGTAAAGTAGATCAGTACATTTCTGCACACGATCAGATTGCAGTCAGTAGGATAAGTATCCTTCAATAAATTGTGCTGGTGGAAATCCACTCTTGCCTTGATCTCATCTGCGATCTTATAAGAGGGACCGATCTTTGTGAAGTATTTCTTCTTCAGATCCTCCGGCACACCTTCGATGCTCTTCTCTCCGTACAAGCCGGTCTTTGCTTTTGCAATGACCTGTTTGTCCAGATCTGTCGCATAGATGTGTATCTGCTGTAACGGAATGTGCCGTGACAGAGCCATTACCAACGAATAAGGCTCATCCCCTGTAGAACAGGCAGCGCTCCAAACCTTCAGGTTCTTACCGAAGCGCTGGATCAGTTCCGGGATCACGGTCTCCTCCAGATATTTCCACTGTTCCGGATTCCGATAAAACTCTGAGACATTGATCGTAATATATCCAATAAATTCCTCAAAAAGTACTTTGTCCGTCTTCAGTGCCTGTACATACTTGTCATAACCTACGATCTTATGCTTGGCAATAAGAGTATCAATACGGCGTTTCATCTGCTTCTCTTTGTAAGCATTCAGATCGATCGTAGTCAGAGAATATATCTCTTTTTTAAAGTACTCATAATCGTATATCACAATTATCTACCACCTAACGGTTGAGATTATTCCTCAGAGTTCTCAGCCTCTGCAGCGATCACAGCGTCGATATCTACAGATACAACGTCTGCATCAGACTCTTCCTCTGCCTCAGCGGGTTCGGGAGCGGTCAGAGCTTTTACACTCAGGGAAATCTTATGATCTGCCTCGTTGAAATCTACAACCTTAGCAGTTACTTCATCACCAACACTCAGTACATCAGAAGGCTTCTCAATATGCTCTTTTGCGATCTGAGATACATGAAGCAGTGCATCCACACCGGGCTCCAACTCTACAAAAGCACCGAAGTCAGTCATTCTTGCAACCTTACCGGTTACTACATTGCCCACTGCGTACTTCTCTGCTGCGTTCTTCCAAGGGTTTGCATCATCAAATTTCAGAGACAGTGCAATCTTGTTGCCATTGATCTCTTTGATCAGGACTTTCAGCTTATCGCCAACCTTGAATACCTTCTTGGGATGTTCTACTCTGCCCCAAGACATCTCGGAGATATGAAGCAGACCGTCTGCTCCTCCCAGATCAATGAATGCACCGAAATCGGTTACGTTCTTAACAACGCCTTCAACGATATCGCCTTCTTTGATCTTCTCAAAGAGTTCCTTCTGCAGTTCAGCCTTCTTGGCTACGATCAGCTGCTTGCGGTCACCGATATATCTTCTTCTCTTAGGATTGTACTCGCTGATAACGAATTCAATTTCCTGTCCTGCATACTTGGTCAGATCCTTCTCATAAGTATCAGATACCAGGCTTGCAGGGATGAAGATTCTTACTTCGTCCACGATTACGCTTAAACCGCCATCCAGCACCTGGGAAACAGCAGCTTTCAGAACCTCGTGATTGTTGAATGCTTCTTCAATTCTCTTGTTGCCTCTATCAGCAGCAAGACGCTTGTAAGTAAGGAGAACCTGTCCCTCACCGTCATTTACTTTCAGAACCTTGACTTCCATGGTATCGCCAACCTTGGCAACCGTGGTAAGATCCACGCTGGAGTCGTTGGTGTATTCGTTCTTGGTAAGAATACCGTCGGACTTGTATCCGATGTTCAGAATGATCTCTTCCGGTTTCACATCGATGACTGTACCTTCGACTACCTCTCCTGCATGTATTGTCTTTAATGATTCTTCCAGCATTTGTTCAAAAGTTAATTCTGACATAATTTTGAACCTCCTCAATTAATTTATTTGGGGTGGAAGCCCCCGCGGTAATACCCACTAGTCGAACAGCTTTAGGTAGATCTAAATGCAAGTCATCCAGTGTCTGTATAAAATAGGTGTGTTCACATTCCCTTTTGCAGATTTCGTATAGCTTTCTGCTGTTGGAACTGTGCTTCCCTCCTATCACAATCATAACGTCAGCTTCCGCTGCAATGGTCTTTGCCGATCGCTGTCGCTCTTCTGTAGCATTACAGATAGTGTTCACAACACTATCATTGTAACCTTTTTTTTCAAAAATTTCAACTATATATTGAAATTTATTGTAGTTATATGTCGTCTGAGACACGATGCAGAGTTTTTCTCCGTCTTTTTTCTCAAATTTATCTGCCTGTTCGGGCGTTTCCAGAACGGTAACCGGTCCCCTGCACCATCCGACTATTCCTTCTACTTCCGGATGTTTCGGATCTCCTACCACAATGACATGATACCCTTCTTCACTTTTCTTTTCCACAATTCGATGTATTTTTTTAACAAATGGACAGGTGGCATCTATGCATTCCAGACCGTTGGCCTCCATGATATCATAGATTTCTCTGGCGACCCCATGGGCACGGATGATCACAGTTGCGGATTTTCCATTTTCTCCGGCTGTGTTCTGTACCTTCAGCTGTTTCAATTCCTCTTTGCCCTCCAGCACTCTGACACCCTTTTCCGTCAGTTCTCTTACTACCTCTTCATTATGCACGATGGGACCATAGGTATATATAGTCTTCCCACATTTCAGTTGTTCATACACGGTATCCACTGCACGTTTTACACCAAAGCAGAAGCCCGCACAGTCAGCCAGTCTTACTTCCATACTCTTCTCCATTCCGCAGACGCTTCCCCCGTCGGAGGAAGTACGAATCAAATTTCAAATCTGATTCTGCGATAACACTATTCTCCATAACCAGACACTTTTTACATTTCGGAATGTTCTGCATGATCGATCAGTTCCACGATCCGGTCGATCACCTGTGCGATAGTCATATCAGAGGTATCCACCAACACCGCATCCTCAGCCTGCTTTAACGGAGAAGTCTCTCTGTGCATATCTCTGTAATCTCTGTCCTCGATATCCTGACGGATCTTTTCTAAGTCGCAGGCCTCACCCTTGGCAGTCAGCTCGTCATATCTTCTTTTGGCTCTTACCATGCTGCTGGCGGTCAGATAGATCTTGACCTGTGCTTTCGGCAATACCACAGTACCAATATCACGCCCGTCCATGATCACATCGCTTTTCGCTGCCAGAGCCTGCTGAAGTTCTACCAGTTTGGTACGTACCGCAGGCTGCGCACTTGTAGTGGATGCCATATTGCCGACTTCTTCGGTACGAAGATATGCATTCGCATTCTCTCCGTTTAACAAAACAACCTGTTCTCCGTCAATATACTGAATTGTAATATCCGCTTGTCCGCATCTATCGGCAATTGCCGCCGCATCTTTGGGATCCACGCCCTCTCTCAGCATAAAAAGAGCCATGGCACGATACATTGCTCCGGTATCCACATAAATAAATCCTTTTTTCTTCGCCACTGCTCTGGCTATCGTACTTTTTCCTGCACCTGCAGGACCATCAATTGCGACATTAAAACTCAAATTCATATCCTCTTTTCTTTATATTTTCTTTATGATTATAATGTCGGGATCAAAAGCCACCGACTTTGATACCTACGGATTGCGTGGGATTATCATCCCACTTCTATGCTGTCTCCTGCCAGATGCCCGGTGGACCATGCGATCTGCAGATTGAAGCCTCCGGTCATGGCATCCAGATCCAGCACTTCCCCTGCAAAATACAGATGCTTTACATGTTTAGACTCCATGGTGGAAGGATTGATATCCTTTACCGAAATTCCGCCCTGGGTGATGATGGCTTCCGCAAAAGATCTCGTTCCCGTAACTGTCATGGACAATGCCTTGATCAGTGCTCCAAAGGACTTTCTTTCTTCCCTGCTGATTTCATTAACCTTTTTCTCCGGAGAAATTCCGGACAGTTCTATCATAACAGGGATCAGTTTTGCAGGAAACAGGTGATCCAAAGCATTTTTAAACTGCTTATTCTTTGCTTCCTCAAAATCCCGAAGCAGGCGCTTATCCAGCTGTTCCGGTGTCAGTGCCGGTTTCAGATCCAGGAAAAGCTTTACCTCTTCGTTGTCTTTCTTTTTGGAAGCATATTTTGCATAAAAGCTGCTGGCTGACAGAATCAGAGGACCACTGACGCCAAAGTGGGTAAACAGCATCTCTCCGAAGCCTTCGTACCAGGTCTTTTTCCCACATTGCATCCGGATCTCCACATTTTTAAGAGATAATCCCATCAGTTCCCTGCACCAGGGCTCCCGGATCTCTAACGGTACCAATGCGGGCCTTCGCTCCGTTACTTTATGCCCCGTCTCTTCTGCGAACCGGTAACCGTCTCCGGTGGATCCGGTACCGGCATAGGAACAACCGCCGGTACAGATAATGCAGTCATCCGCCGTCAGTTTCTTATGATCCGCACATTCCACTCCGTAAAAGTAAGTATTCCCGTCTCTTTCCTTCGTCAGAATCCTTTTTACTTCTGTCTGCAGACGAATATCCACCTGATATTTTCGCAGTTCTCTCTGTAGCGCCGCAATCACATCCGAAGAATGATCGGATGCCGGAAACACCCGGTCCCCACGTTCCGTTTTCAGAGGGCATCCTGCCTGTTCCAGCAGCTCGCATATCTGTGTATTGTCAAAGCTGTAAAAAGCACTGTACAGGAATTTTTCATTGGTGCAGACATTTTGGAACAGTACCTCCATGTCCGCCGCATTGGTCACATTGCATCGTCCTTTTCCCGTAATGAACAGCTTTTTCCCCAGCTTTTCGTTTTTTTCCAGAAGCGTTACCTTATGCCCTTTTTGTGCCGCCGCAATGGCAGCCATCATACCGGCAGCACCACCGCCGACCACAATCACCTTGCTCATTTCTATCCTCTTTTACCGATCTGTCCGTCAATCATTTTTCCTTGCGCTGCAGGGAATAATCTAACATCGGCTCATCATCTATAAAATCAATCTCATCATTCAGATACACCTGATAATTGTTCCAGGTCTCTTCCAGTGTCTCCAGATT
>CAKSAM010000012.1 GCA_934436245.1 uncultured Acetatifactor sp.
GGGAAGCTTGTTTTGTTGCTGATACCCACGCTATGAAAAGTTTGTGGGTATGGGAAGCTTGTTTTGCTGCTGATACCAACGCTATGAAAAGTTTGAGGGTATGGGAAGCTTGTTTTGCTGCTGATACCCACGCTATCAAAAGTTTGAGGGTATGGGAAGCTTGTTTTGTTGCTGATACCCACGCTATGGAAAGTTTGAGGGTATGGGAAGCTTGTTTTGTTGCTGATACCCACGCTATGAAAAGTTTGAGGGTATGAGTAGCTTGTTTTGTTGCTGATACCCATGCTATCAAAAGTTTGAGGGTATGCGTAGCTTGCTTTGTTGCTGATACCCACGCTATGAAAAGTTTGAGGGTATGGGAAGCTTATTCTATTGCAGATACTCAAATTGTGAAAACCGGAAGATATAACAAGGGATCTATATATTCTAAAATGTTCGTCGTGGGTGTTCTGTATTTTGGGTCTATATAGAAAAACTGAGTTGTGAGATACTAAATTTGCGATAAATAATGCATAAAAAGATGAATATGGGTCTATAGGAAAAAAACTGGCTCTGAGATACTCATTTTGAAGAAATTGAGTATCTGGCAGGCGAATTTTTCGCTATAGACCCATATTGTTTAGTTTTTGTTTTTTACCTGTCCCCCAAAGTACATACAGGGAAATTTATCTTCTATAGACCCATGAAGTTTTTCAAGAAATCAGTAGCCCCGGCTGGGTATAAGAATAAGCAGTGCCGTAAGCAGACGTCGGTACCATAGCGTCCTAAGGGACGCATTGCGGTCGTACTGTGACCGCTTATGTACCGCTACGTTCTGCGACATGAGCGCATCGTACTAAAGCGCGAGCGTGCCGCGTTTCTTATACCCTGCCAAGGGCTACGGGGATTAAATACAATTTTCTTCACTAACTCTCAAGTTAGTTGAATATAGAACATAAAAAAAGCACCTACATGACGGTATAGGTGCTTTTGTATGTTCTAAATTCTGTATTGCCTCAAGAAAATTAAGCCATTCCGTTAACAGCTTTGCTCAGACGGGAAACCTTTCTTGCAGCGTTGTTCTTATGGTAAACGCCCTTAGAAGTAGCCATCTCGATGGTTTTGGTTGCAGCAGCCAATTCAGCCTTTGCAGCTTCTTTGTCACCGTTCTCGATTGCAGCGTATACCTTCTTGATAGCGGTTTTAACGCCGGATCTGATAGCTTTGTTTCTGTCAGCTCTTGTGCGGGATACTAAAATTCTCTTTTTTGCAGATTTAATGTTAGCCAAGTCGTACACCTCCATAATGTATACAATAAAATTATAATTAACAAGAAATGTTTCACTTTAGCCAGACACGGAAGACTAACGTAAACATACTATTGTAGTGTAGACAATCTGCCAGCTTTTGTCAATACATATTTTGCGGATTTTTGCAAAAAATGTAACTATTCAGAGCCGTGTAAATATCGTCAACTATTCGTCGAATGCTTGCATTCGAAAGAATAGTTTATGATATTTATAGGACGAAGTAATCACATGAGCAAAAGGAAAGCTGCATAGCAGCGATTTTGCGAATGCGGTTTTGAATAGTTACCAAAAAATATTATACAAAGCAATGCGCAAAACATTATGGATCAAGAAACAGTCAGGGGGTAAAAAATGGAGACTTTTCAAATCAGAACTGACCTGGCTCTGGAGGCAAGAGAAAGCGTTAACGAGGAAGAAAGTAAGTTGCGTGGAGTATCGGTAGAGGAGCATTATGAGGAAGAGACAGACATTCGTATTACCAAAGTTACGATTGATACGAAAAATGCAGAAAAAATGCTTGGAAAACCAATGGGTGTCTATGTGACCATGGAAGCACCGGCGCTGGTGGAACCTGATGATGATTATCATCGGGAGATTTCGGAAGCATTGGCGGAAGAAGTGTTGAAAATGATGCCCGGGGAACCGGAGGAATTGTCTGTTTTAGTGGTAGGACTGGGAAACCGGGAGGTGACAGCCGATGCGTTGGGACCGCAGGTAGTAGATAATCTGCTGATCACAAGACATGTTGTCAGAGCTTATGGCAAGGCCGCTTATAATTGCACCAGAATGAACCTTGTCAGCAGCATTGAACCCGGAGTGATGGCAAAAACGGGGATGGAGACGGCTGAAATCATAAGCGGTGTAGTCAAGGAGACTGAACCGGATGCACTCATTGTGATAGATGCATTGGCTGCCCGCAGTACTAAGAGACTGAACCGGACGATTCAGATCACCAATACGGGAATACAGCCGGGATCAGGAGTGGGGAATCATCGAAACGCACTGACGGAAGAGACTCTGGGGGTTCCCGTGATCGCCATAGGCATTCCGACGGTGGTGGATGCGGCCACAATTGTGGGAGATGCATTGGAAAAACTGATGAGTGGCGAGAAGGAGTTTGATGCTGTGAAGTACATGGGGCAGCACAGAATGGCTTTGGCGGAATTGAATAATATGTATATGACAGGAAAAGATATTGATTCTGTGATCAAAAGAGTCAGTTACACGGTATCTGAGGGAATCAATATTGCTATGGAAAAAAACTGGGCGTAACTGCATATATATAAGGAGACCATGCCGGAAGGGGAGTGGAAACCGTTAAAGACACGAAAAGTATCAGGAACAGGATCGTAATACTGCTTATGAGCATATGCCTGGGAGCCTTTATGCTGGATGTTGGTGAAAATGAATTTCCGTTTTTTGCGTATGTGAGAATCTGTAAAAAAGCGGAAACAGGATCCGGCTTTCTACTGGAACAGACGTTGAGAGAAACCATTCCCCTGTTGGAATATGGATATAGGTCGGAAAAAGGGCCACAGAATCCGGAGAATGAGACAACCTGCCGGACATTGACGACGGAAGATCTGATCAGTGAGGAAATTATAAGCTCCAGGGAAGATATGGCTTCACAGCAGACGACGGATTCTTCGCAGGAGCCCCCAAGCCTTACAACAGAAAATTTTATCCCGGCGACACAGCAGGTGGAGATTGACCTTGCACAGTTGACGGATTATGAGACGCTGGTCCGAAATTTTTATGCCATAGATGCCAACACCATGGTGGGAAGTGATCAACTGTCCGTGAATCAGTTTCTGGATATGGACATGACACTTCCCCAGGAAGGCGGGAAACCACAAATTCTGATTTATCATACGCATTCTCAGGAAGCTTTTGCGGATTCTGTACCGGGTGACATTAATACCGGGATTGTAGGAGTAGGAGAATACCTGACAAAAGTGCTGACAGAACAATATGGGTACCAAGTGCTTCATCACACTGGCCAATATGATGTGGAGACAAGGGACAATGCATATTCAAGAGCGCTTCCAGCGGTGGAGCAGATTCTGGAGGAAAATCCTTCCATACAGGTGATCATAGATCTACATAGGGATGAGGTGGCGGAAGGCACCAGACTGGTAACCGAGCTGGGAGGAAGACCAACTGCGAAATTTATGTTCTTTAACGGACTCAGTCGTACCCGGAAAACAGGAAATATTGATTATCTTTACAATGAAAACCAGGAGGCAAACCTGGCATTTTCTTTTCAGATGCAGTTAAAAGCGGCGGAATATTATCCGGGACTGACACGAAGGATTTATCTGAAGGGCTATCGTTATAATATGCATCTGCGTCCCCGGACACTGCTGGTGGAGCTTGGGGCGCAAAACAATACCTTTGAGGAGGCAAAAAATGCCTGCGACCCGCTGGCACATATTCTGGATCTGGTGTTACAGGGAGAATAGGGAAGGAATCGTGAGAAGGAATCGAAGCAAAAACATAGACAAGAATGCGGAATTTATGCTACAATCGTTAAATGCAAGAATATGTCAGGAATGGAGATTAGTATGGCAGCGATAGATCAGAGCAAAATCCGCAATTTTTGTATTGTGGCACATATAGATCACGGAAAATCCACGTTGGCAGACCGCATTATTGAAAAAACAGGTCTGCTGACCAGCAGAGAAATGCAGGCACAGGTTCTGGATAATATGGATCTCGAAAGAGAACGCGGCATTACGATCAAGGCACAGGCAGTACGTACCGTATATAAAGCGCAGGATGGAGAAGAGTATATTTTTAATCTCATTGATACTCCGGGACATGTAGACTTTAATTATGAAGTAAGCAGATCCCTGGCGGCCTGTGATGGAGCGATTCTGGTAGTGGATGCGGCGCAGGGGATTGAGGCACAGACACTGGCGAATGTTTATCTGGCGCTGGATCATGATCTGGATGTATTTCCGGTCATCAATAAAATTGATCTGCCCAGCGCAGATCCCCAGAGAGTCATTGAAGAGATCGAGGATGTCATCGGTATCGAAGCACAGGATGCACCGTTGATCTCAGCCAAGAATGGCATCGGCATTGAAGAAGTACTGGAACAGATTGTGAAAAAGATCCCGGCACCCAAGGGAGATCCCACAAATCCCCTGCAGGCTTTGATTTTTGATTCTGTATATGATTCCTATAAAGGCGTTATCATTTTTTGCCGTGTGATGGAAGGTACTGTGAAAAAAGGAACCATGATCCGCATGATGGCAACCGGCGCAAAAGAAGAAGTGGTGGAAGTCGGCTATTTCGGAGCCGGACAGTTTATCCCCTGCGACGAACTTTCCGCTGGTATGGTAGGCTATATCACAGCATCTATCAAAAATGTAAAAGATACAGCAGTAGGCGATACAGTGACGGATGATAATAACCCCTGTGCAGAACCTTTGCCCGGATATAAACAGGTGCAGTCCATGGTGTATTGCGGATTATATCCTGCAGACGGCTCGAAATATCCGGATCTGAGAGATGCCCTGGAAAAATTACAGCTCAATGATGCGTCCCTGTTCTATGAGCCGGAGACCTCTGTGGCATTGGGCTTCGGATTCCGCTGCGGATTCCTGGGACTGTTACATCTGGAGATCATTCAGGAGCGGCTGGAGCGAGAGTACAATCTTGATCTGGTGACCACGGCACCCGGCGTTGTCTATAAGGTACACAAGACCAACGGGGAAGTGATAGAGCTGACCAATCCCTCCAATCTGCCGGATCCTTCTGAAATCGAATATATGGAAGAACCGGTAGTAAATGCGGAGATCATGGTGACTTCTGAATTTATCGGTTCCATCATGGAGCTTTGTCAGGAACGACGGGGCAAATACCTTGGCATGGAATATATTGAAGGCACCAGAGCATTGTTAAAATATGAGCTGCCCTTAAACGAGATCATTTATGATTTCTTTGATGCATTAAAGTCCCGTTCCAGAGGATATGCTTCCTTTGACTATGATCTGAAGGGATACGAAAGATCCAGCCTCGTAAAGCTGGATATCCTGATCAACAGAGAGGAAGTGGACGCCCTGTCCTTTATCGTATGTGCAGAATCTGCCTATGAAAGAGGCCGTAAGATGTGTGAAAAGCTGAAGGATGAGATCCCCAGACATCTGTTCGAGATTCCCATTCAGGCAGCCATCGGCGGCAAGGTCATTGCCAGAGAGACAGTAAAAGCCATGCGTAAGGATGTGCTTGCAAAGTGTTATGGTGGTGATATTACCCGTAAGAAAAAGCTGTTGGAAAAGCAGAAAGAGGGTAAAAAACGTATGCGCCAGTTTGGCAATGTAGAGATTCCGCAGAAGGCATTCATGAGTGTTTTGAAGCTGGATGATAAAAAATAAGCAAATGGATAGAGAAGTTTAGGAGCAATATGAAAATATGAATCAGAAGGAACTGGAACTATATATTCATATTCCCTTTTGTGTAAAAAAGTGCAGCTATTGTGATTTCCTGTCTGCCCCTGCTACGGAGCAGACCAGGGAAGCCTATATGGCTGCACTTTTTGCAGAGATCAGGGGAAACGCAGAAAAGTACAGGGAACGGATTGTGACGACGATATTTATCGGCGGCGGAACTCCTTCCCTGTTGTCAGGCAGGACGGTGATACAGCTGATGGCGGAGCTTCAAAAAAGCTTTTGTGTGGCGGAGAATGCAGAGATTACCATGGAAGTGAATCCGGGCACAGTAACCACGGAAAAGCTTCAGGATTTTCGCAAAGCCGGTATCAATAGAATCAGCATCGGCATGCAGTCAGCACAGGAACCGGAATTGAAAATGCTGGGAAGGATCCATGATTTTGACTGTTTTTGCAGGGGATACCGGGAGGCGGTGGAGGCCGGATATGAGAATATCAATGTAGACATTATGAGTGGGCTGCCGGGACAGACCATGGAGACTTACCGGGATACGTTGGAAAAGGTCTTGCATCTTTCCCCTGTGCCGCAGCATATATCAGCGTACAGCCTGATCGTGGAAGAGGGGACTCCGTTTGCCACTATGAAGGAAAAAGGAGAACTGCCCCTGCCGGAGGAAGATACGGAACGGGCCATGTATGAGGAGACCATAGAGGTGCTGGCACAGTATGGATTCCGACGTTACGAAATATCCAATTATGCCAGGAAAGGGTACGAATGCAGGCACAATGTGGGCTATTGGATCCGCAGAGATTATCTGGGACTTGGCATCGGAGCGGCCTCGCTGGTGGACAACAGGAGATTTCAGAACGGAAGGGATCTTGCCGCATATCTGGAACATCCGCTGGATTGCAGAGAAGAAGAGCAGATACTTACGGTGAAAGAACAGATGGAAGAGACTATGTTTTTAGGCTTACGTCTGACAAGAGGCGTGTCCTATGAGAACTTTGAGAAAAAGTTTGGAAGATCCTTGGAAGAGGTCTATGGTGCGGTGATCGCACAAAATATTGCGGACGGATTACTTACTGTCAGGTGTGAGGAAACGGGAGAGCATTTCCTGGCTCTTACGGGCAGGGGGCTGGATCTGGGCAATTATGTGATGGCACAGTTTTTATTCTGAGAATCCCGTAAGACTGACAGGCACTTGTGGACAGAAAAACACATAAACTATCATAAGCAACTGTCCCACGGAGGTGCCTTTTGAAGACCTTTCAGCAGCCATTAACCGCGGAGGAAGAAGCTTATTATATCCGTTTGCTCAGAGAAGGTACCGTGGAAGAATCCAGACAGGCCAAAGAAATCCTGGTGGAGAGAAATTTGCGTCTGGTGGCACACATCGCAAAAAAATACCAGAATATCGAAGAGGATATGGAAGATCTGATCTCTATAGGGTGCATTGGTCTGATCAAGGCAGTGAATTCTTTTGATTCCGGAAAAGGGAGACTTGCGACATACGCCTGCAGATGTATTGATAATGAACTGTTGATGATGCTGCGCAGCCGCAAGAAGCTTTCCAGGGAAGTATCTTTATATGAGCCCATCGGTCAGGATAAAGAAGGAAATGCCATACATTTGCTGGATATCATTCAGGAAAAGCAGAAAGATGTGGTGGAGGATCTGGAGCTGGGAAGAAATATAAAGAGGCTGTTCCTGGCACTGGAGCAATGTCTGACAGAAAGAGAATACCGGATTATTGTATTGCGTTATGGGATCCTCGGCCGGAAAGAACACACACAGCAGGCAGTGGGAGAACTGCTTGGAATTTCCAGAAGTTATGTGTCACGCATGGAAAAAAGAGCCCTTCATAAGCTGGCGAAGGAGCTTCAGGAGGATTAAACACAATCTTGTCAATTTATGGACACTGTGATATATTTATTTCTATAAGTGAGAATCCGGACTCTTAAGGATTATGACAAACAGTTTCCTCTTTTACAAACGGGAAGCTGTCTGACCTTAATTCCGGGTATTGGGGTGTTAGATATCGGGAGATATTACGATTCGATAAAAGGGGGATAACAAAAGATGCATTTTGTGAGAACAGAAGACTTAAAAACGGGAATGCGTCTGGCGAGACCGGTTTACAATAAGAAAAGTATTCTGTTATTTGACAGGAATTCACTTTTGTCAATGCAGGCAATAGAGAGTATCCGCAACTTCGGACTGATTGGTGTCTATGTGCTGGAGCCGGCAGAGCCGCTGCCTCCCATGACACTGGAGGACCTGGAATTTGAACGGTTTCAGATCAAGGCGGTAAGCAGCATTGAAGAGGAACTGGACCGTATTCTGAAGACCAGAAAGCAGAGCCGTACCCAGACGATTGCGGATATGGTGATCCGTAATTATGGACATTTGGATGAGAAAATCAATTTCTACCAGAATCTGAGAAGTCTGGAGGATTATGTCTCCAGACATTCCCTGAATGTGGCAATACTCTGTGCCATGATCACCCATGTAATGAACATAAGAAGAGAAGAACAGTACCATACGGTGTGTGCTGCCATTCTTCATGATATGGGAAAACTTAAGAAACAGGATGATGTGTATTACGGAGCCCCCTATTCCAGAGATGACATGTTGAGAAACTGTGAAACACAGGAAGAGGCATACAACGTGATCGAGGATGCTTTTGCAACAGATGGTCCCGGGATCCGCAGGATCTGCCAGCAGGCAGCCAGAAAACAGCTTGACCTGTTTCCGGAGGAAGGAAAAGAGAGCAAGTATAAAATGTTGGCCGGTGCAAATGTTCTCCTGGTGGCGAATCGCTATGATGAGATCACGGCCATGACGCTGCAGGGAACGGCACAGTCTGAAGTGAAGGCAATCCAGGAACTGTTAGAGCATCCGGAAGTGTATGATCCGGAGACTGTCAGAGCACTTTTAAAATCTATTAATATTCTGCCGCCGGGAGCCAGCGTGGAACTCAGTACGGGAGAAAAAGCGCTGGTATTGAACGAGAATGAAGAAAATGTCTTAAGACCTACGGTCGTAAGCTTCCGTGATAACAGTATTTTAGATCTGTCTCTTCCGGAGAATAATGATATTACCATTGTGGATGTCATGAAGACTATGGATAACCGTTATATCATGAAGAGATAAGCTTAGCAAAGCGAGGAACAATGATTATGCCAACAATAGAAGAAATACTCAGGGCCGCAAAAGAGGCTGGAGCAAGTGATGTGCATCTCACGGTGGGAATTCCGCCTAAAATGCGGGTGAACGGTAATCTGATCACCATGGATTATCCTAAGATGCTTCCTGCGGATACACTGGAAGTATTGGTCAATATCATGACGGAGGTTCAGCGTGAGCGCTTTGAAGAACGGGGAGAATATGATATGTCTTTCTCCATTCCCAACTGCGGCCGGTACCGTGTGAATGCTTATAGGCAGAGAGGCTCCGTGGCACTGGCATTCCGACTGGTGGGAACTGTGGTGCCCTCTCCGGAGGAACTGGGGGTTCCGGAATCTGTCATAGATCTGTACCAGAGAAAACGTGGTCTGGTATTGGTTACCGGACCTACCGGCAGCGGTAAATCCACCACACTGGCGGCAATCATAGACAAGATCAATAACAACAGAGATGCCCATGTGATCACTCTGGAAGATCCCATTGAGTATCTGCATCAGCATAAAATGTCCATGGTCAATCAGAGGGAGATCGGCATTGACTCCAATAATTATGCCAATGCCCTGAGGGCTGCCCTCAGAGAAGATCCGGATGTCATTCTGGTAGGCGAGATGAGAGACTTCGAGACCATCAGCGTTGCCATCACGGCAGCAGAGACGGGACATCTGGTGCTGTCCACACTGCATACCATCGGCGCAGCCAGTACCGTAGACCGTGTCATTGACGTCTTCCCGCCGCATCAGCAGCAACAGATCCGAGTCCAGCTCTCCAATACGCTGGAGGCGGTAATCTCCCAGCAGCTGATTCCTACAGCAGATGGCAGACATCGTGTGGCTGCTTTTGAGGTCATGCATGCCAACCATGCTGTGCGTAACCTGATCCGTGAAGGAAAATCCCATCAGCTGGCCAGTGTCATGCAGACGAACCGGAAGCTGGGAATGATCACAATGGATGAGGCGATTGTCCAGCTGTATTTTGAAGGCAAGATCGACAGGGAACATGCGATCCAGTTTGCACAGGACCCTGACAGCATGGAAAACAAGATCTGATCAATACATGATGAATGATGAAAACGGCGGCTTGTGGGCTGTCTATAAGCCGCTGTAAAAATTATAGAAACAATTCTTTCAAAATTTCTGATATTAAATTCTGAGAAAATTCAGGCAGTTTCATTTTTTCATGATAATTTCCAAGTTATGAAACAGGAAAAACATTTATAAAGGAGGTATTTTATGTTTACTACAGTTTATTCGGCTGCGGTTTATGGACTGCAGGCGTATCTGGTCCGTGTAGAGGTGGATCTGGCAGGAGGACTGCCGACGTTTTTACTGGTGGGATCACTGGGGAGCGAAGTGAAAGAGTCCAGGGAGCGGGTATGTGTTGCCATGAAAAATTCCGGATTTCAGATTCCACCGGCTCATATTACAGTGAATCTGGCACCGGCAGACCGCCGTAAGGACGGTACGGCCTTTGACCTGCCGATAGCAGTGGGGCTTTTCAGAAATATGGAGCTGGTGTCGGAGGAGACATTGCAGGATACATTGTTCTTGGGAGAACTGGGGCTAAACGGTGAGATCAAAAAGGTAAAGGGTGTCCTTCCCATTGTACAGGAAGCTGCAAAAAGCGGCATCCGGAGAGTGGTGGTGCCGGGAGAAAATGCCATGGAGGCTGCCGTAATCCCGGGGATTACGGTCTGGGGAGTGAATAGTCTGACGGATCTGTTGAATGCACTTATCCATCCGGAGGAAGAGAATGAAAAAATCTATCAGCCGAGGATCCGGGCAGAAGATCTGCTGCAGAAAGGAAAAATCTCAGGTTCCGGTGATTTCCGGGAGGTGGCAGGGCAGGAAGCAGCCAAACGGGGCGCAATGATCGCAGCAGCAGGATTCCACAATCTTTTGATGATAGGGCCGCCGGGGGTGGGAAAGTCCATGATCGCCGGGCGGATTCCCGGTATTCTGCCGCCGTTGACACTGGAAGAAAGTCTGGAAGTGACTGGAATTTTCAGCGTTGCAGGGCTTTTGCCCCAGGGACAGCCATTGATCACTCGACGTCCTTTTTATGCACCGCATCATACGGTGACACAGGCGGCACTGATCGGCGGTGGAAACGGCATTCCGAGACCGGGGATGGTATCGCTGGCGCACCGTGGTGTATTATTTCTGGATGAACTGCCGGAATTTCAAAAGACAGTGCTGGACAGTATGAGGCAGCCCATGGAGGAACATAAGGTACAGATCGCAAGAAGCGCCGGTATGGTCACATATCCTTCGGACTTTATCTTAGTGGCAGCCATGAATCCCTGTCCCTGCGGATATTATCCGGATCGGAATAAATGCCGCTGTACCCAGCCACAGATTGAGAGATATCTGGGGAAAATATCCGGCCCGATCTTAGACCGGATCGATCTGTGTGTAGAACTGCATCCGGTGGATATTCTGCATCTGCAGAAAACAAAGGGAGAAAAAAGCAGTGAAGACATGAGACGGCAGATCATGCGTGCGAGAAACCGGCAGGCAGAGCGTTTCGCAGGAAGCGATTGCCGCTTCAACGGGAATATCAGATCGTCCAGAGTGGAAACTTATTGTCCGCTGGGAGAGGAAGAACGGAAGGTTATGGAACAGCTGTACCGTACCTTACAACTTAGTGCCAGAGCTTATCACCGGATTCTTAAGACGGCCCGCACCATAGCGGATCTGGAGGAACAGGAGGACATCAGCGGAGATCATCTGCTGGAGGCGGCATGTTACCGCCCCTCGGAGACTTACTGGAATTAATCTGGCCCGGAAAATCTGTCTGCAGATAATGGGCTGTGGAATGACAGATGTATGGATACTTATAGATATAGAAAGGCGAAGGTATTTTATGACAGAGGCAGAGAGAAGGTATGCTTATTTTCTGTGCAGTATTCCAACGATCGGAGGTGTACGGGCCGGACAGCTCCTTGCACGGTTCGGGACACCCCGGGCGGTTTATGAAGCAGAGACCGGGGACTGGCGCAAGTGCGTAAGTAATTCTGTGGCAGAAGCTATGGAACGGCAGAAGAAAAGCGGAGAATGGGAGTGGGAATACGAACGGTTGGCGGAAAAACGGATTCAATTTATTTTGCGGGAGGAAGATGGATTTCCACGAAAATTATCTGAGATTCCGGATCCGCCCTACGGTATTTTTTATCGGGGAAGGATGCCGGAGGAGACACAGCCTGCGGTGGCGGTCATCGGCGCCAGAGAGTGCTCAGAATACGGAAGATATGTGGCGGAGGAGCTTGGACAGTATCTGGGAAGGGCAGGGATTCAGGTCATCAGCGGCATGGCCAGGGGAATCGACGGAATCAGCCAGCAGGCAGCCTTATCTGTGGGAGGTACTTCCTATGGCGTCTTGGGATGCGGCGTGGATATCTGCTATCCCACACAGAATCGCAGACTTTATGAAGAATTGCTGCAGAAGGGAGGTCTGCTCTCCACCTATGCACCGGGGACAAAGCCACTGCCGCAGTATTTTCCACCAAGGAACCGTATTGTCAGCGGACTGTCTGATGCCCTGATCGTCATTGAGGCCAGACAGAAAAGTGGGACGCTGATCACGGTGGATATGGCGCTGGAACAGGGCAGGGATGTGTATGTGGTGCCGGGCAGGATCACAGACAGACTCAGTGACGGATGCAACCGGCTGCTGCCCCAGGGCGCAGGTGTGTTTTTATCCCCGGAGAGCTTTGCGGAGGAATTCCTGGGGGCGTGGAGAGAAAAACAGGGGATTTCTTCGACAGACTCCGGAGAAGAAAAAACGCAAAGAGGCAAAAAGAGGAAAAAGGAAAACAAACCGGACGGGAAGCTTTTGAAGGAACCGTTAGACAAAATTTTGGGAATTTTAGAGCCGGTGTCCAAGACCTCAGAGACAATTCTGCGGGAATTATGGGAAAAGGGAGAACTTTTAGATATTGCCGCACTGCACAGGGCATTGATGGAGCTGGAACTTCTGGGTTATGCCCACCAGAGCAGCCCTGGATACTTCAGCATTTCCGGGAATTGACCGGATTTTTGGAGCTTCATCTGCGATAGCACCGGAGCCTGTGTCAGGGACGTTGGAAAAGCGAATTGACAAGGCTTTCGGAAAAGGGGTATAGTTATAGTCATATATGAGAGACGAGAAAGGTCAGGTGTCCCTATGAATGATAAAGATACTTACAGAATGCATACCAAAGTGATACAGATCGGCGACCGGAAGATCGGCGGGGGAAATCCTATCGCCATCCAGTCCATGACTAATACCAGGACGGAAGATGTAAAGGCTACGGTGGAGCAGATCCTGCGTCTGGAAAAGGCAGGCTGCGAGATCATCCGGTGTACCGTTCCTACGCTGGAAGCAGCAGCAGCTATCCGGGAGATCAAGAAGCAGATCCATATTCCGCTGGTGGCGGATATTCACTTCGATTACCGTATGGCTCTGGCTGCTATTGAGAACGGTGCGGATAAGATCCGTATCAATCCCGGCAATATCGGCAGCGTAGAACGTGTAAAAGCTGTGGTGGATGCTGCGAAAGAGAGAAATATCCCCATACGTGTGGGGGTAAACAGCGGCTCTTTGGAGAAGCCTTTAGTGGAGAAATACGGTGGCGTGACAGCGGAAGGTATCGTGGAGAGTGCGCTGGATAAGGTGCACATGATCGAAGACTTAGGATATGACAATCTGGTCATCAGCATTAAGTCTTCGGATGTGCTGATGTGTGTGAAGGCCCATGAATTGCTGGTGGGTCGCACCGTGTATCCGCTGCACGTAGGCATTACCGAATCCGGTACGGTGAACAGCGGCAATATCAAATCTGCCATTGGACTGTCCCTGATCTTAAGCCAGGGTATCGGTGATACCATTCGTGTATCTCTGACGGGGGATCCGGTGGAGGAGATCAAGTCGGCAAAACTGATCCTTCGTACCCTGGGACTGAGGAAGGGCGGTATTGAGGTCGTATCCTGTCCCACCTGCGGCAGAACCCAGATCAATCTCATTGATCTGGCAACAAAAGTTGAAAAACTGGTGGAAGATTATCCATTGGATATTAAAGTGGCAGTGATGGGCTGCGTGGTGAACGGTCCAGGAGAAGCGAAGGAAGCGGATCTGGGCGTGGCAGGCGGTATTGGCGAGGGCCTGCTGATCAAACACGGCGAAATCATTAAAAAGATTCCGGAAGATCAGCTGTTACCTGCCCTGAAAGAGGAATTGGATCATTGGAGTTGAATGAAATAGATGAGTAAACCTTTTTTTGAAGTATTTCCGGCATTACAGTTAAATGCAGATATTCGTGACCTGATGGGTCAGACAGAAGTGGAGAGAGTCTCGGCGACAAAACGCAGAGACTTTCTTCGGGTGTACTTAAAAAGTACCCGTCTGATCCAGAAGGAAGCCATATGGACCACAGAACAGGAAATCAAAAAACAGTTGTTTCCGAATGCCAATCTGACGGTGAAAATATATGAAAAATTTGAGCTGTCCTCCCAGTACAATCCGGAGAAATTGATGGACATCTATAAGGAAAGTATTCTGGAGGAATTCCGGGAATACAGTCATATTCAGTATAATGCTCTGAAAACGGCGAAAATGGAGTATCCTTCAGAAAATGAACTGTTACTGACTATGGAGGACACGGTGCTGAACCGGAGCATGGAGGGAGAAATCCTGCAGATCCTTGAGAAAATCCTTGTGGAACGCTGTGGATTTTCCCTAAAGATCCATGCTGATTATGTGGAAAAGGAAACCGGACGCTTTCAGGAGGAAGAAGAACTGAAAATACGCCAGCAGGTGGATGCTATCTATAGTCGTGTCAAGGGCCGCAAAGGAAACGACAACGAGAATGCAGCACCTGAGGCACAGGAGAACGGTGCAGCTTTGACGGAGGGACAGAAGCAGGCTGCGGAGACTTCGGAAAAGCCAAAGACGGAGACTGCCGGTGGCACCACCAGAAGCTTCCAGGGCGGCTCCCGTGGAGAATTCAAACGTGGAGACTTTAAGAAGGGGGAATTCCGCAAGGGTGGAAGCTTTGAAAAGGGTGCCCTGAAGCGATCGGACAATCCGGATGTGATCTATGGCCGAGATTTTGAAGATGAGGCCATGAAGATCGAAGAATTGATCGGTGAGATGGGAGAGGTGACCATCCGCGGCAAGGTCCTGTCGGTGGAGACCCGTGACATCAAAAATGAAAAGACCATTATTATATTCAATATGTCCGATTTCACCGATACCATGACCATCAAGATGTTCGTGCGCACTGAGCAGGTCAAGGAAGTGACCGGGGATATTAAGGCAGGTGCTTTCTTAAAAGTAAAGGGTATCTGCATGATGGATAAGTTCGATCATGAACTGGCTATCGGATCCATTGCCGGTATTAAGAAGATTCCTGATTTCACCAATACAAGAATGGATACCTCCGCCCGTAAGAGGGTGGAATTGCACTGTCATACGAAAATGAGTGATATGGACGGTGTTTCCGAGGCAAAGGATATCGTTAAGAGAGCTTATAAATGGGGACACAGGGCCATTGCCATTACGGATCATGGTGTGGTACAGAGCTTTACCGATGCGAATCATGTATGGGATGATCTGTGGAAGGCGGAAAAGGGTAAGCGGAAGGAAGCAGGAGACGAGACCCCCGACAAACAGGATTTCTTTAAGATCATCTATGGCGTGGAGGCCTATCTGGTGGATGACCTGAAGGAAATTGTAACCAATGACAAGGGACAGGGTCTGCACGAGGATTATGTGGTATTTGATATCGAGACCACAGGATTCTCCCCGGTGAACAACCGCATTATTGAAATCGGTGCGGTAAAGGTATCCGGGGGAGAAATTGTGGATCGTTTCTCCACCTTTGTCAATCCGGATGTGCCGATTCCTTTCGAAATTGAGAAGCTGACCAGCATCCGGGACGAGGACGTGATGGGTTCACCGATGATCGATGTGATCCTGCCACAGTTCTTGCAGTTTTGCGAGGGCTGTATCATGGTGGCACATAATGCCAGCTTTGATATGAGCTTTATTATGGAGAACTGCAGGAGACTGGGATATCCGCAGGAGTTTACCTATGTGGATACCGTTGGCATTTCTCGTGTATTGTTGAAGAACCAGTCCAAACATACACTGGATGCAGTGGCGAAAACACTGGGGATATCTCTGGAGAATCATCACAGAGCCGTGGATGATGCGGAGTGCACCGCTCATATTTTTGTGAAATTTATCAAAATGCTGGAAGAGCAGGAAATCCATAATCTGACGGAAGTCAACGCTTTGGGAGCCACCAGTGTGGATGCGGTAAAGAAGATGCCATCCTATCATGCCATCATTTTGGCCAAAAATGATCTGGGACGCATCAATCTCTACCGGCTGGTATCCCAGTCCCACCTGACGTATTTTAACAAACATCCCAGAATCCCCAAAAGTCTGGTGATGAAGTACAGAGAAGGACTGATTTTAGGAAGTGCCTGCGAGGCAGGAGAACTGTACCGGGCATTGTTAGACGGACAGTCGGATGCACAGATCGCCAGACTGGTAAAATTTTATGATTATCTGGAGATCCAGCCCTGCGGCAATAACAAGTTTATGATTGCATCGGAAAAGATCAGAACGGTGAATTCCATTGAGGATATCCAGAACATCAACCGGAAGATCGTATCGCTGGGAGAACAGTTCCACAAGCCGGTAGTGGCTACCTGCGATGTACATTTTCTGGATCCGGAGGACGAGGTTTACCGTCGCATCATCATGGCGGGACGAGGGTTTGATGATGCGGATGATCAGGCACCACTGTATTTACATACTACGGAAGAGATGCTGGAAGAGTTCTCTTACCTGGGTAGTGATAAAGCGGAAGAAATTGTCATTACCAACACCAATATGATCGCAGATATGATCGAGACCATTGCACCGGTGCGCCCGGATAAGTGTCCTCCGGTCATTCCGGACAGCGATAAGACCCTGACGGAGATCTGTTACAACAGAGCCCATGAGATCTACGGACCCGATCTGCCCAAGATCGTAGAGGCCAGACTGGAGAAGGAACTGAATTCCATTATCAAGAACGGATTCGCTGTAATGTACATCATTGCGCAGAAGCTGGTATGGAAGTCGGTGGAGGATGGATACCTGGTAGGTTCCCGTGGATCCGTAGGAAGCTCCTTCGTAGCGACCATGGCGGGGATCACGGAGGTCAATCCCTTAAGTCCGCATTATTATTGCAGCAAGTGTCATTATGTGGATTTTGACAGCGAGGAAGTAAAGTCCTATGCCGGTAAAGCGGGAATCGATATGCCGGACAAGGTATGTCCGGTGTGCGGAGAGAAGCTTCATAAGGACGGATTTGATATTCCTTTCGAGACCTTCCTGGGATTTAAAGGAGACAAGGAGCCGGATATCGATCTGAACTTCTCCGGTGAGTACCAGTCCAAGGCTCATAAATATACCGAGGTTATCTTCGGTGCAGGGCAGACCTTCCGTGCCGGAACCATTGCGACCCTGGCGGACAAGACTGCTTTCGGTTACGTGAAGAATTATTTTGAAGAACGTGGCATTCATAAGCGGACCAGCGAGATCGACCGTATCGCTTCGGGCTGCACCGGCGTCAGAAGAAGTACCGGTCAGCATCCCGGCGGAATTGTCGTGCTGCCGCTGGGACAGGATATCAACTCCTTTACTCCGGTACAGCATCCTGCCAACGATATGACCACGGATACCATAACCACACACTTTGATTACCATTCCATCGATCACAATCTGCTGAAGCTGGATATTCTGGGACACGATGATCCTACCATGATCCGTATGCTGCAGGATCTGACGGGAAGAGACCCATTGACGATCCCTTTGGACGGGCAGGATGTCATGAGCCTGTTCCAGAACACGGATGCCCTGGGCATCACTCCGGAGCAGATCGGTGGAACGAAGCTGGGAGCACTTGGCATTCCGGAGTTCGGTACGGATTTCGCCATGCAGATGGTTATCGATGCCAAGCCAAAGGCGTTTTCGGATCTGGTGCGTATCTCCGGACTATCCCACGGTACCAACGTATGGCTGGGGAATGCACAGGATCTGATCATGAGCGGTGTGGCAACGATTTCTACGGCCATCTGTACCCGTGACGATATCATGCTGTATCTGATCCAGATGGGGGTGGAATCAGAGAAATCCTTCAAAATCATGGAAGCAGTACGTAAGGGAATGGTGGCCAAGGGGAAATGCGCCATGTGGGAAGAGTGGAAGGAAGATATGCTGGCACATAATGTACCCCAGTGGTATATTGAATCCTGTCAGAAGATCGAGTACATGTTCCCGAAAGCCCATGCGGCGGCGTACGTCATGATGGCATGGCGTATCGCATATTGTAAGATTCATTATCCGTTAGCTTATTACGGAGCGTTTTTCAGTATCCGTGCCAAGGCATTTTCTTATGAGATCATGTGTCAGGGACAGAAGCATCTCGAAAGTATTATGGCGGATTACAAGAAACGACAGGATACCTTATCTAATAAGGAAAAAGATGCCATGGGCGATATGCGTATCGTGCAGGAGATGTATGCGAGAGGCTTTGAATTCGAACCTATTGACATCTTCCGTGCCCAGTCCAGATCCTTCCAGATCGTGGACGGGAAATTGATGCCTTCCTTAAACAGCATCGACGGACTTGGAGAGAAGGCAGCGGATGCTATTGTGGAAGCTGCCAAGGATGGTCCCTTCTTATCAAAAGATGATTTCCGCCAGAGAACCAAAGTATCCAAGACCATCATTGATCTGATGGATTCCCTGGGCTTATTGGGAGATCTTCCGGAGTCGAACCAGATCAGCATATTTGACCTGGTGTAACAGCTCAGCCATACCATGTGGGAATCGCTGCGTGGACGCTTGCGTACAAAGCTGCGCATTTGACATGGTATGAGCGGAGCGCCCAGGTCAATGAAATAAAAGGTGAGCCGCCCCTGGCGGCGCCGGCTGCGCAGCAGACGCTTTTATGAATTGGCCGTGGGCTGAGCTGTAGTCCGGCCAGCCTCTTTTATGAATGGCCCGGAGGGAAGAGCTGGTCTAAAAATTTTTAAAAAAAGTACTTGCATTTTTTCGACAACTCGATTATACTATGCAAGTACTGCTTTTGTGGCTGATTGGTCAAGCGGTTAAGACGTCGCCCTCTCACGGCGAAAACAGGGGTTCGATTCCCCTATCAGCTGCTCTTTAAAAAATTGTAGAAATTTTTCAAAAAACACTTGCAATTTTTTAAAGAATATAATATACTGAACAAAGTTCGAAAGTAACTTATGGCTGATTGGTCAAGCGGTTAAGACGTCGCCCTCTCACGGCGAAAACAGGGGTTCGATTCCCCTATCAGCTGCTTATTCTTTAATAGAATAGCCCAACCCTGAAAAGTGTCGAAAAGCAGAAGTGATTGCTTTTTGGCTCTTTTTTATTGCAAATTTCGGGACATGCTGATAGGAATGGCGAAAAAATCTTCTTGCCATTCCTATTTTTTTGTTGTATAGTGATTCACGATTACTCGAAGCAGGGGGAAATACGGCAAAGAGGCGGGAACCGAAAGCCGCATATTCGCTAATCACGGATGGATGGGAGTATATATGGCAAAATATTTAGTAATTGTAGAGTCACCGGCCAAGGTGAAGACGATCAAAAAATTTTTGGGCGCAAATTATGAGGTTATGGCCAGCCAAGGGCATGTGAGGGATCTGCCCAAGAGTCAGCTGGGAATTGACGTGGAACACGACTATGAACCGAAATATATCACAATCCGGGGAAAGGGAGATCTGCTGGCAGCTTTGCGCAAAGAAGTGAAGAAAGCAGAGAAAATCTATCTTGCAACCGACCCGGACCGTGAAGGAGAGGCAATTTCCTGGCATTTATACTATGCTTTGAAACTGCAGGATAAAAAAGTATATCGTATCACTTTCAATGAGATTACCAAAAGTGCGGTGAAGGAATCCTTGAAGCATGCCAGAGAGATCGACATGAATCTGGTAGATGCCCAGCAGGCCAGACGTGTTCTGGATCGCATAGTGGGTTATCGTATTTCACCGATTTTGTGGGCAAAGATCAAGAGAGGCTTAAGTGCCGGCCGTGTGCAGTCTGTGGCTCTTCGGATCATTTGTGACAGAGAGGATGAGATCAATGCATTTATTCCGGAGGAATACTGGTCTCTGGATGTGAATCTGAAAGTAAAGGGTGAGAAAAAGCCTATCTGTGCAAAATACTACGGTACCACTGAGAAAAAACAGGGTATCAGCAGTAAAGAGCAGGCAGATGGCATTATGGGATCTTTAAAGGATGCAAAATATGAGGTGAAGGAAGTCCACCATGGAGAGCGGACAAAAAAGGCCCCCCTTCCGTTTACAACATCCACTTTACAACAGGAGGCCAGTAAGGTGTTGAACTTTTCCACGCAGAAGACAATGCGTCTGGCGCAGCAGTTATACGAAGGCGTGGATATCAAAGGGGAAGGCACGGTTGGCCTGATCACTTACCTGCGTACTGATTCCACCCGTGTATCGGAAGAAGCGGAAGCGCAGGCAGCGGATTTTATTGATGCACACTACGGTGAAGAATATAAGACAGCTGCAGGCACGGAGAAAAAGAACAGTCAGAAAATTCAGGATGCCCATGAAGCCATCCGTCCTACAGATTTGAACCGTATACCGGTTGAGATCAAGGATCAGTTACCCAGAGATCTGTTCCGGCTGTATCAGTTGATCTGGAAGCGGTTTGTAGCAAGCCGGATGAGTGCGGCACAGTATGACACGACATCGGTAAAGATTCAGGCAAAGGATCAGATTTTTACTCTGGCAGCTTCCAGAATGCGTTTTGATGGTTTTATGAGTGTCTACACGCAGGAAGATGATAAGGAAGAAGAAAATGTACTGGGTGGAAATCTGGACGAGAACAGTATATTGGAATTCGCAAGCTTTGATCCGAAACAGCATTTTACGCAGCCTCCCGCACACTATACTGAGGCGAGCCTGGTACGTGCACTGGAGGAACTGGGAATCGGACGTCCCAGTACTTATGCACCGACCATTACCACGATCCTTGCCAGAAGATACATTGTCAAGGAAAATCGTAATCTGTATGTTACAGAACTTGGCGAAGTAGTCAATAATATGATGAAAGAAGCATTCCCGGCGATCGTGGATGTAAACTTTACTGCAAATATGGAGACTCTTCTGGATGGTGTGGAAGAAGGCACTGTGAAGTGGAAGACCATTGTAGAAAATTTCTATCCGGATCTGGACGAGGCAGTGAAAAATGCCGAAAAAGATTTGAAAGAAGTAACGATTGCGGACGAGGAATCCGATGAAATCTGTGAGCTTTGTGGCAGGCGTATGGTAATCAAATACGGTCCACATGGCAGATTCCTGGCGTGCCCCGGTTTCCCGGAGTGTCGCAATACCAAGCCTTATTTTGAAAAGATCGGTGTAGCCTGCCCGAAGTGCGGCAAGGATATTGTCATGAAAAAGACCAAAAAGGGCAGAAAGTATTATGGCTGTATTGACAATCCGGAATGTGATTTTATGGTATGGCAGAAGCCTTCGGGAGAAAAATGTCCCCACTGTGGGAAATTATTGCTGGAAAAAGGTAATAAACTGGTCTGCATGGATGAACAGTGCGGCTATGTAAAAAATAAACCGACGGAAGAAAGATAGTTTTCCATACTGTCAGAATTTTCTCATAAATTAGCGCTATTTCCATTGTAATCTGAATTCACATGTGCTACAATGTGCATAACATCTGGTGGTTTTGTAGTATGTGTGTAAACGGAGGAAGATAGATGAGCAGCGTACAATTGTTGGACAAGACACGTAAAATAGGGAAACTGTTACACAACAACAATTCCAGCAAAGTGGTATTCAGCGATATCTGCAAGGTGATGCGGGAAATCCTGAATTCCAATGTATTGGTGATCAGCAGAAAGGGAAAAGTCCTTGGAGTGGGAAAGTCCGATGGAATTGAGCCCATTACAGAGCTTTTGGATGACAAAATCGGTGGATTTATCGATCCTATGCTGAATGAGAGGTTGTTGGGAGTATTATCAACGAAGGAAAATGTCAATCTGGAGACACTTGGCTTTGAAAATATTGATACCAGAAAATTCCAGGCAATCATTACGCCAATAGAGATTGCTGGAGAGAGACTGGGAACGCTCTTTATTTATAAATGCAATGAGCAGTATGATATTGATGATATCATTCTCTGTGAATACGGGACGACGGTCGTGGGACTGGAAATGTTGCGTGCGGTGAATGAGGAAAGTGCAGAGGAAAGCCGTAAGGTTGCAGTTGTGAAGTCAGCGGTCAGTACGTTGTCCTTCTCGGAGATGGAGGCCATCACACACATTTTTGATGAACTCAACGGCATGGAAGGCATTCTGGTGGCAAGTAAGATTGCTGACAGAGTCGGGATTACGAGATCTGTGATAGTCAATGCACTCAGAAAGTTTGAAAGTGCCGGCGTGATTGAATCCAGATCTTCAGGGATGAAGGGAACTTATATTAAAGTCCTGAATGATGCCGTATTTGATGAAATTGAAGAATTGAAGCGTCAGAATGGCAGTAATTGAGGAAAAATAGGAGAAATAGGAAATATTTAGGAAGAAGAGACTATTGCGGAAAATAGTCTCTTTTCTTTATATTTATTTATGAGTGAGTTTATTTTACTATTGTGTTTTTGTCGAAATACTTTATAATAGAGTAGAATAGGTATATGGTAGAAGCAGTTTCTATGCAAATGAACTGATATGACGAAAAACTGCGGAATGTGAGGTAGTATGATACAGACAAATGCATTTGATTATATCAATGTTCTGGATCGCGCAGCGGATGCCGCCTGGCAGCGTAACGAGGCCATTTCCAATAACATTGCCAATGTGGATACGCCGGGCTATAAGAGACAGGATGTGGCCTTTGAGTCGGTACTGCAGCAGGCACTGGGCAGCAACAGATATGAGTCCATGGACGATAAGGTGGCTAATGTAAATCTGGGCAGATTGAGAGGCAGAGCCTATGTGGATTATGCCAATTATTCCTACCGTCTGGACGGCAATAATGTGGACATTGAAAACGAAAATGTAATGCTGGCAGAGAACCAGTTGAAATATCAGGGACTGATCAGCAGCATTAATCAGGAATTTACCAATTTAAAGACTGTGATGAAGTGAGGAATCAGCGTATGAGTATGTTTTCAGCATTTGATGTTACAGCATCAGGACTGACTGCGCAGAGGCTGCGTATGGATGTGATCTCAGAAAACGTTGCCAATGCAAATACTACAAGAACCGAGGACGGTACTCCCTATCGTCGTAAGATCGTTACCTTTCAGGAGAAGAATCCGCAACAGACTTTCAGCCAGGTGCTGCATGATGTGAGCAGCGGATATTCCGGCAGTGGGGTAAAGGTAAGCCAGATTTTTGAAGATACCACGACAGAGATGAATATGGTATATGATCCGTCCCATCCGGATGCAGATGAGAACGGATATGTTACTTATCCCAATGTGAATATTGTACAGGAGATGACGGATCTGATCGATGCCAGCAGATCCTATGAAGCAAATTCCACAGCGTTCGGTGCCAGCAAGTCCATGGCATTAAAGGGATTGGAGATCGGTCAGTAATCTGGTGGATCTCTGTTACCGGTTTTCATATAATGGAGCCGGAATACATGTAAGGAAGGACATGGTTTACGAATATGGATATTTCTGCAATTACAGCTTTGAACAGTGTAAATGGCACTGCCACAGTGTCTCCCACTTCCCTGACAGGGATGCTGGCGGAGAAAGATAAAAAGGCAGAGGGCACGATGTTCGAAGCTTTTCTGAATACAGCAATTGATAATGTGAAGACCACCAACAGCTATCTCTCGGATGCTGAAAATGAAAAGATCAGATTTGCACTGGGTGAAACGGATAACACCCATGATCTTACCATTGCCATGGAAAAGGCTTCTACTGCATTACAATATACAGTAGCCATCCGTGACAAGGTGATGGAAGCATATAAGGAACTGATGCAGATCCAGATCTGATCAGGCCGATCTTTATTTAAACGAGTTTCCCATTGCTCGTGATACAAGAGGAGAGAGCTGCAATGGCAGACAAATTAAAAGAAATACCTGCAAAAATACTGGAATGGTGGAATAAATTCACCACAAGACAGAAAAGTATTATCATCGGGGCTGTAGCTGTTGTGATTTTTGCATTTGCAATCATCATGTATGTTATGACCAAGCCACAGTACATACGGTTGATCAGTTGTGAAACAACAGCACAGGCATCAGAGATTATAGATACGCTGGATAGTGCCGGCATCTCACACAGAGAATCTAACGATGGATTGAAAATTGATGTGGAGAGCAGCCAGCAGAGTGCAGCAAATCTGGCTTTGGGGTCTGCCGGGTATGTTCCTGATGCACTGGATCTGAATGACTACCTGGGCAGCAGCATGTCCACCACTGCTACTGACAAGGAAAGACTTTATAATTCCTATCTGGAAAAATACATTACACAGACCATTGAGGCACAGAGTGCGGTGAAATCTGCAAAAGTACATCTGAGCTTTCCAAAGGATAATGGAACACTGGCAGCACAGAATGAGGAGGCTTCCGCATTTATCCAATTGGAACTGGATGGTACTTTTACCTCCGCCAATGCCGCAGCACTGGCAAAGTGTGTGGCTACCTGGCTTAGGAATGATACGACAGCTAACATCACTATTATGGATACAGATTCCAATCTGTTGTTTGCCGGTGGCGATGATTATACATCCGCAGGCATTGCCAATTCCATGCAGGAATTACAGAACCAGGCGGAATCCATGATTGCCAATCAGGTAAAGAAAGTATTATTGGGAACCAAGCAATATAATGATGCAGCGGTTACCAGCCACCTGAATATGGATTTTTCTGATTATAAGGAGACAGTAAAAGAGTATTATGCAAACTCCGGCAGAGATGAAGGTATGCTTTCCCATGAGGAGACTTATGAGAGCGAGAATACCAATGACGGCGGCGGTGTGCCGGGAACGACTTCCAATGGGGAGAGCGGAAATACTACCTATGTATCACCGGACAGCAATAACAGTTCCTCATCTACTTCCGAGACCAGCAGAGATTATCTGCCCAATGAGTCTATTAAGGATACTGTGACACCGGCAGGAGGAATCAATTATACCAACTCCTCCATATCCATCGCTGCAATTACCTATAAAGAGATTCATTATGAGGATGTGAAGCGACAGGGTCTTCTGGATGGCACTACCTGGGATGAATACAAATCCCAGAACAGTGCGGACACCAAGATTGATGTCGATCAGGATATGTACAGCCTGGTGGCAAATGCTACCGGTATCAGCGAAAGCAACATTACGATCATAGCGTACGAAAGCCCTATCTTTTACGATAAGGAAAGCAGTCCTGTAACTACACAGAATGTACTGAGTGTGATCATGCTAGTGCTGATTCTGGGACTGCTGATATTCGTAGTACTGCACAGCATGCGTACCAGACAGGCAGTACAGCAGGAGGAAGAAGTGTCTGTGGAAAATATGCTGCAGTCTACTCCTGAATCGGAGCTGGAAGACATTGATGTGGAATCCAAGTCAGAGACACGCAAGATGATTGAAAAATTCGTAGATGAAAATCCTGAGTCTGCAGCAGCGCTGCTGCGTAACTGGCTGAATGAGGACTGGAATTAAGAAATATGCGCCTTGACGGTAAGATAAAGCAATAAAGGCGGATCGGAGCAAATATGGCGAGAACAAAAGCAGATGGCGGAATATCAGGATTGCAGAAAGCTGCAATCCTTCTGATCTCTTTGGGACCGGAGAGGTCAGCCGGAATTTTTAAGCATTTAAAAGAAGAGGAAATCGAAGAACTGACACTGGAAATAGCCAATACCAGAAGTGTAACTCCTCAGGTAAAAGAGGAAGTGATCAATGAATTTTATGAGGTGTGTCTTGCACAGCAGTATATCGCCGAGGGCGGTATCAATTATGCCAAGGAGCTTTTGGAGAAAGCACTTGGCAGCGACAAGGCAATGGATGTCATTGGCAAGCTGACTGCATCCTTACAGGTAAAGCCGTTCGAGTTCGTGCGTAAGACAGATGCCAGCCAGCTGATCAACTTTATCCAGGATGAGCATCCTCAGACCATTGCCCTGATCCTGTCCTATCTGTCTCCCAGCCAGGCAGCTTTGATCATTTCCGCACTTCCACCTGATAGTCAGGCAGAAGTGGCAAGACGTATTGCTGTTATGGATCGTACCAGTCCGGATGTCATCAAGGAAGTGGAGAAAGTGTTGGAGTCCAAGCTGGCAAGTCTTGTGAACCAGGATTACACCATTATCGGTGGTGTGGATGCAGTAGTAGAAATCCTGAATACGGTAGACCGCGGTACCGAGAAACATATTATGGAAACTCTGGAGATCGAAGAACCGGAGCTGGCAGACGAGATCCGGAAAAAGATGTTTGTATTCGAGGATGTATTACTTTTGGACGACAAGGCAATCCAGCGAGTGCTGCGTGATGTGGATAACAATGATCTGGCAACCGCTCTGAAGGGTGCAAATGAACAGGTACAGAATGCAATCTTCAACAACCTGTCCAAGCGTCTGGTTGTCATGATCAAGGAAGATATGGAATTTATGGGGCCTGTGCGTATGAAGGATGTAGAAGAGGCTCAACAGAAGATTGTAAATATTATCCGTAAACTGGAGGATTCCGGTGAGATCATCATTTCCAGAGGCGGAGGTGACGAGATCGTTGTCTAGTAATCTTTTAAAACGCGGATTTACTAAGGTTGTGGAAGAAGACGCCAGAGTGATTGATATGAATGCGCTGGTGGCAAAAAGAATCAGGGAGCTTTCTGCAAAAATGCAGCAGGAAGAAAATGCCGGGTTTGTCTCCGGTCTGGCAGCGGATAAAGTAGAGGCTCTGGTGACAGATCCGGACGGTGATGATGAAGCTTCGCAGGCCTCTGGCAATGTAATCAAAGCAGGAGAAGATTTACAGAAACTGAAAGAAGAAGCAGAAGCGGAAGCCCGGGAAATCCTTGAAGATGCCAGAAAACAGGCTGACCATATTTTGCAGGAAGCTAAAACACAGGCGGAAAATGAAAAACAGACTGCGTTAGAGCAGGCAAGACGGCAGGGACAGCAGGAAGCAAAAGCTGAGGCAGAACAGGCAGAAACGAAAAGAGAAGCTGAGTTTCAGAAAAAAACAGAGGGACTGGAAGCTGAGTACCAGAAAATGTTGGATGAACTGGAGCCAAAGTTTGTGGATACCATTACCGGTATTTATGAACATATTTTTCATGTGGATCTTCATTCTTATCGGGAAGTACTGTGTTATCTGATTTCTGCAACTATGAGAAAAACCGAAGACAACCGGAGTTTTCTTGTGCATGTATCCAAGGAAGATTATCCTTATGTCAGTATGCAGAAAAAACAGATTATGGCTGGGACAGCTTCTCCGAACAGTACAGTGGAAATTGTAGAGGACATTACGTTGGGAAAAGGGGAATGTCTGATAGAAACAGAAGGCGGTATTTTCGACTGCGGACTGGGTACGCAGTTGTCAGAACTGCGTCAGAAGCTAAAATTATTATCGTATGAAGGCTGATGAATGGTCATTAAGAACATAGATTTTGAAAAATATCAAAAGTTAACAGATAAGTGCTTTTATCGTAAGCTTGGAAAAGTAGTAAATGTCGTAGGCCTGACCATAGAGTCCGCAGGACCGGATTCCAGACTGGGAGATCTGTGCAGAATTCTGCCAGAAGCGGAAGACGCAAAACCCATTATGGCAGAGGTGGTAGGATTTCGTGACAAGAAGACACTACTTATGCCATATGATTCCGTAGATGGCATTGGATTGGGCTGTGTCGTGGAAAATACCGGAGATCCGTTGAAGGTTACAGTAAGTGATAAGCTTTTAGGTAAAACGGTCAATGGATTAGGGGTGCCCATTGATGGGGGAAGCATTACCGGGACAACTTACCCGGTGGAGGCGACACCACCGGATCCCATGTCAAGAGCCATTATCGATCAGGTATTGCCTTTGGGAGTGAAGGCAGTGGATGGAATGATCACTGTGGGTAAAGGACAGAGAATAGGTATCTTTGCCGGATCCGGTGTGGGAAAGTCAACGCTGATGGGTATGTTTGCCAGAAATACCAAGGCGGATATCAATGTGATCGCACTGATAGGAGAGCGTGGCAGAGAGGTAAGAGAATTTATCGAAAGAGATCTGGGTGAAGAAGGTATGCGTAGATCTGTGGTGGTGGTGGCTACTTCGGACAGACCTGCGCTGGAACGAAATAAAGCGGCGAAAACGGCTACAGCGATTGCGGAATATTTTAGAGATCAGGGAAAAGATGTCCTGTTGATGATGGATTCCCTGACGCGTTTCTCTATGGCACAGAGAGAAATCGGACTGGCAAGCGGAGAGCCGCCTGTGACCAGAGGTTATCCCCCCAGTGTCTATTCGGAAATGCCAAAGCTCCTGGAACGTGCCGGAAGGGCAGCGTCAGGATCCATCACAGGTCTGTATACAGTGCTGGTAGATGGTGATGATTTTAATGAACCGATCACGGATACTGCACGAAGTATACTGGATGGTCACATTATGCTGAGCAGAAAGCTTGGTCACAAGAATCATTACCCTGCGATTGATATTCTGCAGAGTATTTCCAGATGCATGAGTCAGATCGCAGCAAGGGATCATAAGCAGGCAGCCAACAGACTTAAAAATGTCCTGGCGACTTATAATGAGGCGGAAGATCTGATCAATATCGGAGCTTACAAGCAGGGAAGCAATCCCAATATTGATTACGCAATTTCCAAGATAGACGCAGTGAATGATTTCCTGTGCCAGAGCACAGAAGAAAAATTCACTTTTGAAGAAAGCGTTCAAATGCTGGAAGAATTATTTGCAGATCAGGAGTGAGATAGATGGCCAGATTCAGATATTCACTGCAGAACATTCTGAATATCAAGGAAAAGATGGAAACGCAGGCAAAACAGGAATTTGGTATGGCAATGACTGCTTTGAATGTGGAGACAGATCATCTGGAGCGCTTAAAAGTGCGTAGAAGAGAATACGAAGAACGATCAGAGGGGCTGCTAAAGGGAAAACTGGATCTGCGTGCCATTGAAGAGAACAAGGAAGCTCTTTTAAAAATGGACAGCATTGTGGCAACGCAGGAAAACAGAGTTCAAAAAGCAAAAGAAAATATGGAAGCTGCCAGAGAGCGGATGGCGGATGCCATGAAAGAGAGAAAAATGCATGAAACACTGCGGGAAAAAGCTTTTGAGTCATTTCTGCAGGAGGAAAATCACGCAGAAAGCAAATCAATAGATGAACTGACCAGCTATACTTATGGACAAAAGTCCCGGTAGGCGGAAAAATGGGAGGAACGTATGGCAAGAGAAAAAACTCCGGAAGAAACTACAGCCGATAACGAAAGGAAACAGCTGGCGGAAGAAAAGAAAAAGTTAAAAAAAGAACAACAGGCGCAGAGAAAAGAAGCAAAACGCCGTGCGAAGGAAATAACAAAACAGGAAGATGCGCTGGAAGATGGAAATGAAGGCAACAGTCTCCTTACTTTTGGTGCGACCGTATTGATCGTAGTGCTGTGGATGGCTGTGATCTGTGTGATCATTAAACTGGATATCGGTGGTTTCGGAAGTTCAGTAGTGACACCGATTTTGAAGGATGTACCGGTACTGAACAAGATACTTCCGGCCAATTCTGTTACAGAAACTACGGATCCCAATGCTTATGGCGGTTATACCAGCCTGCAGGAGGCGGTAGATCAGATCAAGAGTCTGGAACTACAGCTGGAACAGGTACAGAATGCTTCAGCATCTAAAGATGATGAACTGGAACAATTAAAGGCGGAAGTGCTCAGATTGCAGGAATTCGAAAAACAGCAGGTAGAGTTCCAGCGTATTCAGAAAGAGTTTTATGATGAAGTGGTCTATTCCGACAAGGGACCCGGAGCAGAGGAGTACAAGAAATATTATGAATCCATGGATCCTGCAACTGCGGAATATATTTATAAGCAGGTAGTAACTCAGCTGGAGGAGAGCCAGGAGGTACAGGATTATGCAGCAGCATATTCTGCCATGAAGCCCAAACAGGCAGCCGCAATTTTTGAACAGATGACTAATAATCTGGATCTTGCGGCCAGAATTCTGAAGGTTATGAGTGCAGAGGACAGAGGAAAGATTCTTGGAGCAATGGACTCTCAGGTAGCGGCAAAGATCACGAAAATTATGGATCCGGAGTCTTAAGAAAAAGGACACAGAATCCGATAAAAATCATGTAGTATCATTACAGGTCATGTGTGCCATAAAACACAGAGGAGACCTGGGAAAGGAGGAAAAATGGCAGGGACAGCAATTAAAAATGTGGGAAGCAGCAACGCTGTTAATACACAGATGGCGGATATGGTAACTGCTGCAAAGCAGAATGCGGGAACCAGTTTTCAGGCGGTATGGAATAAGACCCAGAATAACACCCAGGCAGCAAATGCAGCAAACGGCGAGCGTACCCGGACAGCCCGGAATGATGTCAGACGTGGCGATTCACTGCGAAACAGTGGAAGACAGCCGGATGATGTGACGAAGGTCTCAGATGGAAAGATGGCAGATGAAGATGATAATATGGATGCAAAGGATCTGGAAAAGATTCAGGAAGTCATCGGAGCAGTAGTGCAGAATCTGGTTCAGCAGATTGCAGATACGTTTTCCGTCAGTGAAGAAGAACTGCAGGGGATCATGGATGATCTGGGAATGACAGAAATGGATCTGGCAGACTCGGTACAGTTGTCTGAACTGCTTATGACAGTCAGTGGAGCACAGGATTCTTTTACATTGCTTACCGATGAAAATCTGTACAATGATGTCAAGGGAATCATGAATCTGCAGAAAGAGCTGGCAGGGCAGGCGCAGGAAGAATTACAGGTTACTCCGGAACAATGGCAGGAGATAGTACCCCGGATTCTCCGGGAGACGAAGGCTGAGCCGGTGATCACTGTGGAAGTGGAAGCTGAGAATACGGATGTGGCAAAGCCGTTAAGCAATGCGGAACAGATAATGGCGGCAGAGCAGGAGACACAGACCAAGGAAGCAGTCCCGGTACAGGGTGCACAGGAAGAGAAGGCAAAAGATTCCGGAAACAAACAGGAAAACACATCCGGTGGACAACAGGGGAATCTTCTTTTACAGAACCTGAAGCAGGACAGTTTTCTCTCAGGTCTGCAACAGGCAGCACAGTCCGGTGAAGCACAGACTACAGATACGCAGGATATCATGCGTCAGATCATGGACTACATGAAAGTATCTGTGAAAGCGGACAGCTCCGACCTGGAAATGCAGCTTCATCCGCAGAGCCTCGGAACACTCCATGTGCAGGTGGCATCAAAAAATGGTGTAGTTACCGCCAACTTCATTACAGAGAACGAAACGGTAAAAGCAGCACTTGAAAGCCAGATGGTACAACTGAAGGAAAGCTTTGCCGAACAGGGAGTAAAGGTAGAAGCGATTGAAGTAACTGTACAGACCCATCAGTTCGAACAGAACCTGGAGCAGGGCAGAGGTAACAGTAACAATGAGACGGAACCGGGCGTTGGAAGAAAACGTACCCGCAGAATCAATCTGAATGCACCGTTGTCTGAAGATGAACCAGAGACGGAAGAAGAAAGGATTGCTGCTGATATGATGTCAGCAAATGGCAATACGGTGGATTTTACCGCATAAGCAGTACAAAATATTACGAAAGGAGAAAAAGAAAATGGCATTGGTTGCACCCGTGGAAAACGGAAAAATAGTAGAAACAGCATCCCAGACCTCGGTAAAAAATTCTACAAAGTCGAATAGCAGTGGAATGGATAAGGAAGCTTTTCTGCAGCTTCTGGTAGCACAGATGAAGTACCAGGATCCTCTGGAGCCTACTTCCAATACGGAATACATAGCACAGTATGCACAGTTCTCACAGGTAGAGCAGATGCAGAATATGTCCAGCAGCATGGATCTGCAGAGAGCAAGCGCACTGGTAGGCAAGGAGGTCTACATCAAGACTACCACATCCTCCGGAGATACCAAACTGGTACAGGGCAAAGTGGATTATGTGTCCTACGAGAACAACAAGGCTTACCTTTATATCAATGAGCAGAAGTATTCTATCGATGATCTGGATTCTGTAGTAGATACTGATTATCTGAATGCGTACAACAAGGCTTACAACTTTACGGTAAAGCTGAACAAGCTTCCTAATGTAAATGGTATTGATTCTACCGATGGCGAGACCGTTGATGCACTGGAGAAGGAATACAACGAAATGAGTGATTACGAGAAATCCTTCCTGGCAAAAGATACCGTAACGAGTCTGAACAAGTACATTGAACGCATGAAGGAGATCCGCAAAGCTGCAGAAGAAGCAGATGAGAAAGACTCCGGGAGCAAAGAGAAAACCGGAGAAACAGAAGGAACAGACAGCACAGAAAGCGTATAAAGCAGTAAGCAGCTGATACAGAGGGGCGTTTGGATATGGATATTCAGAAAAACAGTTTTCTGTCCATTGACCAGCTGGCAGATCAGTACTTAAATAACAGTCGTAAGACCGTAAAAGCAGCACAGGAAAATCTGGTATCTTTCCAGGAAATCCTGCAGAATAAAAGCCAGGAACAGAATGTTTCCGGAAAGCAGGATCTGAAATTCTCCAAACATGCCGCCATACGGTTGGAAGACAGAGGCATTGAGCTGACAGACGCACAGCTGGAACGCTTGAATGATGGAGCAAGAAAAGCGGGACAGAAGGGAATCAGAGATTCTCTGGTGATCGTGGATAATCTGGCCTTTATTGTGAATGTACCCAATAAGACCGTGGTAACTGCCATGGACAGCAGAGAAACTGAAGATAATGTATTTACAAATATTAACGGAGCCGTTATTATGTAGACCGGACCAAAGATGGAGGTCATGCTTTCTTGAATGACAGAGAGAAAGCACGGTTCCGATACAGGAGGAACAAGTACTATGATGAGATCATTGTATTCTGGTGTAGCAGGACTGAAAACACACCAGACCAGAATGGACGTAATCGGTAACAATATTGCCAACGTCAACACAACAGCGTATAAATCAAGTTCCATGACTTTCAGTGAACTGATGAGCCAGACCACACAGAAGGCCAGCGGTGCCAACGCCACCACCGGTGTGGGCGGTACCAACGCCAAGCAGATCGGTCTGGGCGTTAAGGCAGGAGCTATCAATACTGCCATTACCACCCAGGGCTCCGCACAGTCTACCGGTAACCCTTTTGATATCATGATCACCGGAGATAATTTTTTTGTAGTCAGCAACGGCTCCGAGAACTTCTTCACCAGAGACGGTTCTTTCTATGTAGATGGTGCCGGTAACCTGGCGATGACCAGCACCGGTTACAATGTCATGGGCTGGGTTGTGGATGAGACCACCGGCAATATCAAGCAGGATACCGTGACTGCACTGCGTATCATGAGCACAGCAAATATGACCTATCCCCCTGAAGCTACCACACAGGCAAATATCTCCGGAATTCTGGATCAGAATGATAAGGATGTTACCAGTGCCAACGGTAAAACAGTAAATCTGAACTTCTTTGATGCCAGAGGCTACAGCTATACTGCAAAGTTTACCTTCAAGCAGTCCGGTGGCAGCAAGGTGAATGAATACAGTATGGAGCTGACGAAACTGCTAGATTCCACCGGAAAAGAAATTGACATTTCCACTGTGGATTTCGGAACTGCAGATCTGACTCAGCAGATGGAAAGCAAGATCAATTTCACGGATGATGCTTATGAATGGAACGGAACCATTCTGAAAACAAAATCAACTCCGGTAACACAGGTGGATTTAAAAGATATTTTTGATGCAGCTACAGGGGATATAAAAGTCGGCGCAGATGATGCTGAGAAAAAAGCAATTCAGGATGGACTGGATTTTATCGCAAAGGCTTATGGATATGAAGGTGCTACCGACGAATTTTTAAATCTTCATGACAGCACTAATGATGTTACCGTAAAACAGATGCTGTTAAATATGTTGGCAAATCCTGCCGCAACAACGGATGTACTTCCTAAGGATGGAACGGAGCTTGTACTGGACGGAAGAAAATTTGATGGTGTCAAGGTGGTCTTTGATCCGGATACCGGAAAACTGAAGCAGGTGGATGGCGGTACCGGATTTACGGCAAATGTTAAATTCTCAAATCTGGGTGGTAACTTCTCAGATATTACCATCGACCTGTCCGAGTGCACCAACTATGACAACAAGGGTACTTCCACCATCGGCGCCACCAGTGGTGATCTGGATGGACTGGGAACCGGACGTCGTCTGGGAGATATGATCGGTGTATCAATTCAGAAGGATGGTATGATCTACGCCAGCTATGACAACGGTATGACCAAACTGTTAGGTCAGATCGCTACCGCAGCCTTTGCCAATGCTTCCGGTCTGGAGAAGGAAGGAGACAACCTTTACTCTGCTACTTTGAACTCCGGTGAGTTCGATGGCATCGGTGTAGATATCACTGCAGGCGGCGGATATATGTCTACCGGTCAGCTGGAGATGAGTAATGTGGATCTATCTTCTGAGTTTACGGAGATGATCACCACCCAGAGAGGCTTCCAGGCTAACAGCCGTATCATTACCGTATCCGATACACTGCTGGAGGAGCTGACCAACCTGAAGCGTTAATAAAGTGTTAAAATTATAAGAGACATACAAAGGGATAGGAATTCCACCTGTCCCTTTTGTGTATATAAAACATCAAGGGAAAAAAGTACTACATTTAATTTGAAAAAAAGCAGAAAACCGCATAAATCCTGCTGATACGTCAGAAAGCGGAAGAGGAGGTGACGATATGATTGAAGTGACTAAGATCAATGGAGTCAAGGTGTTAGTGAATCCGGATCTGATTGAACTGGTGGAGGAGACCCCCGATACAGTACTGACACTTACCACAGGAAAGAAAATAATTGTAAAAGAAAGTAGACAAGAAATAAAAAATCTTGTAATATTATACAGAAAGGATATTTTTGCACGATAAAATTGCAGAATGTCAGGTGATTTAAGTGGATATAGCATCTTTAGCCGGTATATTATTAGCATTATTCATGTTGGTATTTGGTATCATAAGCTCTGCAGGTGTGGGGGGATTTAGTGAATATCTGGATCCAGCCTCCGCAATCATTACATTCGGTGGAGCTTTCTCCTGTACCCTCATGTCCGTGAGTCTTCAGAATTACATAGCAGGTCTGAAATCATTTGCGTTGATCTTCAAGGCACCGTCGCTGAATACTTCAGATATGATAGGTAAGATCATAGAGCTTTCCAATGTGGCACGTAAAGAAGGTCTGCTTTCTCTGGAAGAAGCAGCAGCGGATCTGGAAGAACCTTTTCTGAAAAAAGGAATCCTTCTGATCGTAGATGGTACCGATCCCGAACTGGTTCGTGCCATCATGGAGACCGAACTGACAAGTGTAGAAGGAAGACACAAGGACACAATTGGTTTCTGGGATACTCTGGCAGCCATGGGTCCTGCCTGGGGTATGATCGGTACCCTGATCGGCCTTGTAGATATGTTGTACCATATGGATGATCCGTCCTCCCTGGGACCGGCAATGGCAGTAGCGTTGATCACTACCCTGTACGGATCCCTGCTGGCAAACTGGATCTGTATCCCTATCTCCAATAAATTGAAAGCAGATAATGCTGTGGAGATGCAGCAGAAAGAGGTTATGATCGAAGGGCTCTTATCCATACAGGCTGGTGAGAATCCCCGTGTCATCGAGGAAAAATTAAAGTCGTTCCTTCCTCCGAAGGACAGAACAAGTGAAGAGGGCGAAGAGGAAGCAGGGGGTGAAGCTTAATGGCAAAACGTAAGCCAGAAGATCCGCCTGCTGGATCCCCGGCATGGATGTCTACTTTCAGTGACCTGATGAATTTACTTCTGTGCTTCTTTGTTATGCTGTTTTCCATGTCATCCATTGATGCAACCAAGTACAGCGAAATGGCAGCCGCCATGTCCAACAGTACTTTTAGTATTTTTAATGCAGGTTCCACTGCAATCGGAGAGGGCATTCTCATCAGCAATGGTGTCAGCCAGCTGAATGATTTGGATGAGTATATCAGTAATGCCGGAAGAAACGCAGACAGTGAAAGGGATTCCGATAATTATGAAAAATATGACAGTGCACAGCAGCTGGAAGAGGCGTTGAATGAAAAAAATCTGCAAAGCAATGAGGAATTGTCTGAAGTGGTGCAGGAAGCCTTGGCTGAGGACAGCCTGGCAGACCAGGTAAGTGTTTCTTTTACGGCGCAGTATGTACAGCTGTCCATGAAGGGAGCACTGCTATTTGATTCCGGAAGTGCTTCGCTGAAAGAGCAGCCCAAAACAGTGCTGGACAAAGTGGGAGTGATCCTGGAAAGATACGGCAGTGATGCTGTGATCGAGATAGTGGGACACACAGATAATGTACCTATCAGCAGTGCCAGATTTGCGGATAATGAAGAACTGAGCAGCGCAAGAGCTCTTTCTGTCTTTTATTATCTGGTTGACAATACTTCGCTGGATCCATCCAATCTGCGTCATGCGGGAATGGGAGACAGGACTCCTGTTGCGGATAATGCTACAGAAGAAGGACGCAGCAAAAACCGGCGGGTAGAGATACGAATATATAATCCGTCCACTGGTAATTAATGTGGAGAGGGAAAGGAAGCAAAAAGAACATGAAGAAAAATCTGATGACGGTGTTGATCCTGGCACTACTTATTGTGAATATTGTGCTGACCAGTGTAATGCTTGTAAGCATTGTAGGCACAAATAAAAAAACTGCACAGTTAGTGGATAATATCACAACAGCAATGAATCTGGAATTGACGGTTCCCGGCACAGAAGGGACGGCGAATGTTGCACTTACCGATACGGAGGTGTATAATATCGCAGATTCCATGACGATTCCTCTGAAGAGTGAACCCGGAGCAAAACAGGATTACATTATGTTTGATATCTCTTTTTCTATTAACAAGAAGAGTAAGGATTATAAGACCTATGGAAGCAGTGAGACCCTGGATGGCTATAAGACATTGATAGAGGATGCGATCACGGCAACTGTTTCTGAGCATACAGAGGATGAGTGCAGAGAGGATATGGAGGGTCTGAAAGAAGAGATCCTGAAGGCAGTACAGAATCTGTTCCAATCCGATTTCATCTATAAAGTATCTATCAGTGGAGTGAAGTACGGCTGATGATACATAAAAAAGAGATGACAGGAGGTGAGGGTCTGTGAGTGATATCCTTTCACAAAGTGAAATTGATAATCTTCTGAAACAACTGTCAGACGGTGACCTCGATATGGATCAAATCCAGGGAGAGGACGAGAAACAGGTAAAGAATTATGATTTCAGTCGTCCTACCAAGTTCTCTAAGGAGCACTTGAGGACTTTGGAAATCATATTCGAACATTACAGCCGATTGATCTCAACCAACCTTCCGGTGTATCTGCGCAAAAATGTACAGGTAACGGTGGCAAGTTCGGAAACGGTTACTTTCAGTGAATTCTCTAATGCACTTTCGAACCCGTCAGTGCTTGGAATTGTTAATTTTGCACCGCTTAGCGGTAATATTATCATAGAAATTGCAACAAATCTGTGTTATGCCATGCTGGATCGTATGCTGGGAGGCAGCGGACAGCCATTGGAAAAGAGCAGAGATTTTTCGGATATTGAGCTTACGATCTTGCAAAAGCTTTTAATAATGTTTACGCAGTTATTGCGTGAGCCCTGGAAAAATGTTGTTGAGATTTCCCCGGTGTTAAGCCGGCTGGAGACAAATCCCCAGTTTGCCCAGGTAATTGCTCCCAGCGATATGATCGCTATTGTTACCCTGAATATGAAAATCGGGGATGTAGAAGGAATGGTAAATATCTGTCTTCCTTTCTTTACACTGGAAGATGTGATGGATAAACTGAACACCAAATACTGGTTCTCCACAATGCAGGAGAATCATGATGAACACTACGAGGAATACATAGAGTCCATGATCCGCAGGGTGGAAATCCCCATCAAAGCGGTACTGGGGAAGAGTGAGATTTCTGTCAATGATTTCCTGAATCTGCAGGTGGGCGATTGTATCCGGCTGAATTCCAGAGTCGATAATGACATGGATGTGTATGTGGGTAATATTAAGAAATTTACTGCATTACCCGGTACAGAGAAAGATTCGTATGCTGTTCAGATCACATCGGTGATCAGAGAGGAGGAGTAACGATGGACGGGATGTTATCTCAGGATGAGATAAATGCCCTGCTGCAAGGCATGGATCTGTCGGACACTGCAGACAGTGGTGCCTCGACACCGGATCCGACACCGGATAGCAGCACGGCTGAGAATGAGAAAAATAGCGGAAGTGTGAAAGATACACCACCGGTTGCCGGTGATGGAGAAGTATTGACGGATGTGGAAAAGGATGCGATTGGCGAGGTGGCCAATATCAGCATGGGCTCTTCAGCCACAACGTTGTATTCTCTGGTGAATCGTAAAGTAAATATTACGACCCCTGTGGTTACACTTGCCACTTGGAATACATTATTGGATACCTATGAAAGACCCTGCGTATTTATTCAGATCAAATATACACAGGGACTGGATGGTACCAATATTCTGGTGCTGAAAGAACATGATGTAAAGGTTATTACCGACCTGATGATGGGCGGAGACGGCACTAATACCGACGGAGAACTGGGGGAATTGCATTTAAGTGCGATTTCTGAGGCGATGAACCAGATGATGGGTTCTGCGGCGACATCGTTGTCTACGTTGCTGCAGACGGTCATAGATATCAGTCCACCTGAATCTTCACTGTTTGATCTTACAGAGGTAAAAGACGGTAAAGAAATTTCTCCATTCCTGGGTGGTACATTTGTTAAAATCGCATTTCGCATGCAGATTGATGATTTGGTGGACAGTTCTATTATGCAGCTGTACCCCATTGATTTTGCCCGTAAACTGGTAGAAACCTTTATTAATACACAGATGGGCAATATTAATGGAACTGAGGACAAAGCTCAGGCGCAGAAAGATACCGGCACAACACCCCCTGCAGATAACAGTGTACAGAATAATGCAGGCATGTCCGGTTCCGGCGTAGAAAGCCAGGCACAGATGAATTCCATGGGTATGAATCCGATGAATGGCATGGGTACTAATGACATGAGCCAGATGGGTAACATGGGCATGAATGGCATGAACCAGATGGGTAACATGGGCATGAACGGCATGAACCAGATGGGTAACATGGGCATGAACGGTATGAACCAGATGGGTAACATGGGCATGAACGGCATGAACCAGATGGGTAACATGGGCATGAACGGTATGAACCAGATGGGTAACATGGGCATGAATGGCATGAACCAGATGGGTATGATGGGGATGCCCCAGCAAAATGTCAATGTACAGCCGGCACAATTCCAGAATTTCTCGAACGACACTATGGGTATTGCCGGTCAGGAAAATATCGGACTGATCAAGGATGTACCCCTGGAAGTAACCGTAGAGCTTGGAAGAACAACAAAATCTATTTCCGAGATTTTGGATTTTTCACCGGGAACAATTATCGAACTCGATCGTATTGCCGGAGAACCGATAGATGTTCTTGTCAATGGCAAGTTCGTTGCCAAGGGAGAAGTCGTTGTGATTGAAGAGAGCTTTGGCGTGCGAATTACGGAAATTATAAAATAAGCAGAGATAACCAAACAAATGGAGGAGATTTAAATGGCTAAGAATATTTTAATCTGTGATGATGCAGCATTTATGAGGATGATGATTAAGGATATCCTGACCAAGAACGGATATAATGTAGCCGGTGAAGCAGAAAATGGAATGAAGGCTGTAGAAAAGTTTAAGGAAGTAAATCCGGATCTGGTACTTATGGATATCACCATGCCGGAAATGGACGGTATTCAGGCACTGAAGGAAATCAAAAAGATTGACGGCGGAGCCAAGGTGATTATGTGTTCTGCTATGGGACAGCAGGCAATGGTTATTGAGTCTATTCAGGCAGGAGCTAAGGACTTTATCGTAAAGCCTTTCCAGGCTGAACGTGTTATTGAAGCTGTGAAAAAGGTAGTGGGTTAATGATCATACTCACCGGAAAAGCTGACAGCTATGCACAGTTTATTACAGTACTGCTGATTTTTGCAGCAGTATTGGCGATAACCGCACTGGTGACAAAATGGATTGCAGGCTACCAGAAACAGCAGGGCACAGAGGGTAACATTGAGATAAAAGAGACAGTCAGAATTGCAAACAATAAATATATCCAGCTGGTCCGGATCGGTGAAAAATATTTTGCGGTTGCTGTCTGTAAAGATACCGTAACGACTCTGGGAGAGATTCCTGCAGAACAACTGAAGGAAAAGAAAACATTTGACAGTACTTCCGGATTTCGGGAGCTGTTGGAACGTGCGGCTAAGAAACAGAATGAAGACAAAGATCGTTAATTCAAACAAAAAAATCAAGAGAGTTATTTCTATGGTATGCCTGCTGGTCACGGTGGGCATATTGTGTATTTGTACGCCATTCAAGGCACAGGCATCGGAACGGCATCTGACAGGAGATACGGAGATCTCGACAGTGATCAATCCGGCGGGAACGGCTACTACTCGTGAAGAAGTGGGGACACTGAATACAGCCAATACGGTCAGTATTACCTATAATAATGGAAACGGACAGATCAACGGTGCATTACGTATTTTGATTACGTTGACGCTGATCGCATTGGCACCGACCATTATTATCATGATGACATCTTTTACCAGAATCATCATTGTATTGCATTTTACGAGATCGGCGTTAAATACGCAGACGGCACCGCCAAATCAGATCCTCATCGGGCTGGCACTTATTTTGACATTCTTTATCATGGAGCCTACGATCACAAGAATCAATGAAGAAGCCATTCAACCCTTTGAAGAAGGGACAATTGATCAGGAAGAGGCTCTGGAGAAGGGAATGGCACCGTTACGGGAATTTATGTATCCCCAGACCCAGGTGAAGGATGTAGAGCTTTTTATGGATATTGCGGGAAAGGAATGGGACGGAACACTGGAAGATATTCCTAATTCTGTGCTGGTTCCCAGCTTTATGATCAGTGAACTGCGTATGGCGTTCTGGATCGGTTTTATGATTTATATTCCTTTTATCGTAATTGATATGGTAGTGGCATCTACACTTATGAGTATGGGTATGATGATGCTGCCGCCTACGACGATTTCCATGCCTTTCAAAATACTGCTGTTTGTTCTTGCAGACGGCTGGGCATTGATCATAGGACAGCTGGTGCAGACATTCTATTAGAGTCGGAAGATGAGGTTTTGCTATGACAATTGATGCAGTATCGGAAATGACGAATAATGCGTTATATGTGATTATAAAGGTATCATTACCTGTTTTGCTGGTATCACTGATCGTGGGATTGATCATCAGTATTTTTCAGACGGTAACTTCGATTCAGGAGCAGACACTTACTTTCGTACCTAAAATTATTGCTATATTTCTGACACTGGTCCTGCTGGGACAATGGATGATGAACACTATGGTAGAGTATACGGTGCAGCTTTGGACAAGCTTCAGCCAGTACATACACAGGTAACAGGACAGATTCATGGTAGATTTATCGTTTTCTATATATGATCTTGAATATTTTTTGCTGATCCTGGTCAGAGTTTCGTGTTTTGTCTATATTGCACCCTATTTTGGCATGACGGATACACCGGCCAGAATCCGGATCGGTATCAGCTTTTTTACGTCAATTCTGTTATATGAGACACTGACGCCGGTGGAAGCGGTTGTTTTTGATACCGTAATGGAATATGCCGTGATTGTCATGAAGGAAGCGATCGCCGGTCTGTTGATCGGATTTGGAGCCAATATCTGCATGGCAATCGTAAATTTTGCCGGTTCCATAGCAGATATGGAAACAGGTCTATCCATGGCAACACTGATGGATCCGGCGACCAAAGAGAGCACCAGCATTACCGGTGTATTGTATCAGTATTCGTTCATGCTGATGCTGATCGCATCTGGAATGTACCGTTATCTTTTTGGAGCACTGGCGGATAGTTTTACATTAATTCCTGTAAATGGAGTGGTGTTCCATGCAGACAGTTTGCTTAACTCTATGATTGAATTCATGAATGACTATATTCTGATCGGCTTTCGTATTGTATTGCCGATTTTTTGTGTAACATTACTTCTGAATGCGGTACTGGGCGTGCTTGCAAAAGTATCACCACAGATGAATATGTTTGCGGTGGGTATTCAGCTGAAGGTACTGGCAGGGCTTACGGCAATGTTCCTGACGGCGGGAATGCTGCCGGGAGCAGCGGATTTTGTCTATCAGGAGATGAAAAAAATGGTAGTATCCTTTATCGGAGGTATGAGGTGAGCCTGGAATATAATCTGCAATTCTTTGCCGCAGAGGGACAGGGTGGAGAGAAAACTGAACCTGCTACAGAGAAAAAGCTGACAGATGCCAGAAAAGAGGGCCAGGTAGCAAAAAGCCGGGAAATCGCCAATGGTCTTGGACTTTTGTCTGTGTTCCTGGTATTAAAACTATGGGTGGGACACATGGGCTATCAGTTCATGAATGTGTTCACCGACATCTATGAAAAGATTCCGGAGGTAGTAACGTTCTGGCATGGGAACATGCCGGAGACGGATGTGAAACTGGTATTTCAGAAGATGATGCTGGAAGCTGTGATCATCATGGCACCGGTGCTGCTGGTGGGATTACTGATTGCTTTTTTAAGTGATGTGGTGCAGGTTGGATGGCATCCGACAGGCAAGCCGATGCAGCCCAAATTTTCTAAATTGAATCCGATTTCCGGATTTAAAAGAATCATTTCCGTGAATTCCCTTGTGGAACTGGTGAAATCTCTTTTGAAGATTGGATTGATCATATACATATGCTATAATTATCTGAAAGGCAGATGGCCGTTGCTATACAGTCTATATGATATGGATCTTACACAGGCAATTGCTTTGATCGGAGAGACTGTTACTGATCTCGGGATCAGGGTATCACTGATCTATATGATCATTGCTGCAGCGGATTTTATTTATCAGAAAGTAAAATTCAGCAGAGATATGAGAATGACCAAACAAGAGGTCAAGGAAGAGTACAAACAACAGGAAGGGGATCCCCAGATCAAAGGCCGTATCCGGCAGAAAATGAGGGAGGCTTCCCAACGGAGAATGATGCAGAATCTGCCACAGGCAGATGTGGTCATCACCAATCCTACGCATTATGCAGTTGCTATCAAATATGATCCAGAGGTGGCAGACGCTCCCATTGTAATTGCAAAGGGAGAAGATTATCTGGCGGCAAAGATCAAAGAGATCGCCAGAGATCACCAAATAGAAATTGTAGAAAACAAACCACTGGCCAGAATGCTGTATGCCAATGTGGATGTGGGGCAGGCAGTACCGCCGGAACTTTATCAGGCGGTAGCAGAGGTGCTGGCGTTTGTGTATCATCTGCAAGGTAAAGTATAAACGATTGAAAATACGAAAGAACGGAAAGGAGGTAAGGCACAGATGAAAATGAAAAAAGCGGATATCGGCATAGCAATTTATATTATGGCGGCCATTATCATGTTTATTGTGCCAATACCTTCCTGGCTGCTGGATATTTTACTGGCGATCAATATCTCTGTTGCATTGACGATCCTGTTTGCAACGATGTTCAGTAAGGAAGTACTGGATATGTCCTTCTTCCCTACGATGCTGCTGTTTACCACAATCTTCCGTATTGCACTGAATACCTCATCCACCCGTCTGATCCTAAGAGACGGTAATGCCGGTAATGTCGTGGAGACCTTCGGCGAATTCGTAGGTGGCGGTGATCTGGTCATCGGCGTGATCATCTTCATTATTCTGATCCTGATCCAGTTCATGGTCATCAACAAAGGTTCCGAACGTGTATCCGAAGTAACCGCAAGATTTACACTGGATGCCATGCCAGGTAAGCAGATGGCTATCGACGCAGATCTGAATACCGGTGCCATTACGGATGCAGAGGCTAAGAAGCGCAGGGAAAAGATCCAGGAAGAAGCGAGCTTCTTCGGCTCCATGGATGGTGCCGTAAAATACGTAAAGGGAGATGCTGTGGCAGGTCTTCTGATTACCGCAATTAATATTGTGGGTGGCATCATTATGGGAATGACAAGACAGGGTATGGATATTACGGCTGCCCTGAATAAATATGCGATACTTACGATTGGCGACGGCCTGGTCAGCCAGATCCCTTCCCTTTTAATTTCATTATCTACCGGTATTCTGGTGACGAAGGGAAGTAAGGATGCTGATTTTGGAACAACGCTGGTCAGCCAGCTGTTTGGAGTACCAAAGGCTCTGTATCTGGTAGGTGCCATGCTGGCAATCCTGGGATTTGTGACACAGTTAAATACTATTCTGTTTGTCGGATTGGGATTGGTATTCATTATCGTGGCCAGAAATATCGAAGGTACGCTCGAAACTGCAAAAATAGAACAGGAGGTTGACAGTGAAGAGGCCGCTGCCGAAGAAATCCGGCAGCCGGAGAATGTCAACAGCCTGCTGCAGGTGGATCCGATTGAACTGGAATTCGGTTATGGTATTATTCCGCTGGCAGATGTGAATCAGGGAGGCGATCTGCTGGATCGAGTGGTAATGATCAGACGTCAGATTGCTCTGGAACTCGGTACTGTGGTTCCAATCATTCGTCTGCGCGATAACATTCAGCTGAATCCCAATCAATATATTATTAAGATCAAGGGAATTCAGGTCAGCGAAGGAGAGATTTTATTTGACCATTATATGGCAATGAATCCCGGATATGTCGAAGAAGAAATCACGGGTATTCCTACCTTTGAGCCGTCTTTTCATCTGCCTGCGATCTGGATCACGGAGGGACAGAGAGAACGGGCGGAGAGCCTGGGCTATACCGTGGTAGATCCCCCATCCATTATTGCCACGCATCTGACAGAAATTATCAGACAGCATATTGCAGAACTGCTTACCAGACAGGATGTACAGAACCTTATCAACAATGTCAAAGAAAACAATTCTTCTCTGGTGGAGGAGCTGGTTCCCAAGCTATTGGGGCTTGGTGAAATACAGAAGGTATTGCAGAATCTTCTGAAAGAGGGAATTTCCATCAGAGATCTGCTGACCATACTGGAAACACTGGCAGATTATGCACCTACGACCAGAGATACGGATATTCTCACGGAATATGTAAGACAGAGTCTGAAACGTGCAATCTCTACCAAATACTTCCTTTCTCATGAAACGACCAGTGTGCTTACACTGGATCCCAAAGTGGAACAGGAGATCATGGGCAGTGTGAAACAGACAGAGACAGGGGCATTTCTGAATCTGGATCCTGCCAGAAGCAAGAAAATTCTGAATGCTGTAGGCGAAGAAATGAAAAAGCTGGAAAACATGGGCAAAACTCCTATCATTATTACATCACCGATTGTGAGAATGTATTTTAAACGTCTGACAGAAGATTACTATCCGGATCTGGTGGTAGTATCTTACAATGAAGTGGAATCCAATGTGGAATTGCAATCTGTGGGTATGGTCACAGCTTAAAGGGTAAGCACATTGAACCGACACAGAGATGAGGAACAGTATGATAATTAAGAAATTTACGGGGAAGACAGAAGCAGAGGCAGCTGAAGCAGCCAAAAAAGAGTTAGGAAACGGTCTGGTGATCATGAATGTCCGTGAGGTAAAAAAGAAAGGTCTGTTTTCCTTCCTTTCACCGAAGCAGATAGAAGTCACAGCAGCTTTGGAAGAAGAGAGCCCTCAGAGACAACAGGGAAGCAGCAGACTTGTTACGCTTCAGGAGGCAGGCACCGGGAAAAATGTGTCCATCAGAAACAGCACAGAGAATATCGAGAGAAAGCTGGATAGTCTGCAGACACTTCTGGAAAGTCAGCTGAACAATAGAAATTCAGATGACGGAGAAAAGGAAAAAACTTCCGAAATTCAAAAAGAAAAGATGGATGAAGAAGAGCAGCAGGGTGTAGAAAAGCAGGCACAAAATGAAGATGAACAGAACCCGGAACAGGATAAGTTCATCAGACTTTTATATAATAAAATGCTGGATAATGAAATGGATGAGAAATATGTCAACAGTATTTTAGAGGACGCTTCAAAGACCAAGAAGGCAGATCTTCCGTTTGATTATCTTCTGGCAAACATTTATCAGAAAATGGTGCTGAAATTCGGAAAATCCGAAGGAATCACTCCGGCGGAGAATGGACCGAGGATCGTATGGTTCATAGGACCTACCGGTGTGGGAAAGACGACCACCATAGCCAAGCTGGCAGGCAGGTACTGCGTGGAGGAAAAAAAGAAGGTGGCACTTCTCACAGCGGACACCTATCGTATTGCGGCAGCGGAGCAGTTAAGAACCTATGCAAATATTCTGGAGACTCCTTTCAGAGTAATTTACACACCGGAAGAATTGCAGGCGGCAATTGATGATTATTGGGATTGTGATTATATTTTTATAGATACAGCGGGGAGATCTCATCAGAATGCGGAACAACTGGAGAAGATGAAGGAAATGGTTGCCGGTTTAAAAAGACCGGAAAAATACCAGGTATTTCTGGTACTGAGCGCAACCACAAAATATAGGGATCTCCAGAAAATCGCAGATTGTTATGGTAAGATTGCAGATTATGAGCTGATTTTTACCAAGTTAGATGAAACAGAGGCAGTGGGGAATCTGCTGAACATGAAGCTCTATACAGGCGCACAGATCGCATATGTGACCTGTGGACAGAACGTTCCGGATGATATGGAGATGTTCAATCCGCAGAAAACGGTGAAACAGATCCTTGGAGGTAAGGAATAGGGCTTTTACAGAAAGGCGCAGGAAAATGGATCAGGCGGAACAGCTAAGGATTATTAAAGCGAATAACCAAATAAGACCTACTGCAAGAATCATTACCGTTACTTCAGGCAAGGGCGGTGTGGGAAAATCCAATATGTCCATCAATCTGGCAATTCAATTCCGCAAAATGGGGAAGAGAGTGATCATTTTAGATGCAGACTTCGGGCTGGCGAATATTGAGATTATGTTTGGAGCAATACCGAAGCATAATTTGTGTGACCTGGTATACGAAGGAAAAAGTATCAGTGACATTATTACCTGGGGTCCGATGGAGGTGGGATTTATCTCCGGTGGTTCCGGAATAGCCGGAATGTCTAATCTTGGAAAAGATGCTCTTACCTGCATTATACAGAACCTGGCAGAACTGGATGCTTTGACGGATGTTATTATTGTGGATACCGGAGCCGGAATATCAGACAGTGTGTTGGAATTCCTGGTAGCAAGCGGAGAAGTATTGCTGGTAACAACACCGGAGCCTACATCTATTACAGATTCCTATTCTTTGCTGAAGGCATTGTACAGACATCCGAGATTTCAGGCGGATTTTACGAAAGTAAAGATGGTGGCAAACAGGACCAGTAACATTAAGGAAGGACAGGTACTGTTTGATAAACTGAATGCGGTAGTGACCAGATACTTAAAAATACCGATGACATATTTAGGATGCGTACCACAGGATCCGCAGGTTATGCAGGCAGTCATGCAGCAGATACCTGTGTCCATCCAGAATCCGGGTGCAAAATCAAGTCAGGCATATCAGCGGATTGCGGAAAGATTGTGCGAGAAGGAAGAAGAGCAACAGCCCAGACGGGGGATGGCGGCATTTTTCTCACATATCATAGGTACGAGAAACGGAGCAATAAAACAACCCAAATAAGTGAGGTATACACATTATGTTGTCCAGATTTGTACAGGAAGGATCTAAAATAGAACTTCGTACCCTGGAGCGTGGGATCGAAGAAAAAGGAGCGGAAAAAGCGGCAAAAGTATATCAAAGCCGTGTACTTCAGATCCTGTCGGAGGATACACTGGAAATTGCCATGCCGATGGAGCAGACGAGACTGATACTTTTACCGGTGGATTCGGAATATGATATAATCTTTTTTGAGGAGAACAGCCTCTATCAATGCTTTGCGAGGATCATAGACCGTTATAAGAGTAATAATGTCTATGTTCTGGTCATGGAACTGACCAGTAATTTAAGAAAATATCAGAGAAGAGAATATTATCGTTTCAGCTGTGTTCTGGATATGTGCGCCAGAAATCTTGAGGAAGAAGAAATACAGGCACTGGAAGAAAATTCTCCTTATGAATTGCAGCCGGGGCTTCCTTTAAAACATAGTGTGATCGTGGATATCAGTGGTGGCGGATTAAGATTTATGTCCTCTCAGAGATATGAACCCGGAAGTCTGATCCTGTGCAGCTATCATCTGCTGAAGGATGGGGAACGAAAAAAGTATGAGGTGGTTGGCAAGGTGCTGGCGGTGAAGGAACTGGAAAACCGCAAGGGAACCTTTGAACACAGAGTTCAGTATTACAATCTGGATATTAATACCAGAGAAGAGATCATCCGCTTCATTTTTGAAGAGGAACGCAAGAGCCGGAAAAAGGAGAGATTGGATTAATGCCAAAAAAAATATTAGTTGTTGATGACTCTGCACTCATGAGAAGAGTGTTGTGTGATATAATAGATGCAGACATAAGGTTCCAGGTAGTTGACAGGGCTAAAGATGGAATTGAGGCTTTTGATCTGTTAAGCAGAAACAGCTATGATGCTGTGGTACTGGATGTAAATATGCCGCGCATGAATGGACTGCAGCTTCTTCAGGAGCTTAGAAAGTATAAAATCCCGGCGCGGGTGATGATGGCAAGTACCGATACGATGGAAGGTGCCAGAACCACTCTGGATGCTCTGGAATTGGGAGCACTGGATTTCGTACATAAGCCGGACAGCGCAGTAGACTGTCGGGGCGAGAATTTCCGAAGAGAATTCCTGCGGACACTGAATGTTGTGGCAAACAGTAAACTGCCGGTATTTACAGCCGAAGAGAAGCTTACGGAGGAAAAGGGCACGGTAAATGAGATGATGAAGATCATCAATCATCATCCGGTCAGCGTGTCAGGCAGTAAGATTGTAGCCATTGCCAGCTCCACAGGAGGTCCCAAGTCTCTGCAGTCAGTGATTCCGTTATTACCGGCAAATCTCGATGCACCGGTACTTGTCGTACAGCACATGCCGGCAGGATTTACAGCATCTCTTGCAGAGAGGCTGGATAATCTGAGTCAGCTTCATGTGAAAGAAGCGGCAGAAGGCGAAGAACTGAAAAAGGGATGGGCCTATATTGCCATGGGTGGCAGGCACCTTAATGTTGTTACTTCTCCGGCAGGACGACATACGATACATCTGTCGGAGGAACCTTACAGGGAAGGTGTCAGACCCTGCGCTAATTATATGTATGAATCTCTGCAGAACAGCCGGTTTGATACAGTTGTATGTGCTGTCATGACGGGAATGGGTGCAGATGGAACGGAAGGCATCAGTAAATTAAAAACTTCCAAAAAGTCATATGTAATTGCACAGGATCAGGACACAAGTGTTGTATTTGGAATGCCTAAAAGTATTATCGCAGCCGGGCTTGCAGATCAGGTGGTACCACTGGATCAGATAGCCCAGGAGATTATACTGCATGTAGGAGTAAGCAAATAATAAATGTCGTTTCCGGCAATACCGAGACCGGCAGAATGGAGGAAGAGATGGACGTAAGCCAATATCTTGAAATTTTTCTGGATGAAACAAATGAGCATCTGCAGAATCTGAACACACAGATTCTGGAACTGGAGTCAGATCCTGAGAACATGGATAATATTAATGAAATATTCCGTGCAGCGCATTCCTTAAAGGGGATGGCAGGAACCATGGGCTACAAGCGTATGCAGAATCTGACCCATGATATGGAAAATGTTTTTTCTGAGGTGCGTAACGGTAACATTAAGGTAAAACCGGAAATGATTGATGTATTGTTTCAGTGTCTGGATGCCTTGGAAGAGTATAAGAATAATATCCAGGAGACTTCAGATGAAGGGACCAATGATAACGAGAATCTGATCAAGGCACTGAATGATATTCTCAATGGGAGCAAGACAGAAACAGCAGCTCCTGCTGCAAAGGAAGAGACTCCTGCCGCTGCAGCACCCACTGATGCCGCTGCAGACGGTGTTGAAAAATGGAATGACATTGCGTTTGACGACAGCCAGATCCGCGTGATCAAGGAAGCCATGAAGCAGGGTAAAAATGTATATGGCATTAATGTTGTGGTTCAGGATAGCTGTATTCTGAAGGCAGCCAGAGCTTTTCTGGTATTTAAGGCAGTGGAGGAAAAGGGTGAGATCATTGTATCTATGCCCAGTGCACAGGATGTAGAAGATGAGAAGTTTGACAAGGATTTCACTTTGATTATTTTGTCAGACTATTCTCTGGACGAAATCATCAAGGCTGCCGAGAGTGTATCTGAGATCGCACAGGTTACCGGTGCTGTATTGGAACTTGAAAAAACGAAAAATTACCACGCTGAAGAAGAGACTCCGGAACCTGCATCCGAGAAAAAGGAAGAAGTGGCTGAAGTAAAAGCAGAACCTAGTAAAGAGGAGAAAAAGCCTGCAGCAAAGACTCCGGAGAAAAAACAGGCAAACAAACCGGCAAACAAACCGGTAGTAAACCGTACGGTACGTGTGGACATTGAAAAACTGGATTCTCTGATGAACCTGGTAAGTGAGCTGATCATAGCAAAGAACTCTCTGGTAGCAGCTTCCAGTAATGATCAGGGGAATAATTCCGCATTTAATGAGCAGATCGAATATCTGGAAAATGTAACGACAAACCTGCATGAATCCGTCATGAAGGTACGAATGGTACCTATTGAGAGCGTTGTTGTGAAGTTCCCCAGAATGATCCGTGATCTGTCCAAGAAGCTGGATAAGAAGATGGAACTGTACATGACCGGTGAAGAGACTGAACTGGATCGTACAGTAGTAGATGAGATCGGAGATCCGCTGATGCATTTGCTGCGTAACTCCGCAGATCATGGCCTGGAGTCAGCAGAAGTACGTGCACAGCGGGGCAAACCTGAGCAGGGATCTATCTTCCTGGATGCTTATCAGGATGGCAATAACGTAGTCATCGAGGTAAGAGATGATGGTAACGGTATTGATGTGGAAGCTGTTAAAAACAAAGCAATCGAAAGAAATCTGGTAACACCGGAACAGGCAGCCAATATGCCGGAGAAGGATATTATCAACCTGCTGTTCCAGCCCGGATTCTCTACTTCCGAAAAGGTGACGGATGTATCCGGAAGAGGTGTAGGTCTGGATGTCGTGAAGTCCAAGATCGAATCCTTAAGCGGTGAAGTAGAAGTGAAATCAAAATGGGGAGAGGGAAGTACCTGGACAATCCGTCTGCCGTTAACACTTGCTATCATTCAGGCATTAATGGTAGTAGTAGGCGGAGAAAAGTATGCGATTTCCCTGGGATCCATTCAGACGATTGAAGATATTTCACCCAGTGATATCAAACTGGTAGAGAACAAAGAAGTGATTAATTTAAGAGGAACTGTAATCCCCCTGATCCGTCTGACAGAGGTACTGGATGTACAAAGCACCAAATCCCCGGAGGACAACCTGATCGTGGTTATCGTGAAAAAGGGAGACAAGATGGCCGGTCTTGTGATTGATGAGCTGATCGGACAGCAGGAGATTGTTATCAAATCTCTTGGTAAATATATTAAACAGTGTAAATTCATCAGTGGTGCTACTATTCTTGGTGACGGCGAAGTAGCGTTGATCCTGGATGCCAATGCATTACTGTAAGGAGGGAGATGACAGTTATGGAAGAACTTAGCATGATGAACCAGCAGTTAAAGGCTGGAGATGAGCGTAAAGTTGAGGAGGACTTTTTCCAGTATATTGTGATCCGCCTCGGAGATGAGCAATATGGTATCGATATTCGTTATATTGATAATATTGTAAGAATGCAGCATATCACCAGAGTGCCCAAGGTACCTACATACCTGAAGGGAGTTATCAATCTTCGGGGAGAAGTATTGCCGGTAATGAGCCTGAGATTAAAGATGGGTCTGGAAGCAGATGAACTCACCCGGGCTACCAGAATTATTATTTTAAAACTGGAACAGCAGGGCAGTGTGGGAATTATTGTGGATGAGGTTAAGGAAGTAGTCACTCTCGGGACCAGTCAGATTGAAAAAATGTCACCCAGTACAGGGGAGAATAAAAAGAGCTTTATTACGGGAGTGGGTAAGCATAACGGAGAACTTGTTTCACTGCTTGATCTGAATTCCATTACGCTGGAGGAAAATGCATAAAGGAGATTGATCCATGGGAGATCTGAGTTTAGAGAGAGTTTCGGAAACATATCTGGATGTCTTGAAAGAAATAGGCAACATTGGGGCTGGCAACGCTATGACAGCACTCTCCCAGATGCTGAACTGTAAGGTGGATATGAAGGTACCTCAGGTAAAGCTTTTGGATTTTAATGAAGTAGGAGCATTGATGGGAGGAGAAGAACAGGTAATGGTAGGTGTCTTCCTTGGAGTAGAAGGAGACATTACCGGAAGTATGATGTTTCTGGTAGAACAGAATAGTGCCAAGCATCTTCTCCATAAAATTCTGGGAGATATGGTACAGAAAGATGGATTTTCGGAAATCGAGTTTTCTGCCATGCAGGAGATCGGAAATATCATTACGGGAGCGTATCTGAACTCATTGTCTACGCTGACCAACCTGACGATCATTCCCACACCGCCATCTCTTACACTGGATATGGCAGGGGCTATTTTAAGTGTTCCGGCAATTGAATTCGGAACATTGGGGGATAAAATCCTGTTAATACAATCTCAATTCTATGATGAAGTTGAGATTGACGGATACTTTATTCTGGTTCCTGATATTGAATCTTATCCCAAGATATTAACATCTTTGGGAATACCTGTTGCATAAGACTACGGGAAAAGAAGGGGAGCAGAATGAGCGAGATTATTAAGGTGGGTATGGCGGATCTCAAGACTTGCGTAAGCCCTGACGGAGTTACAACTCTGGGACTGGGTTCCTGCGTAGGAATAGCAATTCGCGATCCTGTAACAAAAATAGGCGGCCTGGCACATATCATGCTGCCGGACAGTACTACGATCCGCAACAGCAGTCAGAATATTGCAAAATTTGCAGATACCGGTATTGAAGAACTGGTGCGCCAGATGGAAAAGCTTGGTGCAAGAAAGGCAAGAATGGTTGCCAAGATTGCCGGAGGAGCTACCATGTTTACGTTCCAGGGACGGAATGACATGATGCAGGTGGGAGATCGTAATGTCGAAGCTGTAAAGAAAAAGCTAAAAGAAATCAATATTCCTATTTTAGCGGAAGACACAGGTAAAAATTATGGAAGAACCGTAACCTTTTATCCGGAGACGGGGGAATTCCATATTCGTGCGGTAGGAAAGAACGAATCCATTATCTGACGGATAATGGATTCGTCTGATGGATAACAATATGAACAGAAAGAATATGCCATTGGTTTTGATGTTGATTGCAGGTGCCTGCACCTGTATCGTAACGCTGGTTAGAAATTATTCTATGCTGGCAGGTCTTGTGGCACTTTTTGCTGTTATGCTGTTGTTTTACTGCCTTGGAAGTCTGATCAGGATGCTTTTGGATCGATTTGACAGGCAGAATGAAGAAAAAGCAAAACAAGAGCAGGAAGAGAAGGCTTTACAAGAGGAACAACAGGCTGCTGCGTCAGAGGACACAGAGCAGAAGGGTGTAAGCGATTCGAATGGATGAAGCCGGTAAGAAAAGGTTATTAGAAGAATATGCTGCTAATAAGCGACCGGAGACCAGAGAACAGTTGATACTGGAATATGCTCCGTTGGTAAAAGTGGTGGCAGGACGGCTGAGTATGTATCTGGGATACAATGTTGACTATGAAGATCTTGTCAGTTATGGAATCTTCGGTCTGATAGACGCCATCGATAAATTTGACTGCCTGAAAGAGGTAAAATTTGAGACCTATGCCAGCCTGCGCATCCGGGGAGCAATATTGGATCAGATTCGCAAAATGGACTGGATTCCCCGGACAATCAGACAAAGGCAGAAAAAGATCGATGCAGTTATTAAGGAAGTGGAACAGACTACCGGACGCAGTGCAACGGATGAAGATATTGCTGTGGGTCTGGGAATCTCTGCGGAGGAATATCTGGACTGGCAGTCACAGATGAAAATTACAGGCCTGGTATCCCTGAATGAATATATGGATCAGGGCAGTGATATTTCGCAGGATTATAGCAGACATACAACAGCCAGATTTGACAGTCCGGAGGAGAGTGTGGAAAAAGAGGAACTGACGAAAGTCCTCGGAGAAGCACTGGAGCTTTTGACGGAGAAAGAGAAAAAGGTTGTTACTTTATATTATTATGAAGATCTGACCTTGAAAGAAATCAGTAATATTCTTGAGGTCTCGGAATCACGGGTATCTCAGTTACATACCAGGGCGTTACAGAAAATGAAGACAAAAATGGGAAACTACATGGGGCTTTTGTAGTATCTTGTTGACCTGCAGGGACTGCAGGATGGGAAGACAGAGGATGGGCGAATGCAAAATGGCTATTTTCAGGTTGTAAAGGCTCCGGGAGGTTATGGCCTGCGGATTATTCAGCCAAAAGATGGGGGAGCTGATGTGAATTTGCAGGAAGTGATGGAGTATATGGACAGACATTCTGTACCTTATGATCCCATGTCCTTAAAGAATGCAATTCTGTCAGGAGAAGATACCGTCTGTTTTTTGGAGAGAAAAGACTGCCCGGCACTGGAGGAGAGCTGCCGGATAGAGGTCAGTCAGGATAACATGCAGGCGATTCTGAGGTTTTATCCTGCGTCTGAGACCGGAAATCGAACGACTATGGACAGTGTGATCAAGGATCTGCGGTATCACAATATTGTCTATGGGATCCAGATGAGTGTTCTGCAGGATCATTTTATGTCTGATGGGATTTATTGTACAGATCTGGTAGTGGCGCTGGGAAAAGAACCCAGACATGGCACGGATGCATACATTAAATATTATTTTAACACAGATGTTCATGCACAGCCGACATTGAAGGAGGACGGTTCTGTAGATTATTTTCACCTGAACATGATTAATCCCTGCAAAAAGGGACAATTGTTGGCAGAAATTATTCCGGAAGATGAGGGTGAATACGGAACGACCATACAGGGAGCGAAAATACGTCCCAGACAGGTAAAAAAAGCGCATCTGGAATTTGGCCATAATATAGAAATCTCAGAAGATCGAAGAAAAATCACTTCCATGGTGGATGGACACGTTTCCATGGTGGATGCAAAGGTGTTTGTATCGGATGTTTATGAAGTGGAAAATGTGGATCTTTCTACCGGAAATATTGATTTTGAAGGAAGCGTACAGGTAAAAGGCAATGTGTCGTCTAACTTCTCGATCCGTGCCGGTGGAAATGTGATCATCAGCGGTGTTGTGGAGGGAGCCTATATTGAAGCCGGCGGTAATATTATCATAGCCAGAGGCATGAATGGTATGGCGAAGGGAAGTTTAAAGGCCGGTGGTAATATTGTAGCGAAATTCCTGGAAAATACAACAGCCAGTGCCGGAGGATATGTGAGTACAGAGTCGATTCTTCACAGTGATGTTACGGCCTCAACGGAGATCCAGGTAACAGGCAAGAGAGGATTTATCACCGGAGGGCATGTGCGCGCCGGACAGAAGATAGAAGTAAAGACTTTGGGGGCAACTCTGGGAGCACCTACGGTAGTAGAAGTGGGAGTGGATCCCGAGAAAAAAGCTGAGTACATGCGACTTCAGAAAGAAATATCTGAGATTGTAAAGAATATTCGTAATATTCAGCCTGTGCTTGTCAATTTCGCCGAAAAAAGAAGCAAAGGCGTCCGGTTTACACCAGATCAGATCAATTATATCCGGAATTCTGCGGCAACCATGGAAACACAGAAGAAGAGTCTGGACGAAAAGAACCGGCGGATGCAGGAACTGCAGCTGGAGTTCAATCCGCAGGAAAGAGCAATGGTGCTTGTGAAGGGGGAGGTTTATCCCGGAACCACAATCATTATTGGTGATTCTTCCATGCAGGTGAAAAGTACCTATCAGTATTGCCGGTTTGAACGGATTGAAGGCGATGTAAAGGCAACTGCATTATAAATGACACAGCAAATGGCAGAAAAGAGGAATACATATGGCATTTGGTTCATTGGAAATTGCGTCTATTCCCAGGACACAGGATTATACTGTGATGAAGCAAAATGAAGATAATAAGGGTGCATTCCAACAGATGACACTGGGAGATCAGTCGCAGAAACAAAGTGAGCATCGAACCCGGGAAGTACACAGCAGTGATAATGCAGACTGGTATACAGGACAGTATGATGCCAAAGAAAAAGGGAACAATGAGTATACCGGAAACGGTGGAAAACACCGGAAAAAAGAGGATTCCGAAAAAGAAGGTACTGTGATAGTAAAAAAGCATCAGGGATTTGATATAAAGATCTGATCATACAAAGGAAAAAGAAAAATGGGTATATTAGAAGTGATTCTGCTGGTTGCAGGAATTGTAGTATTCATAGGAAGTTTTTTATTGCCTTCCGGAAAAACAAATGAGAGCGGAATCAATAAAGAGGCAGCTAAAGAAGAAATTAAAAGCCTTATGGAAGAGGAACTGCAGGTAGTCCGCAGGCAGCTGCAGGAAAAGGTTGATGAGACTTCAGAGGATGCAGTAGAAAAAGCAGAACGCTCTCTGGAACGCCTGACCAATGAGAAAATCATGGCAGTGAATGAGTACTCCGATACAGTATTGCAGGAAATTCATAAGAACCACGAAGAAGCAATGTTCCTATATGATATGCTGAACAATAAGCATGCCAATATTAAGGACACGGTGTCGAAGATGGACAAGGCTGTGAAAGAGGCTGAGGGTAAGACCAAAACAGCTACTGCGGAACCTGCAAAGTCACAGAAACAGGAAAAAGTGGAAGAACCGGTTGACAGAATAGAGCAGCCTGTTTCCCCTGAACTTGGATTTATGGGAGATACTGCCGAGGAAGGGCAGAATAATAATGAAAAAATTCTGGAGATGCACAGACAGGGAAAATCCACGGTAGCAATCGCAAAGGAACTGGGGCTGGGGGTAGGTGAAGTGAAGCTTGTAATTGACTTATACAAAGCCTGAGTGTGATCGTGAGAAGTAAGGACGGAGACATAGATGAAACTAAAATATTATCTGCGCGGTCTTGGAATTGGTATGATAGTGACGGCGTTGATTCTGGGAATCAGCTTTTCGAATCGTCAGGAACAGACAGCGCAGGGCATGACGGATGACCAGATCAGAGAGCGTGCTGCAGAACTCGGAATGGTGGATAGTAGTGAACTTACGCTTGCAGCATTGCAAAACGGTGCAAAGCAGCCGACAGAAAACGCAACAGAGGATCCGGTAGAAACACAGGGACAGAAGGAAACAACAGAAGTGGCGGAGACTACGGCAGATCTGCAAGAGACACAGACGACTGCGGAGACAGCAACAGCACCGGAAAACACTGCGGAGCCGGAGACAACAATAGCACCGGAAAACACTGCGGAGCCGGATCAGGAACTGGATACCGGTATAACAATCCAGAGAGGTGATGATTCCGGCAGTGTCAGCAGAAAGCTGTATGAGGCCGGGCTTGTAGAGAATGCAAAAGCATTTGACAATTATTTGTGTCATAACGGTTACAGCCGCAGCATCAATCCCGGCACTTATGAGATTGAGCCTGGGACTTCCGAAGAAGAAATTGCAAAAATAATCACAGGAAAACAGTAAAAACCCCTTGTCATAGGGGTTTTCCTATGTTATAATCGCACTGTTGTGACAAAAAACACGCCTTTCGATTTGGCGATGGTGCTCCTGCAAAAAGCAGAAGTCTTCGTCAGAGCTAACCGGGTTCTTAACGCGTCCCGGCAGAAAAGAAAAGCGGAAGATTTTAACCAAATGGAGGTAAAAACATGAGCGTTATTTCTATGAAACAGTTACTTGAAGCAGGTGTTCATTTTGGACATCAGACCAGAAGATGGAACCCTAAGATGGCTCCTTACATCTTCACCGAGAGAAACGGTATCCACATCATCGATCTGCAGAAGTCCGTTGTTAAGGTTGACGAAGCTTACAAGGCAGTATCCGAGATCGCTGCACAGGGCGGCACTATTCTGTTCGTTGGTACCAAGAAGCAGGCTCAGGACGCTGTAAAGGTTGAAGCAGAGCGTTGTGGTATGTACTATGTAAACGAGAGATGGTTAGGTGGTATGCTGACCAACTTCAGAACCATCCAGTCCCGTATCGCAAGACTGCATGCGATCGAGACCATGTCTCAGGACGGTACTTTCGATGTACTGCCTAAGAAGGAAGTTATTCAGTTAAAGAAAGAATGGGAGAAGCTGGAGAAGAATCTGGGCGGTATCAAGAACATGACCAGAGTTCCCGATGCAATCTTTGTTGTAGATCCCAAGAAGGAGAGAATCTGCGTACAGGAAGCTCATGCACTGGGCATTACCCTGATCGGTATCGGTGATACCAACTGCGATCCTGAAGAGCTGGATTACATCATCCCCGGTAACGATGATGCCATCAGAGCCGTTAAGCTGATCGTTTCCAAGATGGCTGACGCTGTGATCGAAGCAAAGCAGGGCGAAGCTGTATACAGCGACGCTGATGTTGCTACCGAGGCTGAGGATATCGAAGAGGTTGCAGCTGACGCTGAATAATTTGTAAACTATTCAGAGCAAAAAGAAAGCATCAAAGATGCGATTTTGCGAAATGGGCTCTGAATAGTACTGCAACATAGGAACCCAGATTGCGATGCCTGTCATTACGGTCTGGGTTTTTAAGGATAATATATTAATTAAGAAGAGAGGATAAAAAAATGGCAATTACCGCATCTATGGTAAAAGAGCTCCGCGAAATGACCGGCGCTGGTATGATGGATTGTAAGAAGGCTCTGAACGAGACCAATGGAGATATGGACGCAGCTGTTGAGTTCCTGAGAAAGAACGGACAGGCTAAGGCTGAGAAGAAGGCAAGCCGTATCGCAGCAGAAGGTGTTGCACGTGCAGCAATCTCCGCAGACGGCAAGACCGCTTGCGTTATTGAAGTGAACTCCGAGACCGACTTCGTTGCAAAGAACGAGACCTTTACTTCTTTTGTAGAGGCTGTTAATGCAGCTGCTCTGGCATCCGATTTACAGGGTGGCAAGGATGGCGAAGATATCGAAGCACTGTTGGCTGCTCCTTTCGAAGGTGCAACCGTTAAGGAAGCTCTGGTAGAGAAGACCGCTACCATCGGTGAGAAGCTGTCCATCCGTCGTTTCGAGAAGGTTTCCGGAGATGTAGCAGTATCCTACATTCACGGTGGCGGACGCATTGGTGTTATCGTTGCAGCTAACGGTGCATCCGATGACGCAGCAAGAGAAGCACTGACCAACATCGCTATGCAGGTAGCAGCTATGAATCCTACCTACATCAGCAGAAATGATATTTCCGCAGAAGAGCTGGCTAAGTTACAGGAGATCACTGTTGACGCAGCTCTGAATGATCCTGCATCTCTGCCTAAGCCCATCCTGAACAAGCTGATTGACAAGGCTATGAACAGTTCCGCATGGAGCGATGAGGATAAGGCAATCTACGAAGAGAAGAAGAGCAACATGAACTATCTGTTTAACTTCCTGTCCAAGGAAGCAGCAGCTGCTCTGGCTGAGCTGGCTATGGCTGACAAGGACGCTATCGTATCTGACAAGATCTTCAAGGGTCTGGCAGACGGCCGTGTATCCAAGCAGCTGAAGGAGATCTGCCTGTTAGATCAGACCTATGTAAAAGCTGAGGACGGCAAGCAGACCGTAGCTAAGTATCTGGAGAGCGTAAACAAGGCTCTGACCATCGCTAAGGTTGTTCGTTTCGAAGTTGGCGAAGGCATGGAAAAGAAGAACGAAGACTTCGCAGCAGAAGTTGCAGCACAGATGAATGCTTAATTGAAAAGAGAGCATATAAACAAAAAGGCATACGTGAGTATGCCTTTTTTTGCGTCAATGGAAAGTTACGTAATACTCCATTGACATTTTATTTGTATCAGAAATTATTATCTGTTATACTGTTTTTAAGTATAAGTTTTAATTTCAGGGAGCGTATTCATGATCACACAGCATCGAAGTAAACTTACCACACTCTGTTATATTGAACAGGATGGGAAATACCTGATGCTTCACCGGGTAAAGAAAGAAAACGATATCAATAAGGATAAATGGATCGGCGTAGGCGGTCATTTTGAGGTGGATGAAAGTCCGGAAGATTGTGTGCGAAGGGAAGTGAAGGAAGAAACCGGCTATACTCTGACATCCTTCCGCTTCCGGGGGCTTATCACCTTTCTGTATCAGGAAATTTGTGAATACATGTGTCTCTATACGGCAGACGGATTTACCGGAGAACCGGAAGAGTGCGATGAAGGAACATTGGAATGGGTAGAAATTGACAAGATTGAAGAGTTGGATCTCTGGGAGGGGGATAAGATTTTCTTTCGTCTGCTTCGGCAGAACCGCACCTTTTTCTCATTGAAATTATCTTATGATGAAGAGGGGAAGCTTCTGGAAGCGGTACTGGACGGGATCCCTATGGAGCCTGGGGAATATGGAAATACGCCGGAGGCGGAAAGCGGGACAGCAGATTGAATTTTACAGAATTTATACATAAGTATCAGATCCAACTGAATAAACAACAGTTACAGGCAGTACAGGCTACTGAAGGGCCGGTTCTGCTTTTGGCAGTTCCGGGCAGTGGTAAGACAACAGTATTAGTCAGCAGACTGGGTTATATGATCTATTGTCTGGGAATCAGGCCGGAGTCTATTCTGACGGTGACGTATACCGTGGCGGCTACAGGAGACATGCGCAGACGTTTTGCAAGAATGTTCGGAGAAGAGTATGCGGATCGCCTGGAGTTCCGTACCATTAATGGGATATCCCAGAAAATACTGCAATATTTTGCCAGCAGGACTGGAAAAACACCGTTCCGGGTAGCTGATAAGGAAGCATCCACTGCAATTAAACAGTCTTTTTTTGAAGTAACGGGAAAATATGCGACGGAGAACGATATTAAAGAGACGCAGCTTGATATCACTTATGCGAAAAATATGCGTCTGACACCGGAAGAAATCCATGATATGGACACGGAGGTGGAAAATTTTCCTGAGATATTCAGGACATATAATGCAAAACTCAGACAGATGCAGATGATTGACTATGATGACCAGATGATTTACGCTCTGCGGATTCTGGAGCAATATCCGGAGACTCTTGCACATTTCAGGGAACAGTACCGATATTTCTGCGTGGATGAAGCACAGGATACTTCCAAAATACAGCATGATATGATCGATCTGCTGGCGGCGGAGAGCCGGAATCTGTTCATGGTAGGCGATGAGGATCAAAGCATCTACGGATTTCGGGCAGCGTATCCACAGGCACTGGTGTCCTTTGAGGATAGACATCCGGGAGCGCAGCTTCTGCTCATGGAGACCAATTACCGCAGCAGACAGGAGATTGTCAGGGCAGCGGATGCCCTGATTCAGAAAAATAAGAACAGGCATGCGAAAAAGATGACCGCAGACAGAGAGACCGGTGGATGTGTCACAGAGATCAAAGCGGTGTCCAGGCAGGGTCAGTATAATTATTTGTTAAAAGTAGCACAGAATTGTGAACAGGAGACTGCGGTATTATACAGAAACAACGAAAGTGCACTTCCTATCATAGATCTGCTGGAACGAAGAGGTTTGTCCTATCGCATGAAAAATTCAGATATGACATTTTTTTCTCATCCGGTAGTTAATGATATCTGTGATTTTATCCGTCTGTCACTGGATCCCTGGGATGGCGAGACGTTTCTTCGAATCTATTATAAAATGGGTGCCGGGATCAGTAAAAAAGCGGCTTCGAAAGCTGTGGATGTGAATACCAGACGCCTGACGTTATTGGATACGGTGGCAGAGTCTGATGATGTATCAGCATATACACGAAAGCAATGCAAGGCACTGGCAACACATCTGGATAATATGCGGTACGAATCTGCAGGAAAAGCCATTTACCGGATTCTGAACTACATGGGATACCAGGAGTACATGGATACTCATGGGTTGGACAGCGGCAAAGCGGAAATACTGAAGGCTCTTGGAGAGCAGGAGAACAGTCTGTTTGATTTTCCGGCAAGGTTACAGAAACTGCAGGAGATGATAAAGGAGGGGTGTGGTGACCCCAAGAGCCTGTTTATCCTGTCTACGATTCACTCCAGCAAGGGGTTGGAATACCAGAGAGTATATCTGGTGGATATGTGGGCCGGGGTAATCCCTTCCCAGATTCCATCCATAGGTTGTGCATCGGATTCCCCGGAGATGAATGCCTACGAGGAAGAGAGAAGATTATATTATGTGGGAATGACGAGGGCAAAGGAACAACTCTATGTATTTACCTTTGGCCCCAATCTGACTTCGACATTTTCCAAAGAACTGTTCGACACTCCGAAAACTGTGAAAAAAAAGGAGTCCGTTACAGGCGGAACGATATCGTTTCTGAAAACATCGGCCACAAAGGTACAGAAATTGTCTCCCCGGGAGGTGCAAAGCCTTGTCGCAGACTGTGGACCGGGGCGGAAAGTGCTGCATCAGAAATACGGAACAGGCAGGATCATATCCGTAACCGGCGACAGCGGTATTGCGGAAATCCTGTTTTCAGGCGAAAATGAGACAAGAAAGATATCACTTCCCATTGCTTTTGCAGGGAAGATTCTTACGCTAAAATAATATATACCAGAGAGGAAAAGCTATGTACACAATCGTAGTAGCAGATGATGAAGAGGAATTACGTAAAGCGATCATACGAAAGATTGACTGGGAGAGCATAGGATTTCAGGTCGTGGGAGAAGCAGAGAACGGAATCGAGGCGTTGGAGCTGGTGGAACGGATGGAACCGGATCTGCTGCTTACAGATATCCGGATGCCTTTTGTATCCGGAATCGAACTTGCCAGACAGGTCAGAGAGGTGAGACCTACGACCCAGATTGCTTTCTTAAGTGGATTTGATGAATTTTCCTACGCACAGCAGGCCATTCAGTACAATATTATCAGTTATATGCTGAAGCCTATTACCATGACGGATTTGACGGAAGAATTGAAGAAGATCAAGCAGAAGATCGATGGAATATTTGCAGAGTTCGATGTAAGGAAATATGACAATACGGATCTGCAGCAATTTTTCCTGCCATTGTTACTGGATGATTATGTGAATTATGAAGGGGAAGAGAGAGAAGAGCAGCTGACAGAGCAGGCCATTCACAATGGCTTTTTGAAGGATCGTAACAATGCTTTTCATTATGCAGTGCTGGCTATTACGGTGGAAAATAACGAAGGGCAGAACCGCACGAGACCGGAACTGGTGCATTCTGTTGACATGATCCTGCAAAAGTATATGAAACATTATACTTTTGCCATGGAGGGCAGAATCATAGCGGTGCTGGCAGCCACAACTGCCACTTTTGACAAGTATCTGCATATTGCGGTAGGAGAACTGGTGCAAAGTACAGAACGTATTCTTGGAATGCGTTGTCATATTGGGGTCAGTCGTATCAGAGAACTTCTGGGAGAATGCCATGAGGCATATAGAGGCGCCATGAGTGCCCTTGGATATTGTACTCCGGGAGAGAGCGGTATCCATTATATTGCTGATGAAGAGCGGGATAATACCATGGATATGGAACTGGCGGCTGAATGTGTCACACAGATGGAGAATCTGATTCGTGGCGGCTCCAGAGAGGAACTTGAAAACTATCTCCGGGATGTGTTCAGCAGACTGGAAATACAGCAGGACGCTTCTTTGAAGTGTAAATTTTTGATTTTCCGTATGTCGTCAGCACTGATCCGGATTGCCTATACGGTAACAGATGATGCAGCGTTGTTTCAGCGTTTTGCAATGCTGGAAGGGCCGGTAAGGGAATCCAGGGACCGCTTTATGGCATTGTGTCTCGAGGTGTGGGAACTGGTCAATGCCGGAAAGAAAAAGAGCAGCCAGATTTTGTGTGAAAAAGCAATGCAGATTATTGAAAAAGACTATGGAGATCCGTCATTATCTCTGGTAGGTGTCAGCAGCAGCATTCACGTAAGTCCCAACTATCTCAGTGCATTGATTAAAAAGGAAACCGGGGCAAGCTTTGTGGATCTTCTGACAAAAAAGAGAATTGAGACTGCAAAGGAGCTGGTTATGGGAAGTGCTATGAAAATGCGTGAAATCGCAGAAAAGTGTGGTTACAGCGATCAGCATTACTTTAGCTACTGTTTCAAAAAATATTGCGGAGTATCTCCGAATGCCATGCGTCAGGAGAAGGAATAGTGAGAAAGGCATGAGGGCTGGAAGATGAAAAAAAGAAAAGCATCTTTGTCTGCTATTATAACGATATTAGTGATTGTAACAGTAAGTGTTTTCCTCCTGTGGGCGACTTTTTTCTTTTTATCACTATATGTAACCAGTATGAAGCAGGCAGCACAGACCAGCAGTGAACAGGCTGTGGTGCAGGCATCTAATGCTGTTTCCAATTATATTGGAGATATGCAGGAGATTATGAGTCTGATCGAACAGAGCGTGACAAAAAGTGGGCAGGACACAGCATTGACATTAGAATCACTGAGTAATGTCCGTTCGGATCTGGTGGCAATATATATTTATGATGATCAGGGAAAAATGATAAATTCACATACGGGAAATCATACATTGAAGGAACATTATCTGAAGGATCTTTCTTACATCTCTCTGAGCAGTTACAGTCCGGGAGTGCTTTATCTTTCGGAGCCTCATGTGGAATCTTTACTTCAGGATTATTATCCATGGGTGGTTTCAGTACTGCAGGAAATAACTGGTGTGAATGGTAAGAAAATCCGGGTGGTCATAGATATCCGTTTTTCTAAAATATCAGATTACGTTGACAATGTCGGAATCGGACAGCATGGTTACTGTTTTATTGCGGACAGTAATGGAGAAATCATTTATCATCCCCAGCAGCAGCTTCTATATTCCGGATTAAAAACGGAGACAACAGAAAATTTAGATCTGGGCAGTGACGGTTCTTTTGAGACACAGGAACTTATCTGCAGTGTCCGTTCTCTGGACAACTGTGACTGGAAGATCGTGGGTGTCAGTTATATCAGTGAATTGGTGACAGCCAAAGAGATGGAGCTTCTGGGGAATATCTGCGTAATGTTAACGGTAATTTTGCTGATGACAATGGTCGTAAGTTTTCTGGTATCCAGACTGGTGACTCATCCGGTCCAGCGTCTGATCCGTGACATGGCGGAGTTTGAAAAAGATGCGGCAGGTTATGTCTGTCAGCCGGTGCACGGAACTACGGAGATAGAGGCGCTGTCACAGTCCTATGAACATATGGTCGGAAAGATACAAAAGCTGATGCAGCAGGTACGTCAGGAAGAAATTTCTCTGCGTAAAACGGAGCTGAAGGCATTACAGGCACAGATCAATCCACACTTCCTATATAATACACTGGATGCCATTGGATGGCTCTGCGAGGAAGAACGCTGTCAGGATGCAGTGGAGATGGTCAATGCCCTTGCAAAGTTGTTCCGTATCAGCATCAGCAGGGGACACGAATTGATTACTATAGAAAAAGAAGTGGAGCATGCCAGAAGTTACTTAAAAATCCAGAACTTCCGCTACAAGAATCAATTTTCTTATGAATTCCGGGTGGAGGAAGACTGTCTGCAATATTATTGCAATAAGATCACACTGCAGCCTATTATTGAAAATGCCATATATCATGGACTGGACCGCATGGTGGACGAAGGACATATTCTGATCAGGATCTACAGTGAGGGAGAAGATGTGATCTTCCGGGTGGAAGACAATGGTGTCGGCATGTCAGAGGAGCAGTGCAGGTCGATCCTGCATAAGGAACCGGGGGACAATTCCGGCATCGGCATTAAAAATGTAAATGACCGAATCAAAATATATTTTGGAAAAGAGTATGGTCTTTCCATAGAAAGTGAACTGGATGAAGGAACCACTGTCATTATACGGATGCCGAAGGTAGAAGAAAATGCAGCGGCAGGATGGGAGAAGGTATGAGAAAAAAAAGAATAAAAAAAATACTGTCTCTGCTGCTAGTGGGAATTTTACTGCTTTTCAGTATGAGTGGCTGTGGTAAAGAAGCAGATGCGAGAAAAGCACAGGTGGCTTTTATCGTGAAGTCTACGGAGAGCACTTTCTGGAAAAGCGTTTTTGCAGGAGCACGGGCAGCGGCAACGGAATACAATCTGAATGTTACTTTTAACGGCCCGGAATCGGAAGAAGATTATAAAACCCAGAATGAAATGGTACGACAGGCCATGGAGAATGGAGTGGATGTGATCGTTTTTTCCGCAGTGGACTACAATGCCAATGCCGGGATCATAGATCAGGCAGCACAGCGGGGAATCAAGATTGTCGTGATCGACAGCGATGTTAATAGCGGTATGGTCAGCTGCCGTATTGGAACAAACAATTTACAGGCGGGTGTGAAAGCAGCAGAAGCAGCTCTTGCGGCAGAAGGGGACGAGTTGTACATAGGTATTGTGAATTATGATGTCAATTCCGCTAACGGACAACAGCGTGAGCTGGGATTTCGTCAGACGGTGGAACAGGATCCAAGAGTAAAAAATATTACCACCATCAATGTGCTGTCCGCCACGGAGGATGCCAGAGTGGGGACAAAAGAGATGCTTCTGTCGGACTCGAGAATCAATGTGGTGGTGACCTTTAACGAATGGACCAGTCTCGGTGTGGGATGGGCAATCAGGGATCTGAACCGGGGAGACCGGACACAGGTGGTGGCTTTCGACTCCAATGTAGTCTCTGTGGGAATGCTGGAGACCGGAGAGGTGGATGCCCTGATCGTGCAGAACCCCTATGCCATGGGGTATCTGGGAGTGGAGACGGCCGCTGAACTGATCAATGGTCAGGCCGGTGGGCCCGGTGTGCTGGATACGGCTACGACTATTGTGACCAGAGAGAATATGTATGAACCGGAATGTCAGAAGATATTATTCTCTTTTGAAGAAGCTGAGTATTAAGAAATGCTGTGAAAGAGATACACAATATCCAACCCGTTTTTAGATGGTTTGTACATTTCAGGTACAAAAATCTATTGTAAAATAGAATAGAGTGTAAAAATATGTACAAATCATGAACAAAATGTGTACGAAACAGTATAATTTCGTACCCCCTGCGTAAGATTTTGCATATCTTTTTTGTACAAGATGCCATATAATTACCTCATCAAGAGATGAAACACATACAATTTCATCAAAACAAGGAGGTATTTTTGTATGAAAAAGATTATGTCACTACTGTTGGTCGGCATTATGATGCTCAGCCTCGTAGCGTGCGGAAAGAGCGGCGGAGGAAAGGGAGAGTTGAATGTAGGAGTATTCTATTACACCTACAGTGATACATACATCTCCAGTGTACGTACCGCATTAGACAGCGCTCTTACCGAAGCAGGCATCAAGTTCCAGAACTATGACGGCAACAGTAACCAGACCACCCAGAACGAGCAGATCGATACCGCTATCGCACAGGGTACCAACCTTCTGATCGTCAACATCGTAACATCCGGTTCCGTAGACGCTTCCCAGGCTATCGTTGACAAGGCAAGCGCAGCAGGAATCCCTGTTATCTTCTTCAACCGTGCGGTTGAGTCCGATGAGGATGAAGGTAAGGTATTAGGCAGCTATGACAAGTGTGCATTCGTAGGAACCGATGCTCCCGAAGCAGGACATATGCAGGGTAAGATGGTAGGCCAGTACGTAGTAGATAACTTTGATGCTATCGACTTAAACGGCGACGGCAAGATCAGCTACGCAATGTTCATGGGTCAGTTAGGTAACGTAGAAGCAATCTATCGTACCCAGTATGGCGTAGAAGATGCAGACGCAGTGATCACCGCAGCAGGTAAGCCCGCTCTGGAGTACTTCGATGCATCCAATACCGATAAGTACCAGGTTGACCAGGACGGTAACTGGTCCGCAACCGCAGCTAACAACTACATGACCACCAACCTGTCTCAGTACAATGAGTCCGCTGGTAACATGATCGAGCTGGTAATCTGCAACAACGACGGTATGGCTGAAGGCGTTATCTCCGCTCTGAATGACAAGGGCTACAACTTAGGCGACGGCAGCTGCACCACCATTCCTGTATTCGGTGTTGACGCAACTGACGCAGCTAAGCAGCTGATCGCAGATGGCAAGATGACCGGTACCATCAAGCAGGATGCAGAAGGTATGGCAAACGGTATTGCTTACCTGGCTAAGAATATCCAGTCCGGTAAGGAGCTGATGGCAGATACCAATAGCTTCAACATCTCTGAGAAGGTTAGCAACAAGATTTACATCCCTTACGCTACTTATACCGGAGAATGATCTGAATAACAAGTAAATAAAAAGAGCGGCTGCTGCAGCGGGCAGCAGCTGCTCTTTATGTATAGGATGCCAGGGTCTAATGGTCTAAACCCACATGAGCTTGCTCATTAGTGGGTGAAAGACCTTGAGACCCGCCCCGATATGAGCATAAAAGTGGGATGATAATCCCACGATATGCGAATATTGGGTAGAATTGTGGGAGTGCGTAGCACGAAACAATTCGTAGGCATCAAAGTCGGGGGCTTTTGATCCCGACATCATGTATAGGAGGATGCGTATGGGACAGGAAGTATTGCTTCAGATGACAGACATATGCAAGGAATTCCCCGGCGTAAAGGCACTGGATCATGTATCCCTGACCGTAAAAAAGGGAACGGTACACGCGCTGATGGGAGAGAACGGCGCCGGTAAATCCACCTTGATGAAGTGTCTGTTCGGTATCTACAGTAAGGATGCAGGAAAGATTGAGCTGGAAGGCAAGGAAGTTAATTTCAAGAATTCCAGAGAAGCACTGAACAACGGAGTGGCCATGGTTCATCAGGAACTGAACCAGGCACTGAAGAGAAATGTCATGGATAATATCTGGCTGGGCCGTTATCCCATGACAGCAGGTATTATGGTCAACGAGCATAAAATGCTGGAAGACACCAATAAGATTTTTGAAGAACTGGGGATCGCAGTAGATCCCAAGAGAATTATGAGTACGATGCCGGTATCACAAAGGCAGATGGTGGAGATCGCCAAGGCGGTATCCTATAACAGTAAGATCATTGTATTCGACGAACCTACTTCATCCCTGACGGAAGAAGAAGTGGAGCATCTGTTTAAGATCATCAATATGCTTCGTGACAGAGGATGCGGTATTATTTATATCTCTCACAAGATGGCAGAAATCCTTAGGATCGCAGATGAAGTAACCGTCATGCGTGACGGTACCTGGATCGCAACGGAGCCTGCGGAAGAATTGACCACAGATAAGATCATCAGACTCATGGTAGGACGTGAGCTGACCAATCAGTTCCCTCCTAAGACCAACAAACCCGGAGAAGTGGCATTGGAAGTGGAGCATCTGACTGCAAGGTATTCTCTGCTGCAGGATGTGTCCTTTAAAGCCAGAAAGGGTGAGATCGTGGGGCTGGCCGGACTGGACGGAAGCGGCAGAACTGAGACTCTGGAGAATATCTTCGGCGTTGCTACCAGGAAAGACGGTCTGATCAAATTAGACGGCAAAGAGGTGAAGAACCGCAATGCCAGAGAATCCATTAAAAACGGCTTCGCACTTCTGACAGAGGAACGTCGTGCTACCGGTATTTTCGGAATTCTGAATATCCGGGAGAATACGGTGATCTCAAGTCTTAAGAAGCATAAGAGAGCAGGCTTTTATCTGAGTGATAACTCCATGGAGAAGGACACCGCATGGGCTATTGATGCCATGCACATCAAAACACCTTCCCAGAAGACGAAGATCCGGTCATTGTCCGGTGGTAACCAACAGAAGGTTATCCTCGGCAGATGGCTTCTCACAGAGCCGGAGGTGCTGATGCTGGATGAACCTACCAGAGGTATCGACGTAGGTGCAAAATATGAGATCTACCAGCTGATCATCGATCTGGCGAACAAGGGCAAGGTTGTCCTGATGGTATCTTCGGAGATGCCGGAGCTGCTGGGTGTATGTGACAGAATCCTTGTCATGAGCGGCGGCAGACTGGCAGGAGAAGTAGATGCCAAAAATACGACACAGGAAGAGATCATGTCTCTTGCTGCAAAATATGTATAGGAGGATATGCGTATGAATCCCGGCAAAGCAATTCAAAATAAAATTAACGGCGTAAAGCAAAATTTTGCAGATTACAAGAAGCTGGACAGCAAGGACAAGAAAACTTATTGGAAAGAGTTTTTACTGAACAATGCGTTGTACATCCTGCTGATCGTAGCAATTATTTACACTTACATCCAGAACTCCAATTTCCTGTCGGCGGCTTCCATTGTCAACATCATCAGCCTGTCCGCAGCGAACCTTCCCATTGCCTGTGGTATTGCGGGATGTATCGTATTGACCGGTACTGACCTGTCCGCAGGACGTGTGGTAGGACTTACCGCATGTATCACGGCATCCCTGATGCAGTCCGTAAGCTATGCGACCAAGATGTTCCCGAACCTTCCGGTACTTCCGATCCCTCTGGTGATCCTGATCGTACTGTTGGTCGGTGGTATCGTAGGATGGGTCAATGGATTCTTCGTGGCGAAGTTCCAGTTACATCCCTTCATCGTAACTCTGGCTACCCAGCTGATCGTATATGGTTTACTGTTAATGTATATCATGATCAACGGCAATAACGGCCAGCCTCTGTCTGGTCTGGATCAGCATTTCAATGATGTGGTAAAAGGAAGCGTAGTATCCTTCAATGCCGGTGGAGCCAGAATCGCCATTCCCAACTATGTATGGCTGGCAGCTGTCATTGTTATCATTATGTGGTTCATCTGGAACAAGACAACCTTCGGTAAGAATATGTTCGCAGTTGGTTCCAATCCGGAAGCAGCGAAGGTATCCGGTGTTAACGTAATGCGTACTACCATTCTGGTGCATACTCTGGCAGGTGCTATGTACGGTCTGACCGGTTTCATCGAGTCCTCCCGTATTGGTTCCAATACCGCCAACACCGGTCTGAACTATGAATGTGATGCTATTGCAGCCTGCGTTATCGGTGGTGTATCCTTTGTAGGTGGTACCGGTAAGATCAGCGGTGTTGTACTGGGTGTATTCCTCTTAAGAATCATCTTCGTAGCACTGAACTTCCTGTCCATCAACATGAACATGCAGTATGTGATCAAGGGACTTATCATTCTGGTTGCCTGTGCGATCGATATGAGAAAGTATCTGGTAAGAAAGTAATGATATAAGACACACACATAGAAAACATCCGCGCCTGCCTGCAGGCAAAGGATGTTTTCTGCGTGGGGAGTAAAATAATATGAGCATGTAGAAATTGCTTATGTCAGATTAGGAAAAGGAAAGATTATGAATCAGGAACAAGTGACAGCAGAGAATACAGAAGAAAAGGCAGCAGAAGTCACCGCATCGTCAGAAATGGCGGGACAGACGCAGGAGCCGGTCCGCCCGAAGGGGAAATGGTTCGGCCGAGGCATCTACGGAAGCAAGGATGTCCCCATCCGCATTCTGGATGGTCTGATCGGTGTGCTGATCGTGGTGATCGTGGGAATGATCATTTTCTTTGCAGTACGTGGCGGATTTAACATTGTGTACGATACGGACGGTGGAAGTGAAGTGGCAGCCCAGAAAGTACGCTACGGCGAATTCCTTACAGAGCCTGAGACCCCCTATAAGCCCGGCTACACCTTTGACGGATGGTATACGGAAAAAGAAGGTGAGACGGCGCTATGGTATTTCCAGTCGGAAAAAGTTATCGGCGATATGACCCTGACCGCTCATTGGACTCCGGCACAGATCACTGTGAAATTCGACTATGACGGCGGCACCGATGCAGACGGTTCCACGGTGGAATCCAAACAGGTGACCTTCGGTGGGACCTATGGCGAACTTCCCACCCCGGTAAAAGAAGGGAGTACCTTCGCTGGCTGGGAGTACAGCGGACAGATCATCACCGTAGACACTGTTGTCCAAATGACCGGAGAACATGTATTGACCGCCACCTGGGATTAACTTGAAAGTTAGCGAAGAAAATTGTATCTAATCCCCGTAGCCCTTGGCAGGGTATAAGAAACGCGACACGCTTGCGCTTTAGTGCGATGCGCTCATGTCGCAGAGCGTAGCGGTACATAAGCGGTCACAGTACGACCGCAATGCGTCCCTTAGGACTCTATGGTACCGACGTCTGCTTATTCTTATACCCAGCCGGGGCTACTGATCTCTTGAAAAACTTCATGGGTCTATAGAAGATAAATTTCCCTGTATGTACTTTGGGGGACAGGTAAAAAACAAAAACTAAACAATATGGGTCTATAGCGAAAAATTCGCCTGCCAGATACTCAATTTCTTCAAAATGAGTATCTCAGAGCCAGTTTTTTTCCTATAGACCCATATTCATCTTTTTATGCATTATTTATCGCAAATTTAGTATCTCACAACTCAGTTTTTCTATATAGACCCAAAATACAGAACACCCACGACGAACATTTTAGAATATATAGATCCCTTGTTATATCTTCCGGTTTTCACAATTTGAGTATCTGCAATAGAATAAGCTTCCCATACCCTCAAACTTTTCATAGCGTGGGTATCAGCAACAAAACAAGCTACGCATACCCTCAAACTTTTGATAGCGTGGGTATCGGCAACAAAACAAGCTTCCCATACCCGCAAACTTTCCATAGCGTGGGTATCAGCAGCAAAACAAGCTTCCCATACTCGCAAACTTTTCATAGCGTGGGTATCAGCAACAAAACAAGCTTTCCATACCCACAAACTTTTCATAGCGTGGGTATCTGCAACAAAACAAACTTCTCATACCCTCAGACTTTCCATAGCGTGGGTATCTGCAACAAAAC
>CAKSAM010000013.1 GCA_934436245.1 uncultured Acetatifactor sp.
AAGTCAGGGAAAGCATATACAAGGCATAATGCTTTGGACAATGTACTGAAAGATGAAAGATATGCCATTCCACAGGCTTTTGTATTCTGTAATGAGAATATTACCTTCAGGGATAAGATCACGTATCTGCCGGTTTATATGATTGGGTTTCTGGACAAAGAGAAAATAGAAGAATATATTTATTCTATTGATCTGAGTGCACTTCAGTAGTTCTATTAATAAATCCATAGTAAATGCTTGACAAATAGGTCGATAGGATATAGACTTTAATTAGAAATGAGGTCTGTATACTATCGACCTTTTATGATGTGATGAGCGCAAGAGAACCAATAGGATTGCATCATTGGCAAGCACTGGATTAAGAAGAATACAAGGAGGAACGGGAATGTATCAGATGACGGAGACAGAATACAAATTTGCAGAGCTGATCTGGGAGGAGGAACCCATCGGTTCCGGAGAACTGGTAAAACAGTGTGCGGAGAAGTTCGGCTGGAAGAAATCCACCACCTATACGTTTATTAAAAAGCTTTGTGAGAACGGTATTTTCAAAAATGAGAATGCCATCGTATCTTCTGTATTGAATAAGGAGGAATACCACAGAACCCAGGGAGAGGCTTTCGTGGAGAAGGCTTACGGCGGTTCCCTGCCGAAGATGATCGCCGCATTTATCCAGAGTAAGAAGCTCAGCGCAGCGCAGATCGCTGAGATCGAAGCAATGATCGAGGATTATAAGGGGTAGGGGTTGACAAAACCCGTATTTTTGCATATCTTATTTAGTAGGAATTATCATATATTCAGTAAAGGCATGGAGCAGGAAAAGTACTTTTCGGTGGGACGCCAGAGAGAAGCTGTTAGAAGCTGGGAGCGGCTTTCGTCTGAGGAAAAGGAAGTGCGCCTGTGAGCTGATCCGGGGAACAGACATAAGTATCCGGATCCGGTGAGCACCCGTTATGTGCATGGCGTAGAACGGCAGGTGTTATACACCGGACGTAGAATGTCAGAGTGAAGGGCATTGTCCCTTAAGTAGAGTGGAACCGCGGATAAATTCGTCTCTAAGAGAAGAGTTTGTCTGCGGTATTTTTTTCGAGGTGAGAACATGGGCATCATCAAAAATTTAAAAGAAGAAGTCCGTATTATCAAGGAACGTGATCCGGCGATTCATTCCTCCATGGAGGTTTTGCTGTATCCCAGTTTCAAGGTCATGATCCATTACAGACTGGCGCATAAGCTGTACGAGAACGGTCATTATTTTTGGGCGCGGTATATCTCCCAGCGGGGCGTGCGCAAGACCGGCATCGAGATCCATCCCGGTGCACAGATTGGCAAAGGATTTTTCATCGATCACGGTAACGGTGTCATTATCGGTGAGACCACCATTATCGGAGACAATGTGACCCTGTATCAGGGCGTGACCCTGGGAGGTACCGGCAAGGAGCACGGCAAACGTCATCCCACCATCGGCAACAACGTCATGATCAGTGCGGGAGCAAAAGTCCTGGGATCCTTCACCATCGGAGATAATTCCAAGATCGGTGCCGGAAGCGTGGTCTTAAGCGAAGTGCCGCCCGGATCCACGGTGGTAGGTGTACCGGGACGCGTGGTAAAGCGTAACAACGCAAGTCTCCCCCAGGAGACCATGAACCAGACGGATCTCCCCGATCCGGTACGGGAAGACATCACGGTATTGCAGCGTGAGAATTCCGAACTGACCAACCGGGTACTGGAAATGGAAGATGAATTAAAGCAGCTACACAGGCTGGTGGTAATGAGCACCGGAGCGGGAGCACAGATGAAAAAAGAAGATCAGAATTAGAACAGAACCAGAATCAGAAAGGATAAATTATGAGTATTCAAATCTACAACACCTTAAGCAAGAGAAAAGAAGAATTCAAGCCCTTAGAGCCCGGCAAGGTAAAAATGTATGTCTGCGGACCTACCGTATACAACCTGATCCATATCGGAAATGCCCGTCCTATGATCGTATTCGATACCGTGCGCCGTTACATGGAATACAAGGGATATGAAGTGAACTATGTATCCAACTTCACGGATGTGGATGATAAGATCATTAAAAAAGCCAACGAAGAGGGCGTGGAGCCCAGCGTGATCTCCGAGCGTTACATTGCAGAGTGTAAAAAGGACATGGAGGGCATGAACATCAAGCCCGCTACCAAGAACCCCAAGGCTACCGAGGAGATCGGAGGTATGCTGGACATGATCCAGACCCTGATCGACAAGGGGCATGCTTATCCGGCAGCGGACGGCACTGTATATTTCCGCACCAGAAGCTTCAAGGACTACGGCAAGCTGTCTCACAAGAATCTGGACGACTTACAGGGCGGTAACCGTTCGCTGTTAGTCTCCGGTGAGGACCAGAAGGAAGATCCCTTAGATTTCGTACTGTGGAAGCCGAAAAAAGAAGGCGAGCCTTACTGGGATTCCTGCTGGTGTCAGGGACGTCCCGGCTGGCATATCGAGTGCTCAGTCATGAGTAAGCGTTATCTCGGCGAAGAGATCGATATTCATGCCGGCGGAGAGGATCTGATCTTCCCTCATCATGAAAATGAGATCGCACAGTCCGAGGCAGCCAATGACAAGCCTTTCGCAAAATACTGGATGCACAATGCATTCCTGAACATTGACAACCGCAAGATGTCTAAGTCTCTGGGCAACTTCTTTACTGTCCGTGAGATCTCCGAAAAATACGATCTGCAGGTATTGCGTTTCTTCATGCTGTCTGCGCATTACAGAAGTCCGCTGAATTTCAGTGCTGACTTAATGGAAGCTGCGAAGAACGGCTATGAGAGAATCGTCACCAGCGTGGACAATCTGAAGTTCTTACTGGACAAGGCAGCAGATACCGAAATGACCGGGGAAGAGAAGAACTTACTCACCGAGGCACAGGGCTTCGAGACCAAATTTGACGAAGCCATGGATGATGATTTCAACACCGCAGATGCACTGGCAGCTATTTTTGAACTGGTAAAATTTGTGAATTCCAATGCCAAGGCTGAGAGCAGCAAGGCATTCCTGGATGCATTAAAGCAGGAGATCGTGACTCTGTCCGATATCTGCGGACTGATCGTGGACAAAAAAGCAGAGATGTTAGACAGCGACATTGAGGCACTGATCGAGGAGCGTCAGGCAGCCAGAAAGGCGAAGAACTTCGCAAGAGCCGACGAGATCCGTGATGAACTGTTAGCTAAGGGCATTGTACTGGAAGATACCAGAGAGGGTGTAAAATGGAAGAGAGCATAACCCTTCTTACTAAGATCAAGCAGACTTTCGACTGCGAGGGGCAGGATGTCCGGGCATATTCGCCGCTGACATTGGCCTATATCGGAGACGGGATCTATGAACTGGTGATCCGGAGTATTGTGGTGGAACGTGCCAACCGCTCCGCCAACGATCTGCATAAAAAGACAACACGCTATGTAAAAGCACCGGCGCAGTCCGCCATGATCGAGGCACTGCTTCCGGAGCTGACGGAGGACGAGGAAGCGGTGTACCGCAGAGGACGCAACGCCAAATCCTACACCACGGCGAAAAATGCTTCTGTGGCAGACTACCGCAGGGCTACCGGATTTGAAGCACTGATGGGATATCTGTACCTGACGGGACAGACAGACCGGATGCTTGAGCTGATCCAAGACGGTATCCGTCTGGCAGGTCTGGAGATCTGAGTGTAATGTAACGCATGTGACAGAGAAGTAATACGTAATGAGAAAGTAACACGTAATAAGAAAGTAACACGTAATAAGAAAGTAATGCGTAATGAGAAAGTAATACATAATAAGAAAGCAATACGTAATAAGAAAGGACAAGCATGGGATATCAGGAATTTACCATAGAGGGCAGAAATGCCGTGATCGAGGCGTATCGTTCGGGCAAACCCATTGACAAGTTATTCATTCTGGATGGCTGCCAGGACGGTCCGATGATGACCATTAAAAGAGAAGCAAAAAAACATGACACGTTAGTAAAGTATGTGACCAAGGAGCGCCTGGATCAGTTATCCGAGACCGGAAAACATCAGGGCGTCATCGCTTATGCGGCGGCTTATGAGTACGCAGAGGTAGATGACATCCTGGAAGCAGCGAAGAAAAAGGGTGAGCCGCCCTTTATTTTCCTGCTGGATAATATCGAGGATCCCCATAATCTGGGAGCTATCATCCGTACCGCCAATCTGGCAGGTGCCCATGGCGTCATCATCCCGAAGAACCGTGCAGCGGGACTGACTGCTACGGTAGCGAGAACCTCCGCCGGAGCACTGAACTATACACCGGTGGCAAAGGTGACGAATCTGGCGAAGACCATCGAAGACCTGAAAAAGGAAGGTCTGTGGTTCGTGTGCGCTGATATGGGCGGTACTACCATGTACGATCTGGATCTCAAGGGTCCCATCGGTCTGGTCATCGGCAACGAGGGCGAGGGCGTAGGCCGTCTGGTGAAGGAAAAATGCGACATGGTGGCGTCTATTCCCATGAAGGGAGATATCGATTCCTTAAATGCTTCCGTAGCAGCAGGCGTACTGGCTTACGAGATCGTACGTCAGAGACTGCAGCCATAGCATTCTGAGAAAGGGAAGTCAAAGGGGAGAGTATGGCGGAACATTTCAAATATGAAGATATGTCAGATGAAGAACTCATTGATCAGCTTCGCCAGGGCGACAGGCAGGTGATGGACTACATCTGTGACAAGTATAAAAATCTGGTGCGCAGCAAAGCAAAATCCATGTATATCCTGGGCGGAGACAGTGAGGATCTGATCCAGGAGGGGATGATCGGGCTGTTCAAGGCAGTGAGGGATTACGACTGCGGCAGAGACGCCAGCTTTTACACGTTTGCGGATCTGTGTATCAGCAGACAGATGTATACGGCAGTACAGGCATCCAAGCGACTGAAGCATTCACCGCTCAACAGTTACGTATCTCTGTATGATAGAAGCAGCGAGGGCACGGATCATGAGGAGAAAAATCTCATAGAGGCCCTGGCGGCCAGAACCCAGATGAGCCCAGAGGAGCTTTTTCTGGATAAGGAACGGGTAAAGGACCTGGAAAAATCCATTGAAACAGAACTCAGCAGCTTTGAAAAACAGGTGTTGGATCTATATCTGACGGGAATGAGCTATACCCAGATCGCCAAGGTGCTGGGAAGAGACGAAAAATCTACGGATAATGCCTTACAGCGTCTGAAGAGCAAGATCCGGAAACTGGTATGAACTATAGAAGAACACATTCTTGAAAAAATTTATCAGGAATGTGTTTTTTATAATTTTTTAATAGAATCTACAGGATGGGAATATTGACTTAAAACCTGGCATAGGAGTATACTGCTAATGTTGACCGACCAGCCGGTCGGATAATAAGCACATATTTCAGAAAGGCGAGAAAATCATGCACAATACATGGAAAAGAAATTGCAGCGCAGGGATGGTGCTGTTACTTGGAGGCAGTCTGCTGCTCGGTGGCTGTGGCAGTAATACTGTGCAGGATTCAACGGAGTCATCCGCTGTGGTTGTAGATATGGAGCAGGCCAGGACCGGAAAGCTGACCCTGCAGAACAGCTTTGTGGGAACGGTTTCTCCCCAGGAGATGGTCTATGTGATACCTTTTGCCTCTGGCACGGTGACGGATACTTACTTTGAGGTAGGAGACTATGTGGAAGCCGGTGATGTATTATTTAAGATTGATGACTCTGCGGCAAAATTGCAGCTGGAACAGGCGCAGCTCAGCGCAGCAAATGTAAAGCAGCAGGCGGACAGCGCACTGACCACGCAGCAGGAATCAGCCAATATCCAGATGGATAGCAGCAGAGTACAGGCCAAATCAGGATTTGATCAGGCGCAGATTGCATATTATCAGGCGAAAAATGCATACGATAGCAACAATGGCGAATTGTCTGATCAGATTGATGCGTGCAACACGAATATCAAAAAATTAGAAGATGCTATAAAAGCAGCATCCGCCGGCGCAAGCGTAAGTGGCGGAAATGCGGCAGGCGTGGCAGAAATGCAGAAACAGCTGGATACTCTGAAAGCAACGAAAAAGCAGTTGGAATCCAGCAGAAATTCCCTGGTAGCCGGTCTGCAGCAGGCAGAATCAGCGTATAATGCAGCAAAAGACAGCATGTCCATCCTGGATCGTTCACAGGCACTGTCTCAGGGGCAGGCACTGGAGGATACAAAGAAGCAGTTGTCTACCAGTGAGCAGTTGGCAAATGTAGGAGTGGAGAGCGCAGAGCTGGCATTGTCTTATTATACTGTAAAGGCACCAATTTCCGGGACGATTCAGAGCAAAGGTGTGGATGTCAATGGTGTAGCGGGAAGCAGCAGCCCTGCGTATACCATTGCCAATGAGAATATGATGACCGTGACCTTCCAGGTCAGTGAAGCAGTGAAAAATACACTGACCATGGGGCAGGAGGTGACGGTGGAACGTGGAAACGCCAGTTATACCGGTAATATCAGTGAAATTGGTGTGGCTGTGAACCAACAGACCGGTCTGTTCCAGATCAAGGCTGCGGTGGAGGCAAACGGCAGTGAACTGCCCAGTGGTGTATCTGTAAAGCTGACTACCGATACCTATCACACCACCGATAGTGCGGTGCTGATTCCTTACGACGCAGTATATTATGATAATACCGGTTCTTATGTATACTTAAGTGTGGAGGGCAAGGCAGTGAAGACTTATGTGACCACAGATCTGTTTGATGACACACAGATTTCCGTGACAGAAGGCATACAGCCCGGAGATACCGTGATCACCAGCTGGTCTCCCAAGCTGATGAACGGTGTGGAAGTCACTGCGCCGGTGAAGGCAGAAGAGTAGAGGAGGCAGCAGAATGAATTTGACAAAGCTTGCTCTGAAAAGACCGGTGTCCTGCTTCCTGGTGATCCTGGCACTGGCAGTATTCGGCATCAGTTCCATATTCGGATTTAAGATGGAACTGACTCCCGACATCGAGATGCCCATGCTCATCGTCATGGCTACCTATCCCGGCGCAGACCCGGAGAGCGTGGACGAACTGGTGGCATCCGTCATCGAAGATTCCGGATCTACCCTGAGCGGTGTGGATTCCGTGAACTCTTATTCCTTTGAAAATTATTGTATGGTGCTTTTTACCTATGAATACGGTGTGGATATTGATGAATGCCACAATGACCTTCGTGCGGCTATGGAGACAGCGAAGTTAAGTCTGCCGGATGATGTGGATCAGCCCACTATCATTGAAATGAACATGAACAGCATGGATGTCATGACGATCTCCGCAGTGGAAGTCGGTGATGTAGATCTGTTAAAGGTTGTCAATGAATCTGTGGTGCCGGAGCTGGAAGCTCTGTCCAGTGTGGCGCAGGTATCCGTGACCGGTGGTTCTGAGGATTATATCAAAGTAGAACTCAATGAGACCTTAATGAAACAGTATGGTCTGACCATGTCCACGGTGGCACAGATGCTGGGGACGGTAGATTTTACTTATCCTGCAGGCAGCGTGACCCAGGGCAGTCAGGACATCAGCGTGGCGACGTCCATGGAGTACAATACCGTACAGAAGCTGCGCAAGGTGCCGCTGATGACCACCAAGGGGCAGGTCATCACTTTGCAGGACATTGCAAATGTTACTACGGCGTCCAAGGATGCCACCAGTATCAGCCGTTACAACGGACAGGACAATGTCAGCATCGGCATTAAGAACAAGAGCAGTGCCGGTACGGTAAATGCATGCCGGGATGCGAAGGAGAAATTACAACAGATCCAGATGGAGAATCCGGCCATCGAATTTGAAGTCACTTATGATGCCAGTTCGTCTATTATCAGCTCTCTGACCAGTGTAGGAGAGACTTTGTTATTGGGCGTGGTATTGACCATGCTGGTATTGTTCCTGTTCTTCGGTGATTTCAAGGCCAGTCTGATCGTCGGAGCCTCCATGCCGATCTCCCTGTTTTTGACCCTGATTCTCATGAGTATGATGGGCTTCTCCATGAACATTGTAACACTGGGATCTCTGGTCATTGCCATCGGCATGATGGTAGACTCATCTATTGTCGTGATCGAGAGCTGCTTCCGCAGACAGAAGAGTACACCGGATCTGAAGCAGGCAGCACTGGAGGGAACAAAGGAGGTGACGGCTTCTATTATCGCTTCCACCATTACTACCATTGTTGTATATCTGCCGCTGGCGACCATGAAGGGGTTATCCGGACAGATGTTCGAACAGTTGGGCTTTACGATTGTATTTGCCATGCTGGCATCTCTGATCGCGGCTATGATGCTGGTACCGCTGTTTTACACGGTATTTAAACCGGAAGAAAAAGAGAATCTGCCCATTGACAAACTGTTGAAGAAATTTACTGCATGGTATCAGAAGACCCTGCGGAAGCTGATGAAGCGCAGAAAGACCGTCGTTGGTGTGGCTGTTGCCCTGATGATCGGAACGGTACTACTGGCATCTACACTGGACATGGAGCTGATTCCAGCAGCAGATGAAGGTGTCGTGGCAGTTACGGTGAATTTCCGTTCCGGTACCACTCTGGAAAAAGAGGATGAAGCCTTGAAATTGTGGGAACAGATCGCTGAAGAGGAACCGGATGTGGAATTCTATTCCGTATCCATCAGCGGCTCCAGTGCAACTCTTACCGCCGACCTGATCAAGAAGAGAACCCTGACCACGGCACAGGTAGTAGATAAATGGAATGAGATTGCAGCCGGAATGACGGATATGGATGTTACCGTAGCATCCTCCGGCAGCAGCATGAGTTCCATGATGAGCACCAGCAGCTATGAGATCGATTTACAGGGGAATGACCGGGCGGAACTGGCGCAGGCCGCAGAAGATCTGCAGGCTGAGATCGAGAAGATTGATGGCGTTGTAAAGACAGAAAACTCTCTGGCGAACGCTACGACGCTGGCCAAGGTAGTGGTAGATCCTCTGAAGGCAATGCAGTACGGACTGACACCCATTCAGGTCGGCATGACTATCCATAATGTATTGAGCGGTATGAATCCGTTGACCATTACGAATGACGGTTCGGAGTATGCGGTATGGCTGGAATACCCGGAAGGAAGCTATGATGATCTGAATCTTTTGATGGATCTGGGACTGGATACCTCTTTTGGCACAGTGGTCCCTTTGAGAGATATTGCGGACATTGAGTATGCGCAGAGCCAGGAGACCATCATGAAACAGGACGGTATGTATCAGGTCAGCGTGACTTCCACCATGACCTCCGAGAAGATATTTGATGCCCAGAATGCCATCAATGACCTGGTAGACCATACCGTATTTCCGGATTCCGTAACTCCGGCGGACAGTATGATGACCGGAATGATGAACGACGAATTCCGGGCATTGCTGCAGGCAATTCTGATAGCGGTATTCCTGGTATTCCTGGTAATGGCAATGCAGTTTGAATCTCCCAGATTCTCCTTTATGGTCATGATGTGTATTCCTTTCGCACTGATCGGCTCCTTCCTGCTGTTGTTCATTACGCAAAGTACCATTAGTATGGTGTCTCTGATGGGATTTCTGATGTTGATCGGTATTGTGGTAAATAACGGTATTCTGTTCGTGGATTCCGCAAATATGCTGAGGAAAGAGGGAATGTCCACAGAGGATGCCCTGGTGGCATCCGGCAGTACCCGTCTGCGCCCTATCCTGATGACGACACTGACTACGATTCTGTCCATGATCCCTATGGGACTGGGACTGGGAGATAACGGTGCCATGATGCAGGGAATGGCATTGGTTATTATCGGTGGTCTGACGGCCTCCACAATTTTGACCCTGATTCTGATTCCGACCTTCTATCTGATCTTCGATAAACGAAGCAGACAGGAGAGAAGAGCAGCGAAAAAACTGGCAAAATCTCAAAGATCTGGGAAAACGGGGGATGCAGAAAATGAGTAAAATAACCGGATTGGAGGCGCCGGACCGGGTGCCTCCCAAGGTGATCGCCATGTACCGGGCAGTCAGCACACTTTTACGGGAAAACAAGGATATTTCAGAAATGAGTGTAGCCATGATCACCGGACAGGCGGGTATCGGTAAAGGGACAGCCTATGAGTATTTTGATGCTAAGGAAGAAATCATTGTCGGTGCGCTTTTGTACGAGATCCAGATGGTAACGGAGCAGGCATTCGAACGACTGAAGACCTGTCCGGATATGGAGTCACAGATCGGAAAACTGCTGTTGTTGGTGGAGGAACATTCCCAGTGTGTGGATGCCATCATGGCTTTTCTGCATCTTTTGACAGACCATTCCAGAGAAGGAAATCTCCTGAGACAGCGGATGGAGGAACAGAAGGAAAGCGGTCCGATAAATCTGTTGATCCGCCAGATCATTGACAGTGCGCAGGAGAGAGGGCAGCTGCGGGAGGATATTCCGATGTCTTACATTACCAACGCCCTGCTGGCCCGGATGATCTCTTATCTGATGTATCAGTGTCATCATATCGGCGATGATATGACCCCGGAGGAGATGCGCAGGCGGATCACTGAAAGTATAATGAATGAATTGTGCAAAAAAAAGATATAATTTAAAATAATTCTATTGACAAAGTGTAATACCTTTGATAAAATGAATCACGGTGATTGCGTTAGCAGTCACGTGATGCTGCTGTGGCTCAGTCGGTAGAGCGTCGCATTGGTAGTGCGGAGGTCACGGGTCCGATTCCCGTCAGCAGCTCTGAAGGATAAGTGGAAACCTTGAAATATAAGGTTTCCACTTTTTGGCATATATATGATGAATGCAGAGTCTATTTTTCAAAAGTAAGAACATCGTTTGGAGCACATTCTAAAATATCACAGAGTATTTCCAGTGTAGCCGTTGAAATGTTTTTGTTGTGCTTGAGATTGTAAATCGTTTTTGAGGGTATATCATGTTTTTTGATCAAAGTGTAAGTAGTTATGCCTTTTTTCTGCATAGTCTCCCACAGTGGAGCGTATGAAACCATAATACACCGCCTTTCTATGTCTTCTATATTATTTACTCATAGAAAAATGCTCTTGACTATGCCGATTAAAATCGGTATATTTTAAGATAAAGATCTGTGAAATTACAAAGGAGAAAAAATATGTATTGTGGGAAATGTGGAGCAGAACTGATTGACGGTGTATGCCCCAGGTGTAAACTGGAGGAAGGCGGCAATGCAGATGATTACGAGAGGAGGATCAAACGTCTTTTTATGTCGCAGAATGAGCGCTTTGTGGCTGTCCTGGGCAAAGACTATTCCGAAAAATATTTGGAAAACGGAAAGTGCCCGGAGGAATTTGCGATCATCAGCGACAAGAGATTGTACTCTTTTGGCAGAAGCTATGATATAGGAACTAACCTGTTTGGAAAGAAAACAGTCAGGGAAAACAAACAGTCCAAGACAATAGACTTGAAAGACATTACAGGCACAGGGGAAGAGGCTTATCGTCCCAGCCGCTGGCTTGTGTTAGGAATCATACATCTTATATTAATAATCGTAGGTCTCATAGGGGGCATGATAATAGATGTGATGCAGGAAGCAGCGGAAGAGGTCTATACGATAACAGGAATCATAGTCGTATTATTTTTTTTCATGATCGTATATTTTATTATTCATATAAGATCCAAAATCCGTATACTTGCAGTCCAGTATAATGGTAGTGAAATGGGTTTTGACATGGCATATTTCACCATGGAAGAAATTGATGATTTTCAGCGGAATCTTCGTATTGCAAAGGATAAAACGATTGAAAATAATCGGAATGCAGAACAGACAGCATCACACATGTCACAATCAACTCCACATGCCGGCAAGGCTGATGAACTCTTAAAAATGGCAGATCTGCTATCGAAAGGTCTTATTTCACAGGAAGAATTTGACATAATGAAGAGAGAGTTAATTTCGTAGGGAGGTAAAACGAAAATGAAAAATACAAGAGGAAAGCTGATAGCAGTGACACTATTGCTATCGGTAATATTGTCAGCCTGCAGTCTTACACAAACATGTAAAGCCAGCGGCTGTGATGATGAAATTTATCGTGATGGATACTGTAAATACCATTATTACTTAAAAAATGGGGAAGACACCCTGAAGGATCTTATAAACGCATTTTAGGAACGTATATTTTTGACATACCTAGCAACGCTGAGTGAGAAGTGAAAACCTTAAGATAGTAGGTTTCCGTTTTGAACAGTCCGCAAATTGAAGCTCCGTTCTGCCTGATCGGAAGTGTTGTAGCATGATCCGGAAGAGCTGCTGGAAATGCGGCAAAAGTATGGCATAGAGCAGACTGCCAAGAGGATTCTTCGGATTCCTCTTTTTAATTATGCGAGAATATGTCTGTTCACTGCAGACAGGTATTAGCAAGACATAATGTCCAAATTCACCAGGTGCAGATTTTGCTATTTTGCCACGTTGACAATGAAATACAGGTCTGTTATTCTCTACTTGTAAGCAGATTTTCTAATTCGAATTTCTATACCGGCATGAGCCGGTGTCTATGACTTCAGAGGAATCCCTGCTTTATTACCCGATAATTACAACAGAGCAGGAGAAGAAGCAGAACGAGTGGAAAATCTGGTTTTTCATTTTGTTTTTAGAGTGTTCTCCTGTGGTAAGCGTGAGAGGAGAATGCAGATGATCATCAGCCCCAAATGGGATTACTGTATGAAGGAACTGTTCCGTAATGCGGTGATCCGAAAGTACTTTATCAGTGTAGTGTTGAATATCCCGGTGGACAGGATCCGGAGTACACGACTGCTGAATACACACCTGTGGAGACGATACCGTTACCAGAAGCAGGGGATTCTGGATGTCCTGGTGGAACTGAATGATGATACGAAGATCAACATAGAACTTCAGGTGAAGGCAGTCAGGAACTGGGACAGGAGACAACTGTTCTATTTAGGGAAGATGCTGACGGAAGAGGTTCCTTTTGGCAGAAGCTATGACGTGATGAAACGCTGCGTGGCGATCAGCATCCTGGATTTCAACCTGACGGAAGACCGGCAGTATCATAAGACATACCTGCTGCGGGATGAAGAAGGGAGACTGCTCAGCAATCTGGTGGAGCTGCATGTGATAGAACTGAACAAAGCCCTGATGGGACAGACGATAGATGAGTGGATACGATTTTTTAATGTAAGAACGGAGGGAGATCTGGATATGTTGCGGATGCAGACGAAAAATGCCGGAATTTTAGAGGCAATCAAAGAGATAGAACATATGAGCCTGAGCCGCTGGGCGAAGGCGCAATATGAGGAACACATGAAATGCGTGATGGACCGTAAGGCAGAAGATGCCTATGTATATGACCGGGGCGTGGAAGCTGGGATAGAAAGAGGAATAGAGCAAGGAATGGAGCAAGGAATAAAGAAAGGAATAGAGCAAGGCAGGACAGATGTTATTGTCAGGATGTATAGGAATGGCTTATCAGTAGAACAGATAGCGGCGGCTACAGGAGAGCATCCAGACGAGGTGAAGAGGCTTCTGGATTCATTGAACTCCCATTCGTAATGGAGAAAATCTATCTATTGACATCATAAGAGTCTGTCTGCTACAATCTACGCAATTCACTTTGACAGAAAGAGGTAAAGACAGATGATGAAGCGAAAATGGTTTTTAACCGGAGCAGCACTTTCCCTGGCGGTGGCTATGACCGGATGTGGCGGTAATACAGTAACGAATCAGCAGCAAAGCAGCCAGGCGCAGGAGCAGGCACAGCTGATCAGTATGGAAGCAGCACAGGAGACAGCACTAAAGGCAGCCAATATAGCTGCGGAGAATGCAACGATTTCAGAGACTACCCTGAATGAAGTAGCAGGGGCGTTCTGCTATAAGGTCGAGTTTACTTCGGGTGACTATAACTATGCCTACACTATTAACGCAGAGACAGGTGCTGTCATGGAAATGAGCAGCCGGGAGAAGAATACGGCAGATACCCAGGCACAGACGGAGGCGGCAGACCCCACTACAGGTACTCCTGCTACGACGCAGAGCCCTGCCACGGCTCCTGCGCAGACCGCAACCGGCACAGTGAACGAGGAAACGGCACAGAAGATTGCACTGGAGCATGCCGGAGTGAAGACCTCGGATGCGACGATCACCAAGTCCAAACTGGACTATGAAGGCAGACGTCAGGTATATGAAATTGAATGGTATGCAGGCGGTGCGAAATATGACTATGAAATTGCTGTTGATACCGGTGAGGTCATCAGCTCCGGATATGAAGAAAAAGCAGCAGGATGGAGTGGCAGTAATAGCAATAACGTCACTGTCAGTGAAGCAGATGCAAAGCAGACGGCGCTTGGCCGTGTAAGCGGTGCAACGGAAAAGGACATCTACGAATGGCAATTCGATTATGACGATGGACGTCCGGAGTACGAAGGAAAGATCATCTACGGCGGCACGGAATATGACTTTACGATCGATGCATCCAATGGATCCGTAGTGGAGTGGGAGGCAGAGTCCGTCCGTTAGATCCTCTCATCAGCAGAAAGTAAAGGCTGTATCCCCATAGTAACAAATTTAATTGCTCTGATCCGGGTAACGTGATAATATAGAATCAGAAAGTGGGGTTACAATGACAGAAGAAAAGATCAAAAATGACGGAATCATAGAGGCAATAAAAGAGGTAGAACATGTGAGCATGATTCGGAAGTGCTGCTGACAATGCAGTGAAAGCATAGTATAGAGCAGACTGCCAAGAGGATTCTTCGGAGTCCTCTTTTTAATTATGCGAGAATATGTCTGTTCACTGCAGACAGGTATTAGCAAGACATAATGTCCAAATTCACATAGTGCAGATTTTGCTATTTTGCCACGTTGACAATGAAATACAGGTCTGTTATTCTCTACTTGTAAGCAGATTTTCTAATTCGAATTTCTATACCGGCATGAGCCGGTGTCTATGACTTCAGAGGAATCCCTGCTTTATTACCCGATAATTACAACAGAGCAGGAGAAGAAGCAGAACGAGTGGAAAATCTGGTTTTTCATTTTGTTTTTAGAGTGTTCTCCTGTGGTAAGCGTGAGAGGAGAATGCAGATGATCATCAGCCCCAAATGGGATTACTGTATGAAGGAACTGTTCCGTAATGCGGTGATCCGAAAGTACTTTATCAGTGTAGTGTTGAATATCCCGGTGGACAGGATCCGGAGTACACGACTGCTGAATACACACCTGTGGAGACGATACCGTTACCAGAAGCAGGGGATTCTGGATGTCCTGGTGGAACTGAATGATGATACGAAGATCAACATAGAACTTCAGGTGAAGGCAGTCAGGAACTGGGACAGGAGACAACTGTTCTATTTAGGGAAGATGCTGACGGAAGAGGTTCCTTTTGGCAGAAGCTATGACGTGATGAAACGCTGCGTGGCGATCAGCATCCTGGATTTCAACCTGACGGAAGACCGGCAGTATCATAAGACATACCTGCTGCGGGATGAAGAAGGGAGACTGCTCAGCAATCTGGTGGAGCTGCATGTGATAGAACTGAACAAAGCCCTGATGGGACAGACGATAGATGAGTGGATACGATTTTTTAATGTAAGAACGGAGGGAGATCTGGATATGTTGCGGATGCAGACGAAAAATGCCGGAATTTTAGAGGCAATCAAAGAGATAGAACATATGAGCCTGAGCCGCTGGGCGAAGGCGCAGTATGAGGAACACATGAAATGCGTGATGGACCGTAAGGCAGAGGATGCCTATGTATATGACCGGGGAGTGGAAGCCGGGATAGAAAGAGGAATAGAGCAAGGCAGGACAGATATTATTGTCAGGATGTATAGGAATGGCTTATCAGTAGAACAGATAGCGGCGGCTACAGGAGAGCATCCAGACGAGGTGAAGAAGCTTCTGGATCCATTGAAATGATAAGAGCGGTGAAAAACTGGGACAGAAAATCCGGAAGCGTTGTTGGAAATGCGGAAAAAGTATGGTATAGAGCAGGCTGCTGAGAGGATTCTTCGGAGTCCTCTTTTATGTTGGCAGCAGATGCAGAACGTGGTACAATAAAACAGAAACTATTGTAATGTGTATTTTCAGGAGGGGAACATGAAGATAAAATGCGACTGGTGCGGCAGCTGGATTAACGATTTCGATCAGGTCTGCCCGAACTGTGGGGGAGTGAACAATAACTATAACCGTCATGCCAACGGCGTTCCGCAGACCATCGAGGAATTGAAAGCCTGGGCGAAGGAGATGAACCTTCCGCTGGAGGAGATGCGGACCTTTATCGGCGAGGATTACAAGGGAGCCAGAGCCTTCGGTATTTACAAGGACGAGACCGACGGAACCTTCGTGGTCTATAAGAATAAGGAGGACGGCACCCGGGCAGTACGTTATAAGGGGACTGATGAAGCATACGCAGTCAATGAACTTTATCAGAAGATGAAGGAGAGGGTGGCAGTGCAGAAGGCACACCAGCAGCCGAAGGCTGCGAAACCGGCTCCAGGAGATTCTGTTTCTGCGCAGCAGAGACAATCGGAAAAAAACTTGTCAAAAGCTCTTTTTCCTATTTGCCTGATAACAATAGTGGCGATCATAATATTGTCAGTTGTTTTTGCACTCATAGGGGAAAGCGGACCGGATACCGGTTACTACACTTATGGAGGCCGGAGCTATTACTATTATGGGGACTGGTATGAGTGGGAGAATGATTCCTGGCAATATGCACCGTACGAATCCTGGATGGACAGTGACTATGAGAGTTACTACGATTCCTACAGCTATGACAGCGGTGCGGACTATGAGGATTTTGAGGATTCCTCCTATTACACTCCTTATGAAGACAGCAGTGATAATGACAGCGACTGGGATGATGACAGCTGGGATTCCGGTTGGGATTCCAATGACAGTTGGGACTCTGGATACGATGACTGGGGCTCTGACTGGTAAAATGAGACTTGGGATAGATACATACAAGGGAAGTCTTTGACAGGCTTCCTTTACTTTACAATCTATACAGGATTCAAATATGAGGAGAAGTATGAAAAAAACAATAACCGCAGTGGTATTTGACATGGACGGTGTGTTATTTGACACCGAGAGGATCTACATGGAGTGCTGGAGAGAGGCGGCAGAGCCTACGGGGCTTAAAAATGTGGATGAGATTTCCAAGGCCTGTATCGGCAGAACCTTACAGGGTACGAAGGAAGTGTTCGAGGCAGCGAAGGCAGAGCAGGGGATCAATGTATCTTTTGAGGAGTTACACGAGGACTGCAGCCGGAGATTTAAGGAAAAGGAAGAACGGGATGGTCTCCCGGAGAAACCGGGTGTGCATGAGATCCTGGAATATCTGAAGCAGAATCAGATTCCTACAGCGCTGGCATCATCCACCAGAAAAGCAGCGGTCATGGAACATTTAGACAGAGCCGGAATTACAGGATATTTTCAGAAGATCGTCTGTGGGGATATGGTGGAAAATGGCAAGCCTGCACCGGATATTTATCTGAAGGCCTGTGAAGAACTGGGCGTTGCCCCCGGACAGGCACTGGCCGTTGAGGATTCCTTTAACGGCATCCGCTCTGCCTATGCAGCTGGCTTGTATACGGTAATGGTGCCGGATCAGCTGCCGCCCACAGAGGAGATTCTTGCCATGGTAGATAAAAAGTGTGACAGCCTGACTGAACTTCAGGCACAGCTTCCGGAGCTCCTAGCGGTATGTGGGGACTGAGGATCATTCTGCTGCGGCGTGGAACCACAGTACCTTACAGCAGTCACAGGAGGGATCCCGTCTGATCACATGATCTGTGTGAGCCGGTACCATAAAGGCGGTACCGGGCAGCAGAGGGATTTCTTCGTCGCCGACGAGAGCATATCCTTTTCCGTCCAACACGAAGAAGCCTTCCTGGTCGTCATGCTTTTGCGTCATGTGATATTCTGTATTGCGATAGAGGGATACACCCATGCGGCAGCCGTTTACACACCCCTGTTTCTCATCTAACAGAGTGTGTCCGGTGCGTTCGGGCATTTGGGCTATAATGGAATCTAAAGTAGTATAAGGAATCATTTGTGTGCCTTTCTATGGATGTTATGTAACGATTCAGTTACCATATTTTTAATAACAGTGTAGCAGACTGAGAGAGGAAAAACAATAGACTGCCTGTTCGGGCAGAGTAAAGGAATTTAAAAATGAAAGATAAAGTAACAATATACCCCAGTGAGGTTACATGGGAAGAAGTGCAGACATGGGAGCCGGAAAGTTTTGTACTGGTGGATACCAGAGGGGATGAAGCGGTAAATTATGGCAAAATCCCCGGTGCCATCGCCATTTCCGAATGTGAACTTGTAGACAGACTGGCTGAGGCAGTGGGGGATAAAAAGGTAATTCTGTATTGCAGCCGTGGACAGAACAGTAAGATTTCCGCAGAGTATTTCAGAGAACAGGGAATGGATGCCTACAGCTTACAGGGCGGCTATACCGGATGGCTTTTGAATCTGATGCAGAAGGAACAGCCCCAGACGGAAGTGAATCAGAGAGCGCTGGATATCGAGAAGAGCATCCGCAAGAAGTTCCATAAGGTTCTGTTTTCCCGATTCGCCAAGGCCATTAATGAATACGATATGATCCAGGAGAACGACAAAATCGCCGTATGCATCTCCGGCGGTAAGGATTCCATGCTGATGGCAAAGCTGTTCCAGGAGCTGAAGCGTCATAACAAGTTCCCTTTTGAACTTGTATTTTTAGTCATGGATCCCGGATACAGCGAAGCCAATCGTAAAATTATTGAGAATAATGCGAAGCTGATGGATATTCCCATCACCATTTTCGAATCCCAGATTTTTGATGCAGTGTATGATATAGAGGATTCCCCCTGCTATCTGTGTGCCAGAATGCGGAGGGGCTATCTGTACAGCCATGCGAAGGAACTGGGTTGCAACAAGATTGCCCTGGGACATCATTATGATGATGTCATCGAGACAATCCTGATGGGAATGTTATACGGCGGACAGGTGCAGACCATGATGCCGAAGCTTCACAGCACGAATTTTGAGGGCATGGAGCTGATCCGGCCCATGTATCTGATCCGCGAGGATGACATCAAGCACTGGAGAGACTACAATGATCTGCATTTTATCCAGTGTGCCTGCCGGTTTACGGATACCTGTACCACCTGCCGTACCGATGGCAGCAGTCCCTCTAAACGCATGGAGATCAAGAACCTGATCGCTTCCCTGAAGCAGACAAATCCCTTTATCGAAGGGAATATTTTCAAGAGTGTGGAAAATGTAAACTTACGTACGATCATCGCTTATAAAGAAGATGGTGTGAAACATCATTTTCTGGAGCATTATGATGAGTGGAAATAAAATAGAAGGTAGGAAATAGGGGCACTACACTTGACGGAGTCCCCCGGATTAACTTATAATAATCTTTAGTCCAAAAGACGGAAGGTTATATGCACCCTTACAACAGGAGAAGTTATGATCAAGAGTATGACGGGATTTGGCAGATGTGAGACTGCCGAGAATAACAGAAAGTTTACCGTAGAGATGAAGTCTGTAAATCATCGCTACCTTGACGTGAACATCAAAATGCCGAAGAAGCTGAATTTCTTCGAATCTGCGATCCGCAGTGAACTGAAGAATTACATTTCCAGGGGCAAAGTAGATTTGTTCATTACTTATGAAGATTTTTCCGAGAATACCTCCAATGTCCGCTACAATAAGGAACTGGCGGCGGAATATCTGGGATACCTGAAGCAGATGGCTGATGATTTTGATTTAGACTGCGATATCAGAGTATCGACGCTGTCCAAGTATCCGGATGTCTTCGTGATGGAAGAGCAGGATATCGACGAGGAAGAGTTGTGGAAGGAACTGCAGAGAGCCTTAACGGGTGCCTGCGAGATGTTCGTACAGACCCGGATCACCGAAGGGGAACATCTTCGGGACGATCTCATTACGAAACTGGACGGTATGCTAAAGCTGGTAGATTTCATTACAGAGCGTTCTCCTCAGATCATCGCAGAATATCGTCAGCGGTTGGAAGATCGTGTGAAAGAACTGTTAGTGGATACCACAGTGGATGAGGGACGGCTTCTGACGGAAGTGACGATCTTCGCAGATAAGGTATGCGTGGATGAGGAACTGGTCAGACTGCGCAGTCATATCGAGACCACGAAGAGTACACTGATGGCTGGTGGCAGCATCGGAAGAAAGCTGGATTTTCTGGCACAGGAGATGAACCGCGAAGCCAACACCATCCTGTCCAAGTCTAACGACCTGGAGATTTCCAACTGTGCCATTGAGTTAAAGACCGAGATCGAAAAGGTCAGGGAACAGATTCAAAATATTGAATAGAGTTACCTTCCCAAAATGAGTAAAACAAGCTGTGAGGCAGCGGAAGACAGGATGGCTTGTGATTTTGCGAAGGGGACTGCACAGTTACGAAAGGTGATACCATGAACCGATTGATCCATGTAGGATTTGGCAATATTGTAAATACGGATAAGATCATTGCCATCGTCAGTCCGGAGGCCGCCCCCATCAAACGTCTGGTGCAGAAGGCCAAGGAGACAGGGCAGGCAATTGATGCCACCCAGGGACGGAAGACAAAATCGGTACTGGTCATGGAGAACAGTCAGGTCGTTCTGTCGGCACTTTTGCCGGAGACAATTGCGGGAAGAGCGCAGGCATTTTTGCCGGAAGAAGAAAAAGAGGACAGTGAAAAAGATGCAGAATAAAGGAATATTGATGGTGATTTCCGGATTCTCCGGAGCCGGAAAAGGAACACTGGTGAAAAAACTATTATCGGAATATGACAATTATGCGTTGTCTATTTCCATGACTACCAGACAGCCCAGAGAAGGCGAGGAGGACGGAAGAGAATATTTCTTCCGCACCAGAGAACAATTCGAAGAAAATATTGCAAAAAACGGTTTTATCGAGTATGCTCAGTATTGCGGCAATTATTACGGAACGCCGAAAGCATATGTGGAAGAGCAGATGCAGGCAGGCAAGGATGTGATCTTAGAGATTGAAATCCAGGGAGCCATGAAGATCAAGAAACAGTTCCCGGAGAGCCTGTTATTATTCGTAACCCCACCCAATGCAGTAGAACTGCAGAAGAGACTGGTGGGCAGAGGAACCGAGACAGCGGATGTTATTGCACAGAGACTGGCCCGGGCTTATGAAGAATCAGAAGGCATGGATGCCTATGATTATATAGTAGTGAACGATGATCTGGACGTGTGCGCTGCAGAAGTGCAGAAGCTTGTGGAAGCGGCGAAAAACGAACCGTCCCGTCGTGGAGAATTTATCAAAGAGATCAGAGAGGAACTGAAAGGTTTCGCGAAAGGAGCAAAATAAAATGTTACATCCCTCTTATACCGACTTAATGAAAGTAGTAAACAGCGAGGTAGAACCCGGTGAAGCACCTGTAGTCAACAGCCGTTATTCTATCGTTATGGCAACTGCCAAGAGAGCAAGACAGATCATCGCAGGCGACGAGCCGCTGGTAACCGCTAAGGTTGATAAGCCGCTGTCTATTGCTGTAGAGGAACTGAACCAGGGCAAGATCAAAATCCTTGGTGATGATGAGGAAGCATAAGACACATGAAGATATTGTTTGTATCCCTGGGCTGTGACAAGAATCTTGTCGATTCCGAGAAGATGCTTGGCATGCTCCAGGAAAAAGGTTATACCTTCACTGACGATGAAGCAGAGGCTGACGCAGTGGTTGTAAATACCTGCTGCTTTATCGGTGATGCCAAGGAAGAAAGCATCAACACATTATTGCAGATGGGAGAACTGAAGGACAGCGGACAGATCAAAGCTTTGATCGCAGCCGGGTGTCTCGCCCAGCGCTACCGAGAGGAGATCCAGAAGGAGATTCCACAGGTGGATGCCATTATCGGTACTACTGCAATTAATGAGATTGTGGCCGCTCTGGAGGAAATTCTGGCAGGCCAGAAACAGAATCATTATGAAGATATCAATGCCGCCCCTGTGACAGAGACCAACCGGGTTGTCACTACAGGCGGACATTTTGCGTATCTGAAAATTGCGGAGGGCTGTGACAAACACTGTACCTACTGCATTATTCCGAAGGTCAGGGGCAATTACCGCAGTGTTCCCATGGAGAGCCTGTTAAAGGAAGCCAGAGAACTGGCGAATAAGGGCGTACGGGAACTGATCCTGGTAGCGCAGGAGACCACGCTGTACGGTGTGGACCTGTATGGGAAAAAGGAACTGCCCAGGCTTTTGCATGAACTTGCACAGATCCCGGGTATCTACTGGATCCGTATTTTGTACTGTTATCCAGAGGAGATCACAGATGAGTTGATCGAGGCCATTGCCGCAGAACCCAAGGTCTGTAACTATCTGGATATTCCCATCCAGCATGCTTCCGACAACGTGTTAAAACGTATGGGAAGACGTACCGACCAGGCAGAGCTTCGTGCCATCATCGGGAAGCTTCGGGAGAAGATTCCCGATATCTGCTTACGGACCACTCTGATCAGCGGATTCCCCGGAGAGACCCAGGAGGATTTCGAAGAGCTGTATCGTTTTGTCAATGAGATGGAATTTGATCGTCTGGGTGTATTCCCCTATTCCCAGGAGGAAGATACTCCCGCAGCCACCATGGTAGACCAGGTGCCGCAGGAAGTCAAGGAATTCCGCAGAGATGAACTGATGGAACTGCAGCAGGCAATCGCTTTTGACAAGGCGGAGGATATGGTAGGACGTATCCTGACCGTAATGATTGAGGGCAAGGTTGCGGACGAAGAGACTTATGTTGCAAGAACCTACAGAGATGCCCCTAATGTGGACGGCTATCTGTTCGTAAATACTTCAGCGAATCTGATGACCGGAGATTTTGTCAAGGTTCTGGTCACCGGTTCCAATGAATATGATCTGATAGGAGAAATATACCATGAGTAAGATGAATCTGCCCAACAAGCTAACTATTTTTCGTGTGATTTTGATCGTACCGTTTATTATTCTGCTGTTGGGAGGCCAGGCCGGATGGTTCGGTGATAACACCTTCATGACGGATATGATCGCACTGGCTATCTTCATTGTTGCCAGCCTGACGGATATGATCGATGGTAAGATCGCAAGAAAATACAATCTGATCACCGACTTCGGTAAGTTCATGGATCCACTGGCGGATAAGCTGTTAGTATGTTCCGCCATGATCGCACTGATCGAGATGAAACGCATCCCCTCCTGGGTGGTCATCATCATTATCGCCAGAGAGTTCATCATCAGTGGTTTCCGACTGATTGCTTCCGATAATGGCGTAGTCATTGCTGCAAGCTACTGGGGCAAGTTCAAGACCACCTTCCAGATGATCATGATCTGCCTGATGATCGCCAACTTCCCACAGCTGCAGATCCTCACTGACATTATTATGTGGATTGCATTGATTCTTACCGTAGTGTCCCTGATTGATTATCTGGTGAAGAATAAGGACGTTATGAAAGATACGAAGTAAATGGAAAGTTATGTGGGCTCATTGAGGCTGCCATCCGCAATGAGCCACGCTATTCATAAGATTGCCAGCCCAAATCGCTGCCAATCTTATTTTATATCGCGGCGTTCGCCGCATTAAGTTCCATTTCCCATTGTAATTCGTTTAAAAAGAGTTAAGGGTAAACGGTTGTATTTATTTCTGGAAGAATTATCTTTTCTACATTCCGGAAGTGTAGTATACTGTCTGTGGATAACTCTATGACAAGGATAACGTTAGCGAAAGGCGGTAAGTGTATGACAGCAGAGATTATCTGTGTAGGTACTGAAATATTACTGGGAAATATTGTAAATACGAACGCATCTTATCTTGCGGAGAAACTGGCGGAGGTAGGACTGGAGTGTTATTATCAGACCGTGGTGGGAGATAATGCGGACAGGCTTGCGAGTGTGATAAAATGTGCCATGGATCGTTCAGATGTAATTATATTGTCCGGTGGTCTTGGACCAACAGAAGATGATCTGACCAAGGAGACGGTGGCGAAAGTCTGTGGGAAAGATCTGTCAGTGGATGACCACAGCATGGAGCGGATCGCTGAGTTTTTTGCGGTAAGGGATCTGCAGCCGACAGAGAATAACTGGAAACAGGCTATGGTGCCGGAGGGGGCAAAAGTATTGGACAATGATAACGGGACAGCACCCGGAATCATACTTGAAACCGGAAGCAATCGTATCGTTTTACTGCCGGGTCCACCTGCGGAATTGATTCCTATGTTTGAACAGAAGGTATTGCCTTATCTGGATGAACTAACACCGGGAATCATCTGTTCTCAAATGGTAAAAATATGTGGCGTGCCGGAGAGTCAGGTGGAGGATACCCTGAAGGATCTGATCGATGGACAGACCAACCCCACGATCGCTACCTATGCCAGGACAGGAGAGGTACATATCCGGGTAACCGCTTCCGGGGAAAATGCCAAGACAGCAGGAAAAGCAATTAAGCCAGTAGTGAAGGAATTAAAATCCCGCTTTGGTGCGGATATTTACAGTACCAAGGCACAGACTACTCTGGAAATGGCAGTGGCGGATCTGCTGCTGGCAAATAAGCTGACAGTGACTACCGCAGAGTCCTGTACCGGAGGTATGATCGCAGCAAGGATCATCAATGTCCCCGGAGTATCGGAGTGCTACAAGGCCGGTCTTGTGACCTATTCCAATAAGGCAAAACGGAAATTTCTGGGTGTGCGCAAGAGCACACTGGACAAATACGGTGCCGTCAGCAGTAAAACGGCCGGAGAGATGGCAAAGGGAGCTGCACTATTGATGAAAGCGGATGTGGCAGTGGCAGTGACCGGAATTGCGGGACCGGACGGTGGAACTGCGGAGAAGCCCGTGGGACTGGTATATATCGGATGCAGCGTAAAGGGAGAAGTCACAGTGAAGGAGTATCATTTTTCCGGAAACCGCAGCCAGATCAGGGAGGCATCTGCATCTGCTGCACTGATTCTCATGCGCAGTTGTATTTTGAAATATTTCAGCAAGGTCACTTTTGGTAAAAAGTAACAAAAAAATATTTTGTGAGATACCCTCAAAATAGAAGGGTAGAAAATTGTAGATAGTGCTGAAAACGCAGAAAATGTATCATGTGTCCTTGCGGGAAGTGGGGAGGTGTGATACATTCTTTTTGTATCTTTTTATCTCTGATTATCGAAAATTCAGGCATTCGCCAAAATTTCAGACGATTATCGGAACGAAAAATAAGGGGGAATGCTTATGAGAGAGTTTTAATGGACACAAAATATATATAATAAAAATAGACATTGACAAACACGAACAAATGTTTTATCCTAAATAAAAAGCAGAACATTTGTTCCTTAAGCAAAAGGAGATTAACATGGAAAAAGACGATAAGCTTAAAGCATTGGATGCAGCACTGAGCCAGATTGAGAAGCAGTACGGAAAGGGTGCAGTAATGAAACTGGGAGATCCCACGGCGCAGATGAATGTGGAGACGATTCCCACCGGTTCTTTAAGTTTGGATATAGCATTGGGACTGGGAGGGATTCCCAAGGGAAGAATCATTGAAATCTACGGACCGGAATCCAGTGGTAAGACCACCGTTACCCTGCATATGATAGCCGAGGTGCAGAAGAGAGGCGGTATTGCAGGATTCATCGATGCAGAGCATGCATTGGATCCTGTCTATGCGAAGAATATCGGCGTAGATATTGATAACCTGTACATTTCTCAGCCGGATAACGGAGAGCAGGCACTGGAGATCACTGAGACTATGGTACGTTCCGGTGCGATTGATATTATTGTAGTAGACTCCGTTGCAGCACTGGTACCAAAGGCAGAGATTGACGGTGATATGGGAGACAGCCATGTAGGTCTGCAGGCCAGATTGATGTCCCAGGCACTGCGCAAGCTGACTGCTGTAATCAGCAAATCAAATTGTACAGTTATTTTTATTAACCAGCTGCGTGAGAAAGTTGGTGTTATGTTCGGCAATCCGGAGACTACCACCGGTGGACGTGCACTGAAGTTCTATTCCTCTGTAAGATTGGACGTCAGAAGAATCGAGGCATTGAAGCAGGGGGGCGAGGTGATCGGTAACCGCACCCGCGTGAAGATTGTAAAAAATAAAATTGCGCCTCCTTTTAAGGAAGCAGAGTTTGATATTATGTTCGGAGAAGGTATTTCCATGGTAGGAGATATTCTGGATCTGGCAGCAAGCTGTGATGTTATAGCCAAGTCCGGAGCCTGGTATGCCTATGAGGGTAACAAGATCGGACAGGGAAGAGAAAATGCCAAACAGTATCTGAAGGATAATCCTGCAATCTGCGATGAGATTGCAGAAAAAGTCAGAGAACATTACGGATTAAAGGCAGATGTGACTGCCACAACAGAGAAGGAAGATTAGATCCATGCTGGTAACACAGGTTACGGAACTATCCAAATCGAGAAGTAAAGTATATATTGATCAGGAATTCGCCTTTGTATTATACAAAGGCGAATTGCGTCTCTATCATATAAAAGAGGGTGGAGAACTACATGAGGAAGACTACCGGGCAATCATGCAGGAAGTACTCCCAAGGAGAGCCAGACTGAGAGCTATGAATCTGTTGCAGGGGAGAGAGTATACCACATCGCAGTTACAGACGAAATTGCAGCAGGGCTTTTATCCACCGGAGATCATAGAACAGGCAATTGATTACGTGGCGGGATTTCATTATATTGATGATCTGCGATATGCGGTGGACTATATCACTTATCATGAGAACAGTCGTAGCAGAAGACGGATTGAACAGGATCTGCTGGGCAAGGGAATCTCTACAGCCACTATAGAAGAAGCATGGCAGAACTGGAGAGAAAATGGAGGGGAGCAGGATGAACAGAATATGATCAGGGAACTGCTCCGTAAGAAACATTATGATCCGGATGCTGGAGAAACAGACTGGAAAGAACGACAGAAAATATATGCTTTTCTTGCAAGAAAGGGCTTTTCGACAGAGGCTATCCGCAAGGCAATAGGAGACCTTCACGGTGATGATTTTTAGAAACGTGGATTGCACGGCAACAGTAAGAAATACTTCGAGAAATAATGCACAAAGATTTTTTTGATAAGGGAACTATTTTTGGAGTAATTGCGACTTGTACTTGACAGGGGTGTAATTTCAGTTTACACTAATACTGTTGTGAATTGCTTGTTAGAATGTACATATATTACATTCTATTATGAACGATAATTTGTATTGTCGAAGCAAAACGTACAATGAAAATTTCATAAGGAGGTGCTCCTGTAGTGGACACTAATATTGTAATAGTATTAGTGGCTTCTGTTATTGTCATTATCGCTGCAGTGCTGATCACAGCAAAAGTTACCACCGCACGTCTGAAGAAGAATGCGGAGGGAACTATCGGCAACGCAGAGGAAAAGGCAAGAGAGATTATTGATGAAGCCCTGAAGACTGCAGAGAACAAAAAGCGCGAGTCACTCCTGGAAGTCAAGGAAGAGTCCATTCGTACCAAGAATGAATTGGACAAGGAGATCAAGGAACGCAGAGCGGAAGCCCAGCGGTATGAGCGCAGAGTTCAGCAGAAGGAAGAGAACATCGATAAGAAAGCAGATGCCATCGAGAAGCGCGAAGCAAGTTTAGCATCCAGAGAAGAATCCCTCAATCGCATGAAGGAAGAAGTCTCCAGACTGAATGAGCAGCGTGTACAGGAACTGGAACGAATTTCCGGATTAACCTCTGAACAAGCAAAAGACTACTTATTGAAAATTGTTGAAGATGAAGTGAAGCATGAATCGGCCGTGATGATCAAGGAAATGGAGAGTCGGGCCAAAGAAGAAGCAGACAAGAAAGCAAAGGAATATGTGGTTAACGCAATACAGAGATGCGCAGCAGATCATGTCTCTGAGACTACAATTTCCGTTGTACAGCTACCGAATGATGAAATGAAAGGTCGTATCATTGGACGAGAGGGACGTAATATCCGTACCCTTGAGACAATGACAGGTGTAGATCTGATCATTGATGATACACCGGAAGCAGTCATCCTGTCCGGATTTGATCCGATCCGTCGTGAAGTAGCAAGGATTGCGCTGGAGAAACTGATCGTGGATGGACGTATACATCCCGCCAGAATCGAAGAAATGGTAGAGAAGGCGCAAAAAGAAGTCGAAGTAATGATCAAGGAAGAGGGTGAAGCCGCTACACTGGAGGTCGGTGTACATGGCATTCATCCGGAACTTGTAAGATTACTCGGTAAGATGAAATTCCGTACCAGCTATGGTCAGAACGCATTGAAGCATTCCATCGAGGTCGCACAGTTGTCAGGTCTTCTGGCAGCGGAACTGGGACTGGATGTGAGACTTGCCAAGAGAGCCGGACTGCTGCATGATATCGGTAAAGCAGTTGACCATGAAATGGAAGGTTCCCATATTCAGCTGGGTGCTGAACTGTGTCGGAAATACAAGGAGAATGCTACTGTTATCAATGCAGTGGAATCTCACCATGGCGATGTAGAGCCTACTTCCCTGATTGCATGTATTGTACAAGCTGCTGATACAATATCTGCTGCAAGACCGGGAGCTAGAAGGGAAACACTGGAAACCTATACTAGCAGATTAAGACAGTTAGAAGATATCACAAACAATTTCAAAGGTGTAGATAAATCTTTTGCTATTCAGGCAGGTCGTGAAGTTCGTGTTATGGTAGTGCCCGAGCAGATTACAGATGCCGATATGGTACTGTTGGCAAGAGATATTTCCAAGCAGATCGAAGCTGAATTGGAATATCCCGGACAGATCAAGGTAAATGTGATCCGTGAAAGCCGCGTAATTGATTACGCCAAATAACTGACCAGTCAGAAATGACAATTTCATACAAAGTAAGAAAAGCTGTTGTGCTATTAAAGCATAACAGCTTTTTTGTATACGGTGAGGGCTGAATACCGTTGATTTTAAGAAAATTTGTAAAAAGGGTATTGTACAAAGAACTTTCTTATAGTATGATATTCGGAGTGTATGATTGTATACGATTATCCAATATCTACAGAAGAAAGCGCATTCCAAGTGGAAAAGACGAGAAAGGTATGGTACGAAATGAAAGCATATCAGGAATTAACCAAAGAAGAACTTTTAACATTGAAAGCAGAATTAGGTTCTGCCTATGAAGATGCAAAAGGCAAAGGCCTGAAACTGGATATGTCAAGAGGTAAGCCTGCTGTCAATCAACTGGATATGGCAATGGATTTTCTGGATGCTGTAAATTCTCAAAGCGCTATGAAGGCTGAGGATGGAATGGATGTGAGAAATTATGGAGGACTGGACGGTATTCCGGAGGCGAAGAAGCTGATGGCAGATATTATGGGTGTACAGCCGGAGAATGTGATTGTCTGTGGCAATGCCAGTCTGACAATTATGTACGATACAGTCTCCCGTGCCATGACACATGGTATTATGGGAAGTACTCCATGGTGCAAACTGGATCATGTAAAGTTTCTATGCCCGGTACCCGGATATGACAGACACTTTGGCATTACGGAACATTTTGGGATCGAAATGATCAATGTGCCCATGACACCCGAAGGACCGGATATGGACATGGTAGAGAAGCTGGTGTCTGAAGATCCTGCCATCAAGGGTATCTGGTGTGTACCGAAATACTCCAACCCTCAGGGCTATTCCTACTCCGATGAGACTGTAAGACGTTTCGCAGCATTGCAGCCTGCCGCACCGGATTTCCGTATTTTCTGGGATAATGCCTATGCCATCCATCATTTATATGATGACAGACAGGATCAGCTGTTAGAGATTCTTTCCGAGTGTGAGAAAGCAGGACATCCGGACATGGTATTCGAGTTCTGTTCCACCTCCAAGGTAACCTTTGCGGGAGCAGGTATTGCAGCTATAGCTTCTTCCAAGGCAAATCTGGATGATATGCGTAAGTCCATGACTATCCAGACCATTGGCTATGATAAGATCAACCAGTTACGCCATGTACGTTATTTCAAGGATATTAATGGTGTACGTGAACATATGAAGAAGCACGCAGCGATTATGAGACCTAAGTTCGAGGCAGTATTACAGGTTCTGGAGGAGGAACTGGGAGGACTGGGCATCGGCAGCTGGACCAAGCCTAACGGCGGATATTTTATCTCTTTTGATGCCATGGAGGGCTGTGCCAAGAAGATTGTGGCAAAATGTAAAGAAGCAGGCGTGACTCTGACCGGAGCAGGAGCAACCTTCCCCTACAAGAAGGATCCAAAGGATTCCAATATCCGTATTGCACCTTCCTTCCCGACACCGGAAGAGATGGCGATGGCTACGGATCTGTTCGTGCTGTGTGTCAAGATGGTAAGCGTAGATAAATTACTGGAAAGCAAGTAAGTATAGGATTTGAATGAGAAGGGACGATAAGTCATGGGAGAATTCAAGCGTATCAGCCGCAATCTGGTAGCGAAAGGCGCCATTATCGATTATTATCAGGATACGATGCAGATACCCAACGGAAATATTGCAAAATGGGATTTGATCGATCATAAGGGGGCTGCTGCGGTGGTAGCGGTACGTGAGGATGGAAAGCTTTTGATGGTCCGGCAGTATCGTAATGCTCTGGAACGGGAGACTCTGGAGATTCCCGCAGGTGGACTGAACGGGAGAGAAGAACCCACAGATCAGGCGGCAATGAGAGAACTGCAGGAAGAGACCGGCTATCATACCGATCATGTGGAGTTATTGACCTCAATCTATACTACGGTTGCTTTCTGTAATGAAAAAATAGACATTTATCTTGCAAGAGGTCTGAAGGACAGAGGAAGCCAGCATCTGGATGAAGATGAGTTTATTAATGTGGAGGCATACTCTGTAGGAGAACTGAAACAAATGATCTATGAATGCAAAATCCAGGATGCCAAAACGATATGCGGCATCTTGACGTATGCATCAAAATACGATACGCATGATTCCTCCTGTTGTCCGCATATACTAGCATAACGGTGATTTACAGGGATCGGATCTGAAATGAGATGGAACAATGATATAATGTCAGGTGGAAAACTTCCGTTGCGTTTTCTATTCCTGCTGGGTTTTCTGGCAGGGGTGTCTGCAGTATATTTCGGAAGAAACAGTCTGTTGATAAAGACAGACCTTTTGGGAGAGGACGTACTGTATCAGATGAAATATATGGAGGTGGACAGTAGTGTCCTTTTCCGGTATGTCTTATGCAGGAGAGCTAAGGGCTTTCTGATTCTGATCATTATGTCTACAACTTATCTGGGACTGATCTTCTGTGGTGGAATGGCTGTTAAATACGGTTTTTCGCTGGGGCTCTTTTTAAGCACAGCCTTCTGTAACTATGGGATAAAAGGAATCCTGTTGGGGATAGTAGGTGTTTTCCCTCATTATATGATGTATGCTCCGGCAGTGATCATGCTGTTAAGATGGTGTGAGGATATTTATCGGAACATTTATTTTTACCATAATATCACCGGGCAGGGAAAAAAATCCCTGCCCGGCAAATTAGGAAAACTTGTGATCATTTTCGGAATGATAGTTTTCGGATGCATATTAGAATGTTTTATAAATCCAAATCTGGTAAAATGTTTTCTGCAGTCTTTCTGATCACGGATTATTCATATTCAGCAATATCATAGATCAGGCGCTCAGTATCTTCCCAGCCAAGACACGGATCCGTAATGGACTTGCCATAGCAGCCGGCTCCTACTTTCTGGTTGCCTTCTTCAATGTAGCTTTCGATCATAACACCTTTTACAAGCTTGTGCAGATCAGAACTGAGTTTACGGCTGTGCATTACTTCCTTGGTGATACGAATCTGTTCCTTGAACTGTTTATTGGAGTTGGAATGGTTCGCATCGATGACACAGGCAGGGTTTTTCAGATCCATTTTGCCATACATCTCCCACAGACGAATCAGATCCTCATAGTGATAGTTGGGAATATTAGCACCATGCTTGTTGGTAGCACCGCGCAGTACCGTATGCGCAAGGTCATTGCCGTGGGTATTTACCTCCCAGCCGGTGTAAATGAAGGAATGAGGATGCTGTGCTGCGTATACGGAATTCAACATGACGGAGAAGTCCCCACTGGTAGGATTCTTCATGCCGGCAGCTACATCAAAACCGCTTACGGTCAGACGATGCTGCTGATCCTCTACGGAACGTGCACCGATGGCAACGTAAGAGAGAATATCAGATACATATCCCCAGTTCTCGGGATATAACATTTCATCAGCAGCGGTCAGACCGGTTTCCTTGATGGCCCGGATATGCATTTTACGCATGGCCATCAGACCTGCCAGAAAATCCGGCTTTTTCTCGGGATCCGGCTGACTGGTGATACCCTTATAGCCTTCACCGGTGGTGCGGGGCTTGTTAGTATAAATTCTTGGAATCAGGACCAGCTTATCTTTTACCTGTTCATTGACTTTTGCAAGACGGTTAACATAATCACAGACAGAATCTTCATTATCTGCAGAGCAGGGTCCGATGATTACCAGAAATTTATTACTGCTTCCTGTGAGCACAGCACGGATCTCAGCATCTCTTTCTTCTTTGATTTTTGCCAGTTCTGCCGGAAGGGGCAGTTCCTTGCGGATTTCCGAAGGAGTGGGTAGCTTTTTGATGAATTCAAAACTCATAGTATTCCATCGTGCCTGGGCGGCACATCCTTTCTGCTAAATATCTTTGCTCATTATAGCTTAGATTCTGTGAGGATGCAAGAAAATTTAGCGATTTAAAGCGAAAAAGAATAAAAAGCACACAAACCATTGAATTAAAGCGTTAATTTGTAAAATTATGTTGACATGATTTAGGGTTTGCCATAAAGTTAAATAGGATGTAACTGCTTCGCAGAACGCAGTTTTTACATGGTTTTGAATAGTTACAAAACAATTACAAAAATACGAGAGAGGGCAAAATTATGTACGGAACGATTTGGGCATTACTACCGCCGGTGGTAGCAATTGTACTGGCACTGATCACGAAAGAGGTATATTCATCGCTGTTTATCGGCATCGTAACGGGAGCTTTGATCTATACCGGTTTTTCTCCCATTGCGACTTTGGATACTGTGATCAATGAAGGATTCATTAATTCTGTGGCGGATGCATGGAATATCGGTATCTTCATGTTCCTGATTCTGTTGGGAACTATGGTGGCACTGATGAATAAGGCAGGAGGATCCGCAGCTTTTGGAGAATGGGCTAAAAAGCATGTGAAAACCAGAGCAGGAGCATTGCTTGCAACATTTCTGCTGGGTGTACTGATCTTCGTAGATGATTATTTTAACTGTCTGACAGTAGGCTCTGTTATGCAGCCGGTAACGGACGGACATAAAATTTCCCGTGCAAAGCTTGCATATATTATTGATGCCACTGCAGCACCTATCTGTATGATCGCACCGATCTCTTCCTGGGCCGCAGCGGTATCCGGCATGGTGGATGAAGGGGTTTATTCCGGCATTGAATTATTTGTAAGAGCAATTCCTTATAACTATTATTCTCTGCTGACCATTGTTTTTGTTATTGGTATGGCACTGATGGGCTTCGATTACGGTCCCATGGCAAAACATGAGCGCAATGCTATTGAAAAGGGAGATTTGTTTACCGAGGGTGAACGTGTGGCAAATGCAGACAATGCACCCAAGGGCTCTGAAAAAGGAAAGGTATATGATCTGCTGATCCCGGTGATCGTACTGATCATCTGTTGTGTCGTTGGTATGATTTATGTCGGTGGATTTTTTGATGGTGTTGGATTTATTGACGCCTTCAGTGCTACGGATGCTTCTGTAGGGCTTCCCTGGGGATCTCTGATCGCACTTTTATTTGCCATTGTTTATTACATGTGCAGAAGACTGGTATCCTTTAAAGAGGCTATGAACTGTCTGACACAGGGATTTATTGCTATGGTACCCGCCATGCTGATCCTGACCTTTGCCGTTACCCTGAAGACCATGACCGGCCTGTTGGGAGCAGATGTCTACGTGGCAGGTCTGATGCAGGGAGCGTCCAGCGGACTGACCAATATGCTTCCGGCTATTATTTTCCTGGTAGCATGTTTCTTAGCCTTTGCTTCCGGTACCAGCTGGGGTACTTTTGGTATCCTGATTCCTATCGTTACCGGTGTATTTACGGATCCTGCTACCGGAGCTATTGTACCCGGAGCTGAGCATCTGATCATTATCGGTGTGTCGGCATGCCTGGCCGGTGCTGTTATGGGTGATCATTGTTCCCCTATTTCTGATACAACGATTATGGCATCTGCCGGTGCGCAGTGCAACCATATTAATCATGTATCCACGCAGGTGCCATATGTACTGACGGTTGCTGCAATCTCGTTTGTAACATATATCGTTGCCGGTTTTGTACAGAATGTGGTAATCTGTCTGGCAATCGGTATTTTGTTAACTTTGGGCACTTTATTTGTTCTGAAGCGTATCTACGGACAGAAGCCTGCCGCATAGGAACAGCGGAATAATGTATGCGCAGGAATGCGCCAGTGAGAAAGGAAACAGTAGAAACGATGAAATACGATTATCTGATCGTCGGTTCCGGTTTATACGGAGCAGTCTTTGCAAGAGAGGCGGCTGATAGAGGGAAAAAAGTTCTGGTAATAGACAAACGGGCCAATGTTGCGGGAAATATTTATACCGAAACGGTGGAAGGGATTCATGTCCACAAATATGGAGCACATATTTTTCATACAAATGATACAAAGGTATGGAAGTATATTACGAGATTTGCAGAGTTTAACCGCTTTACGAATTCACCGGTAGCCAATTACCACGGAGAGCTTTACTCACTCCCTTTTAATATGTATACTTTTAATAAAATGTGGGGAGTGGTAACGCCCACAGAAGCAGCTGAAAAGATTGAACAACAGCGGAAAGAAGCCGGAATTACAGAACCGGAAAATCTGGAGGAGCAGGCCATCTCTCTGGTAGGAAAAGATATTTTTGAAAAGCTGGTGAAAGGTTATACCGAGAAGCAGTGGGGACGTGACTGTAAAGAGCTTCCGGCCTTTATCATCAAACGTCTGCCGGTGCGTCTGACCTTTGACAACAACTATTTTAATGCGTTGTATCAGGGGATTCCCATCGGCGGTTATACAAAGCTGGTGGAACATCTGCTGGAAGGGATTGAAGTACGCCTTAATACCGATTACCTGGAGCAGAAGGAAGAACTGGACAGGCTGGCGGATACTATCGTTTATACCGGTCCGATCGATGCTTATTTTAATTATTCTCTTGGGGCACTGGAATATCGTTCTGTGCGATTTGAGACAGAGGTGCTGGATATCCCGAATTTCCAGGGAAATGCAGCGGTAAATTATACAGATCGTGAGACTCCATGGACCCGGATCATAGAACATAAGTGGTTTGAATTCGGCAAAGATGAAAAGGGACAGGATCTGCCGAAAACTGTGATCAGCAGAGAGTATAGTTCGGAATGGAAGCCCGGTGATGAGCCTTATTATCCGGTGAATGATGAAAAGAACGGGGCTCTGTATGCAGAGTACAAGAAACTGGCTGATACACAGGAAAATGTGATTTTCGGCGGAAGACTTGCAGAATACCGCTATTATGATATGGATGCAGTCATTGCATCTGCATTGAAAAAAAGTGAAGAAGTTTTGTAGAGTTACATGTAGTAATAGATACGTGCATAAAAAATGCAACGGCAGAAATGTCGTTGCATTTTTATGTCTCAAACAGAGATATTATCAGCCAATCTGAGGCTTCGCTTTTTTCTTGTTGCGAAGCTCCCGCATAGCCAGCAGCAGATCATAACGATATACCAGTGTGTACATCACAGCTGCCATAACAAAAGCGGTGAGCACATCAAATACGGAATGCTGTTTGATGAACATGGTTGCCATGATGATAGAAGAAGCCAGGAGCAGAGATCCAATCCGGATTCCATTTTTCTTCTCAAAGCATTTACTGCGGATAATGGCAAAATGTGCACCCAGAGAATTATATACATGAATGCTGGGCCACAGATTAGTCGGGGTATCCGTTTTGTACAGCGCAGCTACCATGTGAGTAAAAATGTTGTCTCTCGGCATTACTGTGGGACGAAGATGCTGTCCGTTTGGCCACAGTGTGGATATGATCAGAAAAATCGTCATGCCTGTGAAAAGAAAAATACAGGTGCGGTAGTAATCCTCTTTGTTCTTAAAGAAAAAGTAGATAACAACAGCGGCCACATAAGCAAACCATAAAAAGTAGGGAATGACAAATACCTCACAAAAAGGAATATAGTCATCGGCTGCCATATGTATGATACGGTAATGTCCCATAGTGTTTTTTTCCAGCCAGGCAAACCAGGTTATGTAAATGATGCCATATATAATAAGAGGAATGGCATGTTTATATTTCAAATAGAAAGTTTTAAATTTTTCCATAAAAACCTCATTTCTCTACAAAATCTGTGCTTCAAAATCAATTTTAGTATAGCCGTCACAAGAAAAAAATCAAGGTTTTTTTGGAAAGCTTAAGCAATCTTAAGAAAATCTTCAGGGTTCGTTTAAGGCGTGATCATGCGGATGGCAGCAGGGAGACATTCCACCCGGAAACCGTGGCTTCTTCTGGTAACTTCGCCGTCTGTGTGCACCCACAGGGGAGCAGAAGCTGAAATGGACATTTCGGTTGCAGTATAGGCATCGATTCCTTTGACAAAATAATGCTTTCCGAAAAAGGCGGTAGGGAGCGCTAAAAGGACAAGTCCCTTGGAAATATTACCGACTGCACATAGATCCAGCACACCATCACTGTCTACTGCCGGTGGACAGAACATAAAGCCGCCACCCTCATAGCGGTGACTCATGCAGGTCACGAACAGAAAACGTGGGAGCTTTATGGATTCCGTTGTGCCGTGGACCTTGTCTTCCATGGTCAGCGTACAGGAGACCTTCTGTGCTGTGATCAGTTGTTTCAGGGCAATTCCAAGATAGGTTAATTTTCCAAGACCGATCCGGTTCATAGTATCTTTGATATGAGAATTCATGGCTTCCGCACAGACAGCAGCATCAAAACCGATACCGCAGCTGACGGCAAAAAGCCTTGATTCTTCAGGTTGATCTTCATCCAGATAAGTAAGTCTGCCCAAATCTATAGTCCGCGGAGTTGTATTTTCAAGAATCAGTTTCAGTGCCTGCTTTGGATCCTTGGAAATCCCCAGATCTCTGGCCAGATCATTGCTGGAGCCGGTGGGAATGTAGCCGAGAATGACTTTGGACGGATCTGCGATGCCCTGAAGAGCCTCGTTTACCGTGCCGTCGCCTCCCAGAACGATGAGCTTTAAGTCAGGCTCTGCAGCATGCTCTGCGGTGATCTGTGCGGCCAGCTGCCTGACTTCTCCGGCTTTTTTGGAAAAGTAGGAATGATATTCCGTATTGCCTGCTTTCAGAGCCGGCTCCACCTGCCCGGACCAGATTTTCGCCCCTCTGCCGGAACGGGAGGCGGGATTGATAATAATATGGTACATGAGTGATCCTCATCTTTCGTAAGGTTGTAACTATTCAGAGCCGGGAAAATTTGCACAAATTTGCGAATCATGCTTGCATGAATGAGCATATTTGTGCAAATTTTATTGGCGAAGTAGCCTCAATGAGCAAAAAATAAGCATCGCAGATGCGATTTTGCGAATGAGGCTCTGAATAGTTATATTAAAATTTATTTTAACACACCAGGGGGCTTCTGCCAACATAGTTCATTTTTCATCTTTGCAATTAAAAAGTTCTATGCTATACTTAGTCCTAAGTTTTATTACATTAACGTGGTAGTGACATAAGGAGGAATGGTGCATGTATTCATTGGACGAAGTGAAAAAAGTAGATCCCGAGGTGGCACAGGCTATCATTGATGAGGAAAATCGTCAGAACAGCCATATTGAGCTGATCGCATCTGAAAACTGGGTAAGTAAGGCAGTTATGGCAGCTATGGGAAGTCCCCTGACCAATAAATATGCGGAAGGTTATCCCGGTAAGAGATATTACGGTGGCTGTGAATGTGTGGATGTGATCGAAAATCTGGCAATCGAGCGTGCCAAGAAGCTGTTTGGCTGTGATTATGCCAATGTACAGCCTCATTCCGGTGCACAGGCCAACATGGCAGTGCAGTTTGCGGTGCTTAAGCCAGGAGACACCATTATGGGCATGAATCTGGATCACGGCGGACATCTGACCCACGGTTCACCCGTGAATATGTCCGGTAAATATTTCCATGTAGTGCCTTACGGTGTGGATGACAACGGTTTCCTGGATTATGACAGAATGAGAGAACTGGCTCTGGAGTGTAGACCCAAGATGATCATTGCCGGTGCGTCTGCCTATGCAAGAACCATTGATTTCAAGAAGTTCCGTGAGGTAGCGGATGAAGTCGGCGCGGTATTAATGGTAGATATGGCACATATCGCAGGCCTTGTGGCAGCAGGCCTTCATCCCAGTCCCATTCCCTATGCAGATGTGGTAACTACTACCACACATAAGACACTGCGCGGACCCAGAGGCGGTATGATCCTCTGCAATAAGGAAGCCAACGAGAAATTCAACTTTAACAAGGCAATCTTCCCCGGCATTCAGGGCGGTCCTCTGATGCATGTCATCGCAGCCAAGGCAGTCTGCTTCGAAGAAGCACTGAGCGATGATTTCAAGGTATATCAGCAGAATATCGTGGACAATGCCCAGGCACTGTGTAAGGGACTCATAAGCCGCAATATCAAGATTGTTTCCGGAGGTACTGACAACCATCTGATGCTGGTAGACCTGACTCCTTACGGACTTACCGGTAAGGCAGTGGAGAAACTTCTGGATGCAGCCCATATTACAGCCAATAAGAACACGATTCCCAACGATCCCCAGTCTCCGTTCGTGACCAGCGGTATCCGCCTGGGAACCCCTGCGGTTACTTCCAGAGGTCTGAACACCGATGATATGGATCAGGTGGCAGAGGCCATTGCCATGGTCATCAAGGGGGGCGAGGAACAGGTTCCTGCAGCCAGAGCCATCATTCAGAAATTAACAGACAAATATCCTCTGATCTAAGGACAGCGGATGAGAAAAGAGCCTTCTGGCTCTTTTCTTATGCCTAAAATCACTTGAAACCGCCTGAAAATGCCCGATATGTGTGTCGGTGACACTCAAAAAAGATAAAAATAGGGGGTTGTCTTTCCTGCGTTACTGTGCTAGAATATCCCTCGGTGAAAAACATGTGTCCGCACTACAGAAACGAACCAGGAGAAAGGACAAAATATGGGAGAAACGACCAGGTATTTTGTGGTGAAGCAGAAGGCTATCCCTGAAGTACTGTTAAAGGTAGTGGAAGCAAAGCGGCTTCTTGAGTCAGAAAAGGTTCTGACGATACAGGAAGCGGTTGATGCGGTGGGCATCAGCCGCAGTTCTTTTTATAAGTATAAAGATGATATTTTCCCATTTCATGACAATTCCCAGGGGACGACGATCACACTTACTTTTCAGATGGATGACGAGCCGGGGATTCTATCGGACGTACTGAAAATTATTGCCGAGTATCGGGCAAATATCCTGACAATTCATCAGAGTATTCCCATCAACGGGATTGCTTCCCTGACGCTGAGTATTCAGGTGCTGCAGACAACGGGTGATATTTCCCGGATGATTGAACAGCTGGAAAGCCAGCCCAGTGTACATCACGTAAAGATTCTGGCAAAAGAATAAAAATACGCAGAAAGTTTCTGCCTGATGGAGGAGATTATGATCAATGTTGCAGTATTAGGCTATGGCACGGTAGGAAGTGGTGTAGTGGAAGTTATTGAGAAAAACAAGGACATGGTGAACAAAAAGTCCGCACAGGAGCTGGAGGTAAAATATATTCTGGATCTGAGAGACTTTCCCGGAGATCCTTATGAAGAGAAAATAATTCATGATTTTAATACGATTCTTAAAGATGACAGCGTGACGATCATCTGTGAGACCATGGGTGGTGTCGGAGCGGCATACCAGTTTACGAAGCAGGCGCTGGAGCTTGGAAAGAGTGTCTGCACTTCCAATAAGGAACTGGTAGCAAAGCATGGTCCTGAACTTTTGCAGATTGCAAGGGAGCATAACTGCAATTATCTGTTCGAGGCCAGTGTGGGCGGCGGTATTCCCATTATCCGTCCGTTGAATTATTCGCTGACAGCTGAGAAAATCGAGGCGATCAACGGTATTCTCAATGGAACTACGAATTATATCTTAAGCAAAATGGAAAAAGAGGGTGCGGATTTCACAACAGTGTTGAAAGAAGCACAGGACAAGGGATATGCGGAGCGCAATCCGGAAGCGGATGTGGAAGGACATGATGCCTGCCGCAAAATTGCGATTCTGTCATCTCTGATGTTTGGGAAGAACGTAGATTCCGAGAAGATTCCTACCGAGGGAATTACCGGGATCACGGCAGCTGACTTTGTCTATGCAAATGCCACGGACAATACGATCAAATTGTTGGGCAGGAGCAGGGCAATCGATGATGATACAGCGGAAGTCATGGTGGCTCCGTTCTTCCTGCCGAAAGAGCATCCGCTGGCTATGGTGGACGGAGTGTTTAACGCAGTGTTTGTTACAGGTAATATGCTGGGAGATTCCATGTATTACGGAAGAGGAGCGGGCAAACTTCCTACAGCCAGTGCAGTGGTATCAGATGTGATCGACTGCGCAAGACATCAGGGCAAAGTGATCATGTGCTTCTGGGACAAGGGAGATGTAAAGCTGGCTGATGTGGGTGAGACCGAGAGAAGCTTTTTCATAAGAGCAAAGGCAGGAGCAGAGACAGCGGTGGAGAAAATCTTCCCCGGCGGACATATGATAAAACTGGAAGACAGAAAAGAAGACTTCGGATATTTTACATCTGTCATGAAAGAAAAAGATTTTATGACGAAATATGAAGCACTGGGAGATCAGATGCTCAGTAAAATCCGCTGCGTATAATATCAAGCAGTGGATTTGTGGGTGAGGTTCTGGATAGCTGCGATATCATTAAATGATGCCAGGGTCAAAAGGTCTAAGCCCATATGAGCTTGCTCATAAGTGGGTGAAAGACCTTATGACCCACCCCAATATGAGCATAAAAGTGGGATGACAATCCCACGATATGCGAATAGAGGGTAGGATTGTGGGAGTGCGTAGCACGAAGCAATCCGTAGGCATCAAAGTCGGGAGCTTTTGACCCCGATATCATTAAATATATTTGAGGAGAAAATATTATGTCAAAAGTAGTAAAATTCGGTGGAAGCTCTCTGGCAAGTGCAGAGCAGTTTAAAAAGGTGGGTAATATCATCCGCACAGATAAGGAGAGGAAGTATGTAGTACCTTCCGCACCGGGAAAAAGATTTTCCAATGATACCAAGGTAACGGATATGCTGTATGCCTGCTATGATCTGGCAGATCAGGGCAAGAGCTTCAAAGCAGAGCTGGATGCCATTAAGGCGCGTTACCAGGAGATTATAGATGGTTTACAGCTGGAGCTGGATCTTAGTGAAGAGTTCAAGACCATTGAGAAGAATTTCAAGGCAAAATGCGGAAACAATTATGCAGCTTCCCGTGGCGAATATCTGAACGGTATCATCATGGCAAATTACTTAGGCTATGATTTCATTGATGCGGCAACCGTAATTTTCTTCGATGAAAACGGTGAGTTTGACGCAGCGAAGACCAATGAGGTACTTCGTGCCAGACTGGCAGAGAGCAAAGAAGCAGTAGTCCCTGGATTTTACGGTGCTATGCCTGACGGTACGGTGAAGACCTTTTCCAGAGGAGGATCTGACATTACCGGCTCTATCGTGGCAAAGGCAGCGAAGGCAGACGTATATGAAAACTGGACGGATGTATCCGGATTCCTGATCGCAGATCCCAGAATCATCGATCATCCCGAGGCTATTGAGACCATCACCTATCGTGAACTTCGCGAGCTGGCCTATATGGGTGCTACCGTTCTTCATGAGGATGCGATTTTCCCGGTACGTCAGGAAGGTATCCCTATCAATATCCGCAATACCAACGCTCCTGAGGACAACGGTACCTGGATCGTGGGAAGCACCTGTCAGAAGTCCAAATACGTGATCACCGGTATCGCCGGCAAGAAGGGCTTCTGCTCTGTCAATATTGAAAAAGATATGATGAACTCCGAGATCGGTTTCGGCAGAAAGGTACTGCAGGCGTTTGAGGAGAACGGAATCTCCTTTGAGCATGTTCCCTCCGGTATTGATACTATGACTGTATTCGTACATCAGGATGAGTTCATGCACAAGGAACAGAAGGTAGTGGCAGGCCTCCACAGACTGGCCAATCCCGATACCATTGACATCGAATCAGACCTGGCATTGATCGCCGTGGTAGGCCGGGGGATGAAATCCACCCGTGGTACCGCAGGCAGAATCTTCTCTGCACTGGCACACAAAAATATCAATGTCAAAATGATCGATCAGGGATCCTCCGAGCTGAACATTATTATCGGTGTGGCGAATGAAGATTTTGAGACTGCGATCAAGGCAATTTATGATATCTTTGTAATCACGAGATTATAATGATGGCAGGGGGCTTTTGACTCCGACATCATTATAATACAGATCATATAAAAAGACAGGTTCAAAAGGAACCTGTCTTTTTATGTTTTATATCTCCGGATACTGGATCATGTCCAGGATCGGAGTCCGCATTATGTACTGATAAGCTTCGAAAATCTTCTCCGCAGGTACATCCTTGGGGGAAGAGAGCCAAAGCTTCAGGATCTCGATCAGCAATAGGGCATTATAATGTGCCAGTGACTGCGGAGTGATCAGATCACAGGGCATTTCCTTCATGGGATGTCTGGAGAGAATACAGAAAAAAGTCTCTTCGCAGTAATGGGCAAAAAATTCTCCGAAGCTGTTCTGACCTGTGATCTCAAAAAGTCTGCGGTAATATTCCTTATTTTTTTCAAAACAGATAAACATCAGTTTGATGGCTTCCTGTTCCATATCATTTTCAATTATGACTTCGACTTGGCTGCCAATGTCCCGGTCGAACAGAAACTCGATCACTTCGTATTTATCCTGAAAATAGTTATAAAAAGTAGGGCGGATCACATGTGCTCCATCCGTGATCATTTTGATGGAAATCTTCTGAAAAGGCATGGTAAGCACAAGGGAACGAAAACTGTCTGCCAACAATTCTTTTGTCTTCATCACAGGACTCCTTTTTCCATACAGAGAATCAAGATATAGATATTATAATCAAAAAAAGCCTGTTTCTCAACTCAAAACGACAATTTTTGTATCATCGGAATAAATAACACTTTCTTTACAAAAGTTTATACTTAGTTAATTGCTTTTTGCCTTTCGGCATACCATAATGTAGGTAACCTGCAGAGCTTCAAAGAGACGATCTTACGAAGGAGACTCTGAAAACCGGGATAATAAATCCCCTGCATGATGGTGGACGAAAGGTGGTACTTCATGAAAGAGAAGTTACAGCGTTTCATGTGGGGGCGTTATGGCAACGACCGCTTCAATCAGTTTTTAATGATTGTGGCTCTGGTGTGTCTGGCGCTCTCTTTTTTTGGTCTGAGAATTTTTTATGTGCTGGCTCTGGCGTTGATGGTCTATGCCTATTACCGGATGTTTTCCCGGAATATGAGCAAAAGAAGTGCTGAGAACCAGTGGTATCTGAAGAAAGAGATGAAGGTCCGTGGGTGGATCAATGGGAAGAAAAAGGCCTTTGCCGGACGGAAAGATTATAAGATCTTTAAATGTCCTAAATGCGGTCAGAAGCTGCGGGTGCCCAGACATAAGGGGAAGATAGCGATCCACTGCAGAAAATGCGGCGAAGAATTTATCCGCAAGACCTGATGGGATGTGCTGCAGCAGGATTACAGGGAAGAGAAGCAGGAAAATAGATATATAAGGAAGGATGGTGAGCCGGATGTTTGGATATATTGTGATCAATCAGTCAGAGATGAAGTTTAAGGAATATGATGTATATCGATCCTATTACTGTGGATTGTGCCAGAGCCTGAAAGAACGCTACGGTGCATTGGGACAGCTTTCTCTGAACTATGATATGACTTTTATTCTGATGCTGCTCACCAGCCTGTATGAACCCAGGGATCAGGAAAAACACTGCAGGTGTATTGCGCATCCTTTTGAAAAGCACTTTACCAGAAGAAATATTTTTACGGATTATGTAGCAGATATGACTGTTTTGTTTGCCTGCTATAAAGCAGAAGATGACTGGGAGGATGAGCGTCAGCTGAAAGGACTGGTGTATAGTTCTCTCCTGAGCAGAAAGTTCAGAAAGAAACCGCTTCTTTATCCGGAAAAAGTGAGAAATATTTCACTGGCAATGCAGGACTTTACAGATGCCGAAAAAAAGGGCAATGCAGATATCGACACTATGGCAGGGCTGTTTGGCAGAGTTATGGCACAGATCGTTTCCTGTCGTGAGGATGAATGGCAGGGAAATCTGGAGCGGCTTGGTTTCTTTTTGGGGAAATTCATTTATCTGATGGATGCATATGAGGACATTGAGCAGGATATCAGAAAGGGTACCTATAATCCTCTGAAAAAACGGTATGAGGAACCAGGCTTTGAGGAGGAATGCAGGCAGATCCTGACAATGATGATGTCAGAGTGCTGTAAGGAATTCGAGCAGCTGCCTATTTTGCAGAATGTGGATATCCTGCGCAATGTATTATATTCCGGTGTATGGTACCGCTATGAGATCGTACGGAAAAAACGGGAGAAAAACAGTGCAAAAGAGGTAACGGGAAATGAACTATGATCCTTACAGTGTCCTGGGTGTAAGCAGAGATGCTTCCGAGGAAGAAATAAAAAAAGCATATAAAACACTGAGCAGAAAATATCATCCCGATGCCAACATCAATAACCCCAACAAGGATCAGGCGGAAGAAAAGTTCAAGGAGATACAGGCTGCGTATCAGCAGATCATGAAGGAGCGTACGGAAGGCTACGGCTATAGCGGCGGCTATGGTAATCAGAATTATGGCGGTAATCGTGGATCCGGACAGGGTTACGGAAGCTATGGTCAGGGATTTGGAGGCTTCGGGGACTTCTGGCAGCAGGCAGGATGGCAGGAGCAGACTACGGGCTACGAAGAGGAAGCGAGACTCCGGGCAGCCGGAAACTATCTTAGAAACGGATATTACAGAGAAGCCAGAACTACATTAGACAGTATGGGAGAACACGAAAAGACTGCCAGATGGTATTATTACAGCGCCGTGGCACATTCCGGTCTGGGAAACAATGTGGCAGCACTGGAGCACGCAGGCAGGGCGGTGGCTCTGGACCCTCAAAATATGGAATACCAGATATTGCTGCAGAGACTCCAGAGCGGAGGACAGTGGTATGAGAGCAGACAGGCAGCCTATGGTTATCCTCATGTGGGCGGTAACGATCTCTGCCTGAAGGTGTGCCTTGCCAATCTGGCATGTAATCTCTGCTGTGGCGGTAGTGGACTATGCTTTGGCGGATATGGTGGGCACGGAATGTTTTAAAAAAGGTACTTGCTTTTTCCGGGTATCCTCACTATAATATTAGATACAAGATGTAGATACGAAAATGGTTGAAAAACACAAAATCTAGTGAAACGCTATGATTTGCAGAAAAAGTCGTGTCGGGAACTTGCTTCCGATACGGCTTTTCTTTCGGCTTATGCAGGATTTTCGTATTCTTTGGTAATGATATAAAGTGAGGGAAATGATAATGAAGATTCAGAAGAGAGACGGCAGAGTAGTGCCTTATGAAGAGGAGAAGATCAGGGAAGCGATCCACAAGGCCAACAACGAAGTGGAGGAACGGTATCGTGCCAGTGAAGGGCTGATCGAAGAAATCCTGGAGGATGTGAAACAGGAGAGCAAGGAGATCCAGACTGTAGAGCATATCCAGGATATGATCGAGGAGCATCTGGTAGAGCACAATAAATATACTCTTGCAAAAAAGTATATTGTATACCGTTATCAGAGAAGTCTGCTCAGAAAGTCAAATACTACGGATGAATCTATTTTAAAGCTGATCCGGAATGAAAATAAGGAACTGGCAGAGGAAAACTCCAACAAAAATACCCGTCTGGCTTCCACACAGAGAGATTATATCGCAGGGGAAGTGTCCCGTGACGTTACCAGACGTCTGCTTCTGCCGGAGCATATTGCCATGGCTCATGACAACGGTGTCCTGCATTTCCATGATGCGGACTATTTTATCCAGCCTATTTTCAACTGTTGTCTGATCAATATCAAGGACATGCTGGATAACGGAACCTCTATTAACGGGAAGATGATCGAATCCCCCAAGAGCTTTCAGGTGGCATGTACCGTAACGACCCAGATCATTGCTGCGGTAGCCAGCAATCAGTATGGCGGACAGAGCGTCAATATCAAGCATCTGGGAAAATATCTGCGTAAGAGCAAAGAGAAATTTGCAAAGCAGCTGGATGAAGAATTCGGAGATACGCTGGATCAGGCCGCCAAGGACAAAATCGTTGAGATGCGTCTGCACGATGAACTGAAGTCCGGTGTACAGACGATCCAGTACCAGATCAATACGTTGATGACCACTAATGGTCAGTCTCCTTTTGTGACCCTGTTCCTTCATATCGATGAGAATGACGAATATGTGGAAGAGACTGTGCAGATCATTATGGAGATCCTGCGTCAGCGCATTGAGGGAACCAAGAATGAGAAGGGTGTCTATGTGACTCCCGCATTCCCGAAGTTAGTTTATGTATTGGATGAAAACAACTGCTTAAAGGGCGGAAAATATGATTATGTGACGAAGCTTGCTGCACAATGTTCCGCCAGGAGAATGTATCCCGACTATATCTCTGCAAAAAAGATGAGGGAAAATTATGAGGGTAATGTATTTTCCTGTATGGGCTGTCGTTCTTTCCTGTCCCCCTGGAAGGACGAAAACGGTGAATATAAGTGGGAAGGCCGTTTCAATCAAGGGGTTGTCAGCATCAACCTCCCCCAGATCGGTATTCTGGCAAAGGGAAACGAAGAAAAATTCTGGAAACTTCTGGATGAGCGTCTGGAATTGTGCTACGAAGCGCTGATGTGCCGTCATAAGGCACTGGAGGGTGTGGTATCCGATGTGAGCCCGATTCACTGGCAGTATGGAGCGATCGCACGTCTGAAGAAGGGCGAGACCATTGATAAGTATCTGCATAACGGATACTCTACCATGTCTTTGGGATACATTGGTCTGTATGAGACCACTTATCTGATGAAGGGATGCAGCCAGACTGTGGAACCGGGCAAGGAGTTTGCTCTGCACGTTATGGATTATATGAAGGACCGCTGTGCAAAGTGGAAAGAAGAGACCGGTATTGCGTTCAGCCTGTATGGAACTCCGGCAGAAACATTGTGCTATCGTTTCGCAAGAATTGACCGCGAAAAATACGGTGATATTTCCAATGTTACCGATAAGGGCTATTATACGAATTCTTATCATGTGGATGTCCGGGAGAAAATCGATGCCTTCACAAAGTTCAAGATCGAGAGTGAGTTCCAGAACAAGTCTCTGGGAGGTGCCATCTCTTACGTGGAAGTACCGAACCTGACCAATAATGTGGAAGCCATTGAGGAAGTGATTCGCTTCATCTATGACAATATCCAGTACGGAGAGTTCAATACCAAATCCGATTACTGTCAGGTATGTGGCTATGATGGTGAGATCATGATCAATGATAACATGGAGTGGGAATGCCCCCAGTGTCACAACAAGGATCATGCGAAGATGAATGTTACCCGAAGAACCTGCGGCTATCTGGGAGAGAATTTCTGGAATGCCGGCAAGACCAAGGAGATCAAGGCAAGAGTTCTTCATCTGTAATGTGCAGATAGTACACGGGAAGGAAATGTCCTATGAATTATGCAACGATCAAGAAAACAGATGTGGCAAACGGCCCCGGTGTGAGAGTATCGCTGTTCGTCAGCGGCTGTACCCATCATTGCAAGGGATGCTTTAACAGCGAAGCCTGGGATTTTCACTATGGACAGGCTTACACGCAGGAAACAGAACAGGAGATCTTACAGGCACTGGCCCCGGACTATATCCGGGGCTTGAGTCTGCTGGGAGGGGAACCCATGGAGCCGGAGAACAGAGGAACTGTACTTTCTCTGGTGAAAAAAGTAAGAGAACTTTATCCGCAAAAGACGATATGGTGCTATACGGGCTATGATTTTGACAGGGATCTGCTACCCTGGATGGAGGCAGGTGATCCGGTGATGACGGAGCTTCTGCCGCTTCTGGATGTTATCGTGGACGGAGAGTACGAGGAAACACACAGGAACCTGCGTCTGGCTTTCCGTGGGTCGGAAAATCAGCGGATTTTGGATGTGCCATTGTCTTTAAAGGAAAAATGTGGTAAAATCTTATATACATAAGAGGATTCGGGTCGAAAAGGGATATCGGTCCGAAAATAGAAACAAAAGTGTGAGGGAGTAATACAAGTATGGAGAGCTTTCTGGATATGACGTTAGATAGAAATCTCTACATCGGTGTTCCGGTGGGAGCCTTTTTATGCTCCCTTTTTCTGTTATTCTGTTTTTTCAATACCATAAGGAGCCGGACGATCCGTAGTCTGAGGGCAGTGCTGACCTCCTGCCTCGTGTGGACCGGTGGGGTGATCCTCATGCGGTTACAGGTATTCCCGGGGATTCAGTTCTGGCATAATTTTGCACTGATGGGACTGTTAGTCATTCCGGTGTTCATGTATACATTTCTGTTCGGTTTTCTGGAAATTACGGAGCATGATGCATTGATATATATTTACGGAGTGCTGACGGTGGCACTGGTACTGGGTAATGCCTGGAGCAGCACCCTTGTGCCGGCACCTGAGGCGGTGATCCGGGCGGATGGAACCTGCGTCTATGTATATCATGCAACAGTGGGCATATGGGTACTGGCGGTGTTGGAGGTCCTGGTACTGGTCTATGCTACTTATCTTGCACATTGCAAGATAGGTGGGGAGCTGCAGCTGCGGAAGAAACTGCAGCCACTGTTACTGGGAACTTTGTTTATTCTGGTGGGAAATCTGCTCTGCCAGATACCCGGCATTGTATTCCCGTTCGATATGCTTGGCTGCGTCGGTATGGCAGTGTGCATGGTCTATATCATGTATAAACAGTACCTGTTTGATTTTTCTTATCGTGTGACGGTAGGTGCAGTATATTTTCTGGCGGTAGTGGTAGCATCCCTGCCCCTGGTAATTCTGTATCATAATCTGGAAAACGTGTTGGGGACGCTGGAGAGATCCGTAGTGCAGAAATTGATTCTGTATATTGTTCTGCAATGCGCATGGACAGTATTTGTAGTAGCATTTGCCAGAAAACGTCTGGAAAATATTCTGAACCAGAAGCAGAAGCAGATGGTAGAAGGAATGCGGGAGTTTCAGGACAGAGCGGCATCTATCCTGAATCGCAGGGAATTGTTTGCAACGCTGCATGATATCCTGGATGAAGCAATTCCGGGCTGTGAGTCCAGAATTTTTGAGAAGAATGAAAACGATGCCGGATACCACGAAATGATACGAAGCGGACAGATTCCGCTGGGCAGAGAAGAATCAGAGAGAATCTGTGGCATTGTAGAACGGGACGAGGTGAAGGAAATACCATCGGCCGCTTTATTAAAATATGATAATATGGTCTGCGGTTTTATATACATGGAACGGCTGCGGACAAATAAACTCAATTATCGCGAAGCAGATTGTATTCGCCAGATGGCAAATATCGCATCAGGAAGTCTGAAAAATATTGATGCTTATGAAAAAGTATATCAGGTGTCCATACATGATGAACTGACTGGATTGTATAACAGAAGCTATTGCAGCACCTACCTGAGACAGGAGGGAGCACTGGGAACGGAACGTGGCTTTTTGTACATGGATATGGATAATTTCAAATTATACAATGATCTGTACGGAGAGCAGACGGGTGACCGGATCCTGAAATGGTGTGCAGATAGAATACAGGCTAATGTGGAGAACGGAGAGGTCTTCCGTGTGGGTTCCAATGAGTTTCTGGTCTCCGTGCCGGAGACCAGCAGAGATGTACTGGTGGCACTGGCGGAAAAGCTGGCACTGGCGATACAGGAGAATGCGGCAGACAAGCCGCAGGTGATGCAGCCCATTACTTTCAGTACCGGAGTGGCGTGGTATCCGGGACTGGCAGCAGATGCACTGGAACTGTTCCGACAGTCCAAGAGGGCTGCATTCTATGCCAAGAGAAACGGTAAAGATCAAATTCACGTATACGAAGGAAATATTAAGGAAGAAAATCATGAAAGGGAGACCGGCTACGAGCAGGCGGCACCTACGGTGTATGCACTGGTGGCAGCAATTGATGCGAAAGATTCATTTACGTTCCAGCATTCTACTAACGTATCCCAGTATGCAGTGCTTCTGGCACAAAAACTGGGGCTGTCCAGAGACGATATCCAGACTGTGAAGGTGGCAGGACTGCTGCATGATATTGGTAAGATCGGAATTCCAGAGAGTATTCTGAAAAAAGCGGGAAAGCTTACGAATGAAGAATACGAAATCATGAAGAGCCATGTAGAGAAATCCATAGAGATGATCCATTATCTGCCGAATATGAATTATGTGATTCCGGCAGTAGTCTCTCATCATGAACGATATGATGGCAGGGGATATCCCAGAGGACTTAAGGGAGAAGAAATCCCGTTTCTGGGCAGGATCCTGGCGGTGTGTGACAGCTTTGATGCCATGATCTCCAAGAGAGCTTATAAAGAACCGCTGAGTGTGGAATATGCCATGGGAGAACTGGAGAAAAATAAAGGAACCCAGTTTGATCCCAGAGTAGCGGATGCTTTTATTGAATTAATAAAAGAAGGAAAGGTTCCATTGTAGAAAGAGACGCCGGAAGGCGTCTCTTTTTAAAGGGGAGGATTAAGTATTATCGTATCATTAGTAAGATCAAAGGAGGGGGTCCAATGATAGTAGTAGTCTGTCCCGGATTTTATGGATTATACATCAGTGATTGATATTTTTTTGTTGTTTTTAAGACAGAGATGTTATATACTATGATTAATAATTCCGTCAACAGATGAACATCACGATTGATTGCAGTCAGGGATGTCCGGCTGTTTGACAGATAAATCGTGTTATTAAAATTATGTAAGGATGGTATTACAATTATGAATTTGATGGAACAGTGGAGATCAGTAGCATATAATGAGGCAACCGGCAAAGAGAAGCTGCAGCAGCTCTGGGCAGCTTATTTCCAGGAAGAGAAAGAAATCTACGCACAGCTTCTGAAGAACCCTGATGAAGTGGTAAAGGGAACTGTAAAAGAACTGGCTGATAAGTATCAGGTATCTTTGATGACTATGACCGGATTCCTGGATGGTATCAATGACAGTCTGGCAGAGAAGAATCCGCTTGATGATCTGGAAGAGGACACCGAGGTCAATCTGGGATTCGACAAGGCGCTCCTGTACAAGAACATGGTAGCTGCTGAAGCTGACTGGCTGTACAATCTGGAAGAGTGGAATGCTATTTTTGATGAGGAGACCCGTAAGGAGCTTTACAAAGAGCAGAAATCTTCCACCACAATCGTAAAGGAGCAGAAGGTTTATCCCAATGACCCCTGTCCCTGCGGAAGCGGCAAGAAGTATAAAAAGTGCTGCGGCAGAAAGTAATTTGAATAGAAAGGGGGTTTTCCGCAGGTTTGCAGAGAGCCCCTTTTTCGTTTAAACTATAGTAGTCAGGAAAGGAAGGGTTACATATGAAAATATTGAAAGAACTGAAATGGGAAGCGATTCTTACAAGTGTTCTGTACATCCTTTTAGGGATTGTGGCACTGGTGCTCCCGGAGACCATGCAGAAGACACTGGGGTATCTCATCGGTATTGTACTGATCGTTGCAGGGTTGGTGTCGATAGTGTGCTATTTACTCCGGGATGCCAGAGAGAACTATTATCACAATGAGTTTGTATTTGGCCTGGCAGGAATTGTGCTGGGGGCGGCAGTTTTGTATAAGGTGGAAGTGATCATTTCCCTGATACCTTTTATTCTTGGAGTACTGGTATTGTTCAGCGGATGCAGCAAGCTGCAGGATGCGATTGATCTGAAGAGACTGAGCTACGGAAGCTGGGCGGGAATGCTCATTCTGGCAGTCATCAATATCATTCTGGGAATTGTATTGATCTGCAATCCTTTTGAGGCAGCGATAATATTATTCCGTGTACTGGGTGTGGGACTGATCCTGAGCGGAGCCAGCGACTGCTTTTCCACGATTTATTTTGCACGCAAGCTCCGGAGATTCAAACAGGAGCAGGATGCACTGGACAGCACCTTTGAAGAGATCGATCCTAAGGATCAAAATTAACGGATACAAAAGAACAGGCAGGAGGAATATCGTGAATATTGCATCGTTTTTATCCCCGAAGGAAGAAGTGACCTTCCTACGGGATGATATGACTATCAGGCAGGGGCTGGAGAAGATGAAGCGCTACGGTTACACGGCAGTACCTGTGATCGATGCCGAGGATCGTTATGTAGGCGTGGTCAGTGAGGGAGATTTCCTGTGGAATATTTTAAGCCACAACAGTGAGCTGGACAGCATTACCATGAAGAGCCTGGAGAAGCTGTCGATACGGGATATCATCCAGGGTGGCAAGATCCGTCCGGTATGTATCGATACCAATATGGAAGAACTGCTGGGACAGGCACAGATGCAGAACTTTGTACCGGTGATCGATGATCGCAATGTGTTTATCGGTATTATTACCCGTAGCGAGATCATCAAATATTTTATAAAAAAACAGATTGAAGCTGCAGAAAAACAATTCTGATAAAGTTGAAAAGAGAAGAAAGGTGTGTAAAATCATGAAAAAGTTGGAAGAATATGTAATGAGCATTCCCGATTTCCCGGAGAAGGGTATTATTTTCCGTGATGTCACAAGTGTATTGCAGGATGCTGACGGACTGCACCTGGCCATTGATACCATGCAGGAGAAGATCAAGGATCTGGATTATGATGTGGTAGTAGGACCAGAATCTCGCGGATTTATCTTCGGAACCCCCATTGCATATAATAATCATAAGCCCTTTGTATTGATCCGTAAAAAGGGCAAGCTTCCAAGAGAGACCGTGTCCACTACCTATGACCTGGAGTATGGCTCTGCAACCATCGAGATGCACAAGGACAGCATCAAGCCCGGTCAGAAGGTACTGATCGTGGATGATCTGATCGCTACCGGCGGTACCACCGAGGCTATGATCAGACTGATCGAGTCTCTGGGAGGAGAAGTAGCCGGTGTCGTAGTATTGATCGAACTGGCAGGTTTAAAGGGTCGTGAGCGTCTGGACGGATATCGCCTGGAGTCTGCGATCTGCTATGAGGGAAAGTAAAAAAGGTGGTTACTTCGCCATATTAAACGGCTTATGTTACCCCAATATTATATATGGAGCTGTTTCGTCTATGACAGAAGAGAAGAATGAAGTCATCTTTGATGATGATAAGATAAGTAAATCAGAAGAATTTGTGAATCCGGATGAATTATACCAGGAGCTTATTCGTTGTGTGCAGAAATACCATCCAAGTGATGATATTTCCATGATTGAAAAGGCATATAAGGTTGCCAGCGAAGCACATAAGAATCAGTTCAGGAAATCCGGAGAGCCCTATATTATCCATCCTTTGAATGTGGCTATTATTCTGGCGGATCTGAAGCTGGATAAGGAGACTATTGTGGCAGGTATCCTGCATGATGTGGTGGAAGATACCGTCATGACAGAGGAGGATCTTAAGCGGGAATTCGGAGATGATGTGGCGCTTCTGGTAGACGGCGTGACGAAGCTGGAGAAGATCCCTCTGTCCGGCAACGGAGAGCAGTCGGACGCAAAGCTGGAGATGCAGGCGGAGAATCTGCGTAAGATGTTCCTTGCCATGGCGAAGGATATCCGTGTCATTATGATCAAGCTGGCTGACCGTCTGCATAATATGCGTACGCTGAAGTACAAGACTCCCGAGAGCCAGCAGAGGATCGCCAAGGAGACACTGGAGATATATTGTCCCATTGCACAAAGACTTGGTATCAGTAAGCTGAAGATCGAGCTGGACGATCTGTCATTAAAGTATCTGGAGCCGGATATTTATTATGATCTGGTGGATAAGATTGCTGTCAGGAAGAGCGTCCGTGAAAAATATATCCAGGGCATCGTAGATGAAGTCAGCGAACATATTAAAAACGCAGGCATTGATGCGAAAGTCGATGGCCGTGTAAAACATTTTTTCAGTATCTATAAAAAGATGAAGAACCAGCACAAGACGCTGGATCAGATCTATGACCTTTTTGCGGTACGTATCATCGTGGAGACGGTGAAGGATTGTTATGCAGCACTGGGTGTGATCCATGAGATGTATAAGCCTATTCCGGGACGGTTCAAGGACTATATTGCCATGCCAAAGGCTAACATGTACCAGTCTCTGCATACCACGCTGATCGGCAGTAACGGACAGCCTTTCGAGATCCAGATCCGGACCTTTGAGATGCACCGTGTGGCAGAATACGGTATTGCAGCACATTGGAAATATAAAGAAGCTTCCGATGGCAAGAAACCGGAGGTACAGGAAGAAGAGAAGCTGGTATGGCTGCGTCAGATCCTGGAGTGGCAGCGTGATATGTCGGACAACAAGGAGTTCATGAATCTGCTGAAGAACGATCTGGATCTGTTCTCTGACAGTGTGTACTGCTTTACTCCCACCGGGGAGGTCAAGAACCTTCCGGCAGGATCTACCCCGATTGACTTTGCTTACAGCATTCATTCCGCCGTGGGTAACAAGATGGTAGGAGCCAGAGTCAACGGCAAGCTTGTCACTATTGATTACAAGATCAACAACGGTGACCGGATCGAGATCATCACTTCCCAGAACTCCAAGGGTCCCAGCCGTGACTGGTTGAATGTGGTAAAAAGTACTCAGGCCAAGAATAAGATCAATCAGTGGTTCAAGAATGAATTAAAGGAAGATAATATTTTAAAGGGCAAGGAACTGCTTTCCAATTATTGTAAAGCCAGAGGTGTTAACCTTGCCAACCTGCAAAAGCAGGAATATATGGATGCCATTATGCGGAAGTATGGATTCAGGGATTGGGATTCTGTACTGGCAGCCATGGGACACGGGGCTCTGAAGGAAGGGCAGATCGTCAACAAAATGCAGGAACTGTACGACCGTGATCATAAGAAAGAGATGACCAATGAGGAAGTCCTGGCAAGCATTGCGGAGAACAATGCGGCGAATGCACAGGGCGGTGGGAATAAACCCGTCCTCATGAAGTCCAAGAGCGGTATTGTGGTAAAGGGTATTGCAGATCTGTCGGTGCGTTTCTCCAAGTGCTGTTCGCCGGTGCCGGGAGATGAAATCGTCGGCTATGTGACCCGGGGAAGAGGTATTTCCATTCATCGTACTGACTGTATCAACATCATTAATCTGCCGGAGCTGGAGCGTGCCAGGCTGATCGATGCGGAATGGCAGCCTGAGGAGACTCATGCGGAGAAATATCTGGCAGAGATCAAGATTTATGCCAACAACCGTAATGGACTGTTAGCGGATATTTCCAAGGCCCTGACAGAGAAAAATATCGACATCATGTCCATGAATACCAGAACCAACAGACAGGGGCTGGCAACGCTGCAGACGACCTTCGAGATCAGCGGCAGAGAGGAACTGAACCGCATCATTGACAAGATCCGGGGTATTGACAGCGTCATTGATATTGAGAGAACCACGGGTTAATATGGCTTTGTGACGCCTGTGGAATGGAGATTATTATGAGTAATATCTGTATCGGACATATGACACTGGGGATTTATCAGACCAACTGTTACTTTGTGTACAGAGAAGACAGTGACAAAGTGCTGGTATTCGATCCGGCAGATCATGGAGAGAAAATAGAGGAGGCACTTAGGCAGCACGGACTGCATACGGCGGCAATCTTTCTGACCCACGGCCATTTCGATCATATCAGCGGATGTGAGAAATTGAAGGTGGCAGCGGATGCCTATGCCGGGGAGCATGGAGAGAACTCTGTGAAAATCTATGCCGGGGAGGCAGAGAAAAAGTTTCTTCTGGATACGAAAAGCAATCTGTCGAAAGTGATGGGGAGTCCGATCACTGTGATCGCAGATGTGTATCTGAAGGATGGCGAGGAACTGGATCTGGACGGCATCCGGATCAAAGTTCTGGCAACGCCCGGGCATACTGCAGGCGGTGTCAGCTATTATTTCCCAGAGGGAGGATTCCTGATCTGCGGAGATACTCTGTTCCAGGAATCTGTGGGAAGAACGGATTTCCCTACCGGAAGTATGAGTACGCTGGTGCGCTCTGTGAAGGAGAAGCTGTTCACGCTGCCGGAAGAGACGGTAGTCTATCCGGGACACGGCGACAGCACCACCATCGGACATGAAAAGAAATATAATCCGTTTTGTGTATAACTATTCAGAGAAAGTGGGCGGAGTAACCACCATGAGCACTTCTCTGCTCCGTTTCGGCCCGTGCTAAACATGTGTCACTGGCATCATAACATGCAAGTATGTTATTCAGGAAAGCTGCGCCGCAAGTGGTTTTGCGAACGGGGTTCTGAAGAATTATAACAGTGAAATACATCAGGCACAGACATAGGTTTCTGTGCCTGAATTGTGCCTGTGTTTTGTGGATACAGGCGTAGGAAAGGTACAGGTAGTAACGTGAAAGTAGTGAAATTGTCCCATCCCAATTATGAATACGACGTACATTCTCTGGTGAAGGCTTTTTATGCCGAGGAGCAGGTCACGGTCATCACTCCGGAGACAAAGTCGGAAAAGCTGGCGGAACTGGAACCGCAGGTCAGCCTGGAAATTGAACTGGGTGATACCGGGGCGAAGATCCGTGTGGAAGAAGAGGATTTTCTGTGGGATGCGTCATCCGAGACGATTGCAGATGGTTATAAGAATGGTTTGAAACGTTTCCTGTACCGGACCTTGAGCAAGGTAACCGGGCAGGAGCTTCCCTGGGGTAATCTCACGGGAATCCGTCCCACGAAGATTGCCTACGGCATGCTGGATGAGGGCAGAAGCGATGCGGAGATCCTGGACTTCATGAAGCAGAGCCACTATGTCAGCGAAGAAAAGGCGCTTTTAGGAATCGACATTGCGAAGAGAGAGCGGGAACTGTTAAAGGATATTCATTATGATGGTGGATACAGTCTGTACATTGGCATTCCTTTCTGTCCTACGACCTGCCTGTACTGTTCTTTTACCTCGTACCCGATCGCTGCGTTCCGCAGGCAGGTGGACGCTTATGTAGATGCCGTCATCAAAGAGATGGATTATGTGGCGGAGAGTTTTAAGGACAAGGTACTGGATACCGTCTATATCGGCGGCGGTACGCCCACCACACTGGAGCCGGAGCAGCTGGATCACCTGATCACAGCATTAAAGTCCAGGTTTGATTTTTCCACCGTGAAGGAATTCACCGTGGAGGCCGGCCGTGCCGACAGTATCACCAGAGAAAAGCTGGAGGTACTGTACCGTCATCAGGTCAGCCGCATCTCCGTGAACCCCCAGACCATGAAGCAGGAGACCCTGGACATCATCGGACGAAAAGCCAGTGTGGAACAGGTACTTACGGCATATAGGCTGGCAAGAGAGGTTGGATTTGACAATATCAATATGGATCTGATCCTGGGACTGCCGGGAGAACTGGAGGCGGACGTGCAACGCACCATCGAAAAGATCGTGGAGCTGGCACCGGACAGTCTGACGGTTCATTCCCTGGCCATCAAACGGGCTTCCCGACTGAACCAGTGGATCCAGGAGAACGGCGTCTCCATGCTTCACAACACAGACGCAACCATGAAGATTGCGACGGCGGGAGCTGAGAAGCTTGGAATGAAGCCCTATTACCTCTACCGGCAGAAGAACATGTCCGGCAACTTCGAGAACACAGGCTACGCACACCCCGGAAAATACGGACTGTATAACATTCTCATCATGGAGGAGAAACAGACCATCGTGGCTCTGGGTGCCGGAAGTATCACCAAGAGAGTCTTCCCTGACGGACGGATCGAACGGTGCGATAATGTGAAAGACGTGGGACTGTATATCGAGAAGATCGACGAGATGATTGAGCGGAAGAAGGAATTGTTCGCAGATTGACAGTATCTCTTCCTGTGAGCGTTGTGCTTTTTCATAAAAATGACTATAAATGCTGATATTATGAAAAAAACAATCATTTTTCATACATTCTACCCTTTCAATTTCATATTACATGAAGAAACATGAAATTTATGAAGAAAAAGGCCTCATAAAAAGAAGATTCTTCATAAATATAAGGAAAACGGGACTTATTATGAAATGTGGGTCAGGAGTTGGAAGTCCTGTTTGCATTTATTGTATTTAAATCGCCGTTTCGGATTGAAAAAATACAAAAATGAGGGATCCTGCCGTTTACCCAAAATAACCGGGTTGCCAATACACTGATTACCGATACCGGACTTCGCACGGTACTGGTTACCATCCCGGGGATGGGATTAAATCTGATTTATGCGATATTCAATGGCGTGATTGGTTTTATGAACTTTTCGGCACGGTATGTCTCACTGGCGGTATATTACCTGCTGTTGTGCGCGATGCGCTTTTTAGCCGTGGCATATGCAGGCAGGGTGTATCAGGTAAAAGTTCCATGGCGAAAAAGGAATCCGGAAAAGGAGGACAGTTTGGAAACACGTTCCTGGAGGGTGTACAGAAACTGCAAGATCCTGTTTTCCATGATGCGTATTGCGCTGGGCGGAGCAGTGATCATGCTGGTATCCGGTGAGGGCGGAAAATCCTATCAGGGGCTGTTGATCTATGCGGTGGCCACTTATACATTTTACAAACTTGGGATGGCGATCCGGAACATGATCAAAGTGAGGAAAGAGAAGTCTCTTCTTCTGGTGACACTGCGGAATATCAGTTATGCAGATGCACTGGTCTCACTGCTATCCTTACAGACAGCACTGTTTGCAGCTTTCGGACAGGACTCCGGGGAACTGATTCCGCTGATGAATGCCCTCACCAGTGCAGGGGTGTGCCTGATGATTTTGGGGATTGGAATTTATATGGTACGGAAATCGAAAAAGATACAGATCAGCGGGTGATATCACCCGCTGATTTTTCGTTACATAAAAACCGCATTTCGTTACATGGGATTGAATTCCAAAACAAAAGTGGCGATATAAAAAAGGAAATACTTGATTGGAACCAGACCCGGGGGAGTAGAAGACGAATGCTGAAAATAGCTATATGTGACGATGAACAGCCCATAAGAGAATACCTGAAAAGGCTGGTAGAAAAATGTACGGAGGCGGAAGTCAGCCTGTTTGCCGATGGCGTGGCGCTGCTGGCGGATCCGACGGCATTTGATCTGATCCTGCTGGATATTTCCCTGAACCAGGATCCGAATGCGAAAGAACCGAACGGCATGGAGACGGCCAGAAAGATCCGGGAAAGATCGGATGCCCTGATCATCTTTGTGTCGGCCCTGAGGGAGTATGTGTTCGAAGGCTATGATGTCGGGGCGTTTCACTATCTCCTGAAGCCCATTGATGAGCAGAAGTTCACGGAAGTCATGGACAGGGCGATCCGCCAGATCCGGAGTAAGAAGAATGCCGAACCACTGGTTATAAAAGTGGGCGGAAACTATGTCAGAATCCCAGTGGATGATATCATCTATGCGGAGAACCAGGCCAGAAAAATTATTTTGCACACCAAATCTAAGAAGGAACCCTACTGTTTTTACGAAAAAATGGAGGTACTGGAGCAGAAACTGGGGGATCGCTTTTTCCGTTCCCATCGGGGCTTTCTGGTAAACATGCAGGAGGTCGCCCGGTATGACAACAGCAACATAGAATTGAAAAACGGTGAGAAGGTGTTTTTGGCAAAGCAGAAGTACAATGATTTTGTCACGGCATACATGAAGTATCTGAGAAAGGCGTAAGTGGGGATGAAAGACATGATATATCTTCTGCTGGATATCCTGACCTATTGTGCACAGGGAGCCTTACTGGGAATGCTTCTGGACACGGCACAGGCGCGTTTCCCTTTCCCGGAATATATGAAGAAAGGTATACTGCTATTACAATATGCGGTCGTTCAGATCTTTCTGCATGAATCCGGCTGGGTAAGAAATTTATTTTACGAAAACAGCGTCGTGAGTGACAGCCGCCAAAGTATCTGGCCGGTGTTAGCCAGCATGCTTGTTACCTGTGTGGTCAGCGGGATACTTTTGCGGGAGAACAGATTAAAATTATTTTACGGCATTGTGACCTTTTATTCCGTAACGGAGCTTTTAAAAATGGCTGTTCATCCCGTCTTATTGTGGGTCCTTCGGAAACTGGTGGATCTCAATGATTATTTGTTCCTGAAAAAACAACTGTATGGAGAGGAGATGTTCTATGCAGCGGTTTCCGGCATCGAGATTTTCTGGAATATTCTTTTGGCAGGCACGGTTCTTATATTTTCTTATGAGATCCTTCGGAGAGTGAAAAAATATCTTGCGCTGAAAGAGGTGCATGAGAGATCGCAGTTGAACTTTTTACTGTTTCCCAGCCTGATCGGATTCCTGCTGTGTCTGATGATTCGCAGCATGATGTTTTCCATGGATGGAACGGATATGTATCTGCTGCTGGACAGCCGTCCGGAGATGAACCTTCTGATCCCCTGCGTGTGCTGGCTGTGTGTCCTCATGATCCTGCTGGCGGCAAAAATGCTGCGGAAGCTGATCGACGAAAACAACCACAAAATCGAGGTCAGTGTATATCGGGACCGGATCCGGGAAATGGAACAGCATATCGGGGACATAGAGAATCTGTATGCAGGGATCCGGGGCATGCGGCATGATATGAAAAATTATATCGCGGACATGGAGGCTCTCATGAACGGACAGCCGGAGCAGACGCCGCTGCGGCAGTATCTGAATTCTTTGCAGACTTCCGTGGAGCAGCTGGATATGAAATACCATACGGGCAATCCGGTGACGGATGTGATCCTGCAGAGATATGTGAAGCTGACAGAGAAGAGCGGGATCGATTTTCAGGCGGATTTTCTGTTCCCGGCGAACATGAATATCGATGCGTTTGATCTGAGCATTATCCTCAACAATGCGTTGGACAATGCGCTGGAAGCCTGTAAGCGGCAGAAGGAAGGGAAGAAGTTCATGGAGCTGAAGGCCTACCGTCGGGAGAACATGTTTTTTATCATTCTGAAAAACAGTTTTGACGGCAGTCTGAACAGAGACAAAGAAGGCGGCAGACTGCGCACCACCAAAACGGATGCCGGGGAGCATGGTCTTGGCCTTCGGAACATTGAGATGTGTGCGGAAAAATATTATGGAAAAGCGGAAAGCACCGTAAGAGACAAAGAATTTGAACTGGCGGTGATGCTTCAGAGAGGAATCAGCGGGTGATGAGCCTGCTGATTTTTTGATGTTTCGTTACAGGAAAAGGTCGGTTCGTTACAAGACGTATTAAGGGTGAAAGAAAAGCGGCGATATAGAAGACAGAGAGAAAAAATTGCAAATCAAAGGAGGTCGAAAAATGAGGATCACAACCCAAATGCTGGCGAATTCCGCAGCAAAAAGCGGGATTCCCATTCAGAGAACGTCGCTCTTGGACATTATCAATAACAAGTCATCCCAGAATCTGTTGGGAACCATTGGCAAAAGCACTAACACCACCAGAAGTAGTGCCACAGACATTCTGAGGAAAAACAATTATGCAAAGCTGGAGGAACTGTCAGAGAAGCTGGATCAGTCCGCAGAAAAACTTGTGGGAACCGATAAGGATTCCATCTACGACAAGGCAAAAGAAAGTGGGGACACCACGGATATCCTGAATGATGCGAAAAAAATGGTGGAAGCATACAATGCCACCATGAAGCAGCTTAAGACCACCGGCGGAACCATGAATGAATTTTATCTGAAACAGTTAAAAGATATTCCGGCGGGCAGCAAAGAAGCATTGGAAAGCATAGGAATCACCCAGTCTAAGGACGGAAGCCTGAGCGTGGATGAAAAAGTGTTCCGGAACGCGGATGCGGATACCTTGCAGAAGGTATTGGGAGGGGAAAAAGGCTTCGCCTCCAAAATAAGCTTCCTCGGCGAACACATCAGTAAGAACGTTTCCGAAAATGTGGTCAGCGCTTCCAACCGGTATGGTTCCAATGGGGCAACCTATATGGAAGCTTTTGAAGCCAACAAGTACAATTTCTACGGGTAAGATTGTGTTGTTAAAAAAGTAAAAAAGTAAAGAAGGGATTAAGGAAGGGAGAAAGCAAAGAACTGTTCAGTATATAGCGGCATCTGCCGATATAGAAAATATAAAATAAGAAAACAGGATCACAGAGGGGAGGAACGACAGATGCAGGTAAAAAATTATTCGGTATTTATGGGGAACGATACGATCCAGAGCCGCCATGCAGCGGAGAAGGATGCGAAGCAGAAAAAGAACGGAAAATCCATTGATGCCCGTGGAATGACAGTGGTAACGGATACGATCGCATTGAAAAAAAGCGCAGGCACAGAAGAAAGCCATGAAGATTCTGGGAGATGCTTTTGCCGGGGACTCGAAGATCGACGATGATATGTCAGAGCGCAGAGAAAAAATAAAATCTCTGACGCAGGAACTGGCTGACCGGAAGAAAGAAATAAAGGATATGGAGGATGCGAAAGCATCCCTGTTGGAGCAGGGATACGACGAGAACTCCGACGAGGTCAGACAGTTTTCCGAAGGACTCAAAGAATATAGCAAGCAGGCGATGGATACGGAGAATGAGCTTACGGCAGAAAACGCCGTGATCCGTCAGACGAAGATCGAACGGCTGAAATCGAATCCCATGGGAGAAGCAAGAGATCAGGCGGATGCCGTGATGGACGCTGCCAATGATGAAATCATGGGACTGCTCATCGCCGAGGGCAGGGATTACATCGACGAGAAACAGGAAGAAGAGAAGAAAAAGGCCGAAGCCGCACAGGAAAAGAAACAGGAACTGGAAGAGAAGCTGGAAGCGAGAAAAGAGGACAGAAAGGAACAGGAAAAGCTGACCGAGAACATCGTGGAAGCCTCTCAGAGACTGAGTGGAGGAACGGACAGCGTGGCGCAGGCACAGCAGGAGATCCGGGATATGATGAACCGGCTGAAGCTGGTGGAAGACGATGTCAAGGGAGCGACTGTAAACCAGAGCATCTAAAAAGAAAAATGAGAAATACCGGAAGGAGCAATCGCAGGATTGCGCCTTTTGCTATGACTGCCGGAGACAAAAAACAGTATATTCGACAGAATGGTAGCGTATGTTGTAAATTTCGATAAAATATGCTATAATCCCATCTTTGACACTTTATAAAGCCCAAAACAGCCATAACCCCAGTGTTTATCAGGGGTGTGGCTGTTGTTATTTTTGCGTCGATATTGTACTATTTTTGAAATTGTGCTATTTTTTCTGTTTCGTTTCTTTGATAATCGCCCGCATATCTGCCTTTGAGATGAATTCGTAATCCGTTCGGAAACCGAAGGCTGTGTGCAGGGCATCTGTCAGTTTCGTGCGTTTGTAGGAAGGAATGTAGCCACTGTCTTTGGACAGCAGGGTCATATTCATTTCCCGGAGCGTCTTCAAAATTTCGCTGCAGGTGAATCATTCTTGATGGTACAAACTGGCTCTATTCAAAGTATCTGTTAAACAAAGAGGATAAAGAGAGTCAATATCTTGTATATGCAGCCTTTTAATGACTAAGGATGAATGGTACGGAATTAATGGAACTTGAAGGTGGACAGAAGCTTGTAAGATTTTATGATCCATCAGGAAATCTTATAGAAGTAC
>CAKSAM010000014.1 GCA_934436245.1 uncultured Acetatifactor sp.
CAAAATTTTCATGTCCAATCCTCCTTTTTAAAATCTCATTAATCTTATAAAATATTTTGTTCTAAAAATTCCGATTTGTTAACGTCTTATAATTATAATACAAGAGATATAAGGTTTTTACAACGATATAAGCTAAAAATCAAGAGGTGCCGGTTAGAAAAGAAATTCTCCATCAATTGCTCGTACAGTTTTAATTGCTATTGTTTCTGAGCGCCTTTTGCATCTTGTTTCTCCCATTCTAATAAAATAGCCGGTTATACTGTGTCTGAGTATCAGCTATGTGATAAATAAATATAGTTTCGCTAATCTTACGATAAATAGCTACGTGTTTTTTACAGATGATCATGCGGTAACCCTGATTATTTAACCATGGATCCGGTGTCATGGAACCTGAATCTGGAAATGATTTCAAACGTTCAATAGCATCTAAGATGCTGTCGGATACTTTTATAGCAGTATCCACATCAAATTGAATGGCATAGTAGTCTTCAATAGATTTCAGATCTTCCCAGGCAGAGGGAAGAATTTCAACATTATACATTTTTCATGCGCTCCCTGAGTTGTTTTCTGGCTTCGGATACACTGAGGGTAGGAGCACCGTCTATGCGTTCCTGCTCGGCTTGTAAGACCTTTGCACGTAGCTGCAGTGTCTGTTCCCTTTTTTCAAAGGCATCAATACTCATCAGAACAAGATCCCCTTCCCCATTCTTAGTAATATAAATAGGCTCCTTTGTTTCTTTCGCTAAAGTGGAAATAGAACCATAGTCATTTCGTAGTGTTGCGGAAGCTTTAATAATCATTGGAAAACTCCTTTCATATCAATTCTCTGATATAATTATACATATATTATTCCATATAGTAAAGAATAAATACAGTAATGATGATGAAAGGTTAAATCTGCTGAAGAATAATCTGCTGTTTCAGATACAGGTTTGCAATTGCAGACAGCACAGGAATCCGGGAAGAGCTTGTTCTTGCACTTGTCACCAGGGTGTTATAGTCTGTCTCCTCATCGTTATAGAGTGCTTCCATGAGGGCAGTGGAATCCTTTAGATGAGAAATGTGATTTTCATTGCACAGGATAACTTCTGCAGCAGACAGATCCTGGTTTTTTAATAGCTGCATGACCTGTGATTCTAAAGGATCCAACCGGACAGAATGGAAAATACACAAAGCAGTTTTAAGCGGCACCTTGCGGGATAAGAGGAGTTTCACAAAAGTAAGCAGCTTGACAGGAATGCTGTTTGGCACCGCCTGAAGCTGCAGGTGGCCGATCAGAGCATAGAGTGCATCCACGCCCACATAATCTTCCCCACAGACTACAAGCTTTCGCTGTAAAAGTCTGTTTAGATACTGGTCGAACTCTTCCTCACTAAGGACATGGAGTTCTCTTTCTTTTTCATAAAACTCCTTTCGCAGTTCATCATAGGTTAAGATCCGGAAAGAAAGACAGGACCATAATACAAGTTCCATGGAAGTCAGACCATATTCCCTGTCTGCACAGACAATTGTGGGAAGTCCATGTTTATTGAATTTGAAGGTTCCAACAGCAGTGTAAAGTCTAATCATAGTGTCACTCCTCTAAAGTTTTTTATGCTGATAAAAAATAGTAAATCCGCAGTTTCTGCTTTGCCCTGAAGATCCCGGTGGAAACGACACTGTGGCTTACCTTATAGTAAGCGGCAAGCTCAGAGATGTTGTACCCACAGAGGCGGTTTAACAGGAACATTTCCAGGTGCTTCCTGGCAGGTTCTGTCTGGTTATTTTCATAAGCCCTTAACATGAGCCGGGTTTCCAGATCGAAAAATGCCTGATCGTTTGGATCCTTCAGCACATCTGAAAGTGTGAGCTCTTTGTCATCAGATAGCGGGGCGTCCAAAGAAACGGTGATTCCCTGCCATTTGGATGCCTTTCTACACTGGGAGAGCAGTGCGTGCCGGATCACAATGGATGCATATGTGGGAAAGGATGCGCCTTTATCCTGTTTGTACTGGATAGCTGCATGGCAGAGTGCCTCACAGCCGGTCTGGTATAGGTCATTGTATTCTAGTTCCTCCGTATTTTTGTTCATGCCTATGGTATTAAGAATAATGTTCCTGATAAGATATAAGTGTCCCTCCACTAACTGTTTTTCATTTTCGGTCATCATGCCTATTCCCCCCTTATGCGACTTTCACATGGTGGTTTGTAAGTACTTTTCTGCATTCATTCATCAGGCAGTCACACCGGTATTCAGAGAACTGTCCGATATGTGCCTGTGAGTCATTTAGACAAAAGATATCCTGGATCCAACGGTAAGCATCGGCTCTGGTAAAGATACCGTTCTTCCAGATGGCATCGAAGAGTTTATGGGTTTCAATCCGTTTATGCCTAAGATCACCATTGGCAAGGGATCCTTTGGGTTCAAAGGTTCCGGCGTGGACACCTACATAGGAATCACATTCCGGGTAGCCGGAGCAGACATAAAGGTATTCCTCTAAAGCACGGTCCTTGTAGACGTAAGAGGCTTTTCTTAATACGGCAGTTTTGCCACAGTAAGGGCATTTCATGTTCTTGGGTTTCATTTTGGTTTTCATGGTGATCATCTCCTTTCTACGTAGGGAATACGTAATAAATAGTGTTTATAAGTATATTTTAGAAAAGGGTGCAGGCAGTGCCTACACCCATGGAGCAGTTTCTCCTGCAAAGATCTGCCAGACTGGAAATAAATGGAAATTATGAGAAGAGATTTGTGATTTCCGTAGTGATTCTGGGGATCACGGTGTTGTTAAAGATGTTGGTGAGTGCGGCAAGAAGCAGCGCACCCAGTACGACGGCAATGATGATTTTGACACCATCGGAAATGTAGAAATCGCCGCGCTCATTGCTAAGAGCGTTGTGTATACGGGTTTTCATGGATAAAATTTTTCTGTTCATTGGATTCTCCTTATGTTTGATAAGTGTACGGGTTACGAAAAAATTTACATGGGGTCACCTCCCTTACGCCTTTTGTCATTAAAAAAAGGCCCCGAGGGACCCGATGACTTCTATGGACAGGACGACCACATAAATAAGCAGGATGCAGAATAGCATCATCATGGAATATTTCTGCATCTGCTTGGGGCGTTTAGCGGCTTCTTTTTTCAAATTATTCTGCTCAATCTGCCGCATATCGAAAGAGAGCATCTTAAAGTACATCTGTTGATCGTCACCGCGCAGTGTGCCGATTAGCCCCCGGATGATATCCGATAACATGGTAGACCCCACACGATTTTGCAGGTGAAGCAGGGCATTTTCATAATTGCCGGTACGCATATCAGCAATCGTGGTATCCAGTTCGGCACCAAGGTTTGGACCGGCAATCCGTCTGTAAGAGACAAGGAGCTTTAGAACATCCCTGTCGGTGGCAATACTCTGCCCGATACTGATGCAGAACCTGGGAAGCTCGGCTTCGATAAGTTTCTTTCGTTTTTTAACGAGGTCGAAAGCCTTGTAGTAGGTAGAAAACCACATTAGAACCGCTAGTCCCAGTATCAGGAATCCAAAAAGCGGTGAGGATAAAAAAAGCGGCAGCGATAAAGCTGCCACAATGAGGGAAGTAAATAGTGCCTTCAGCGTATAAGTTTCTGGTGACAAGTAAATCCCTGCAATGGACAGGGTAAGGGCAAGCTTCCCACGTTTTATGGGATCCAGCTTCAGTAGCGGACTGAATCGCTCTGCTATTTTGGTAAGGTACACATCGAATAGATTTTCCTTACCGATACCGGTCTGCTTTTTGGCAAGTAACATCATCTTGGATGTCTTTGGCGTAGGCACATCCACAATGGCACAGGATAGATGATATAGTCCCAGTGCGAGCAGACCACAGGCAGACATGATAAGTAGTGTTGTCATAGGTTACCTTCTTTCTTACTTGTATTCCACAGGTTTTGACAGTGCCATGATACGGGTGAACGAAAAAAGCACAATGGCAGCACAGACTGCCAGGGTGATTTTTCCGGGAATGGAATACATAAGTGTTTCAAACCAGGAGTGATTTAAGACATACAAAAGAGGGATGTTGCCAACAACTAAGAACATCATGGCAAAGGCCTCTTTCTTGGGCTCGTTGATGATCGCTTCAAGCTCCGACTGAAGGATCCGCTGATCCGAAAACTTCTGCACCGTATAGGTTAAGGTGTTTCGCATGGTACGGTCCGACTGGCACTGGATCAGGGTATTACACCACTCATGAAAGATCTGGTTTGGAATCTTCATCTTCAGGTTGTTTAGCGTCGAGATCATATTGGCGTTTATCATCTCTGATTCTATGATGAAACTTTCAAAATGCCCCTTTACCGGAGGATTTAAGTACGGCAGATTTTCCTTTACCGCGGTCAGCAGGTCACCGCTTCGTAAGTACGAGGTGGTAATCACAGAGATAGCAGTTTCCAGCTCCTCATTTAAGTGCTTCTTATAGACCGCCGCGGTACTTCGTAGGTACCAGATTGGAGTAAAAGCAAATCCGGCTCCTAAAATAGGAACCATAAACGGATTGTCAAAAAGGATCGCTAAGAGTGCCCCTAAAATAAACAATAGAAGGCAGACACGCTTTACAGCAGAGAATCTTGTGGCTCTTCCGGTGGCGACAAGGAGCTGTTCTACCTCTAAGACCTCCCGGTTAAAGAATCCCTTAGCAGGTTTTCCAAGGAGAATGTCCATGTCATCTCTCAGAGTGCTCTTCCTGCTGGGGGAGAATACCTGAAGAAAATCTGAGAAACGGACACCGAACAGGGAAAACAGGGAACTTAATAGTAATAAAAAGATAATTATCTGGGTCCAGTACACGTTACTTTCCTCCTTCTTTGCATGGGGCATCCGGTAAAAATGGTTTTAGTTTCCCGGCGGGAACCCCGTTGTCTAACATCCGGCGCTTTAAGTTATCCGAGATGCCGCCAAGCTTTTTGTGGGAGCCAATGACGGTGATGTTGCCATATGCATCTGTGATATTGTCGGTGACATCAAACTGGTATAAGGGATGGAAGATGAGTTCCCCATCCTTATAATCTTCCCCTTCAATGATCTGCATGGTACGTCTGGAACCGTCTTCGAGCTGCTTTGTAAAAACTACGATCGGATAGGCTTCCACCATGATCTGCATCAGGATTTCGTCAGCCATATTGTACTTTCGCTTTGCCAGTGTCATCATACGACGGTAGGTGGACTCCGCGGAATTACTATGGATGGTGGTAACTACCGTGTGACCGGTTCGGGAGCTTTCCGCAACGGACAAAGCTTCTTTGGCGGAACGCATTTCCCCAACCCCGATCACGTCCGGATGCTTACGAAGAACACGCTCTAACAAAAGATCCTGGTCGATATCCAGAGCAGGATTTTCACTGGGACGGGTAAGTAAGTGGACCACACTGTTGATGGCGTGCCCCTCGGCATCCCGCTTGATCAAATCAAATTCTCTACTGCCTTCCTCAATGGTAATGAGCCGTCTGTTGTTTGGCACCATGGATAAGAGCCAGCTCATAAGGGTAGTTTTCCCGGATCCGGTGCTGCCGGAGATGCAGACGGATACCCCATAACGGATACAGCAGGTGAGAAAATCAAGCATTTCTTCCGTAGCGGAACCTGAAGCGATGAGCTTATCCTTGGATACGGACTGTTGGTTTACAATACGGATGGAGGCATTGATGCCGACTTCCGGATCTACGATAGGAGTCTTGTCTACGGAGATACGGATATTTTTATCGAGGAACCCAATGACAGAAGGCATGGTATCATCAATTACCATGCCGCAGGTGTTAAGGAGTCTTCTGGTCACGTCGATAGCGGCCTGGGGTGAGGGAAATCGGTCCGGGATCTTCTCGGAGTGTCCTCCACTGGTAATGACTTCGATATCATCATAGGCATTGATGTTTACTTCCTCTACACCTGGTTTATAGATCCATTTTTTTAAGAAGGAGATGCCGGCCATATCTTCGTAGAGACTGTCTACCAGTTCTTCTGTTGTCTGTCCATCTACGTGATAAGAGCGGTTCTGTACATATTGTAATATGTAATCCTTCAGTAACTTCCTGGCTTCCTCTGGATTCCCTTCGTTTGATAGGGTATCTGCGTGATTCTGTGTGACGAATCTCTGGACATCCGTAAGGATCTGTTCATAGGTAAGCCCATCCGATGCCTTCGAGGAAAAGAAAAGGTCATTCAGACGCTCCATTTGTGCTTTCCTCCTTTCTGACCGGTGCATCCGTAAATTCTTCCTTGGTAGGATCTATCAGGAGACTGTCCGGGAGATCCTCTTTGGAATCGGAAAGCTTATTTTTTACAAGCTTCAGAGCATTTAAGTAGCGTTGATTGCAGTAGGGAAGTGCCCGGAACATCTGCCCACTGGTGCCGCACCGTTCGATTTCCTTTGTGTAGGGCAGGATCCCGTCAAATCCACCAATCAGATTATCCATTTCATCAATGGCATGGAAGGGCCTTGCAAGTCCGGCAAAGGTCAGTTGCTCATCAAATTTAAACTTACTATCCGTAAGCAGGGCTTTGTGAGCCCTGAAGTAGCTTAAGCCCCGCAGGTCCGGTGTAATGATCCGGACAACCAGGTCGGCAGCTTCCATCGCTGTCGGCGCAAAAAAATTGAGCATATTTGCACTGCAGTCGATCAGGATGTAATCGACAAGTTTTGCACATTCGGAAATGAATATTTTGATTTTCTCGTATTTTAATTCCGGATAACTGAAAGGATTTTCTCCGGCGGCATATCCTAAGACTCCGATAAAGGGGTATTCCTTTAATACCACAACACGCTCTGCAATCAGGGCATTGTTGATCTCCAGAGCGGTTAAGACATTTCCGATGGATGCGGAGGTTTCTAAGATCCGGTCAGGCATCCAGACAGGAAGCATCGGAGTGGAAGAGTCAGCATTGATAATCAGGGCCTTTTTCTTCCCGACGGTTAAAACTTTCGCAAGATTGCAGGCAAACATGGACTTTCCACTTCCAGGATTCCCCCAAATGGTAATGATTTTTCCCATAGTAACCTCCTATTCTGCAGCGGCAGGCTGCTCTTCGGTAGCACCTGTGGTTTCTTCTGCGTCAGGAGCAACTGCTGGCGTTTCCGTGGTAAGAGATGAGGTAAGTTCCTCTTCGCTGGTACCGTCTCCATAGAGAGTTACCAGGATGTCTCCCTGCCTTCCTAAGAGATCTTCTGCAAGAGCTTCATTACCACGACTGATGAGAGCAGCGTGAAGAACTCCTTCATTTTCAAACCTAGTTAAGAGCAGAGCCTGGACAGGTGTGGCAAGCACCGTGATGGTAGCGGTCTGTTGTCTTTCTTCGTCTTCAGCAGGTGGTGTTGTGTAATCAATGGGAAGACCCTCAGAGTCCGTAACCCCAAGAACTTTTACATAACGAAGCTCCGGGATATCTGCCACAGGTTCCAAGACATCCTCCTTGTCATAGTGGAAGAGCCTGATAATGTCATTGGCCTGCAGCTTATCGGACAGGCCGGAAGCCAGAGTCTGTGTGGTAATGGAAATGGCAACATAACCATCCGGGATATGATTGAGGGACAGATCCGAGGATAACGGATCTTTGCTTAACTTTTTGGGGAGCAGATAGTCTCCGGTATAGAGATTTGTGGTGGCATAGGTACCTGTTACATCGGAAATCTCCTTGGCGAGACCATCCGGCAAGTTGTAGCCACCCACTTCAACGAGCTCTACGTCGGCGGAGGTGACGATGCTTCCTCTTGCTACATCTGATTTCATGCGCACAATCTGCGTGGTGTGGCTGGTTTTACTGGTCACAGCGGGAATTGCAATAAAAGCAACGATGGCAGCCAGAATAAGACTTAAAATGCCATAGATAAAACGGTTATTCATTTTCATAGGTTTGTCTCCTGTATCAAAATAGTGAAAGAATCTCATAAAATAAGCACCCAAGAAACAAAAAGGGTGCAAAGGGGATGGCAGTAGGTTTCCTTTTGTAATGAAGGCGCAAGGGCAGTGCTGCAAAGATGGCGGCTGTGCCAGACAGGATAAGAATCTGGCACAGCCCAAAGACTCCGTAACAGAGCCCCAAAACGGTTACAAGCTTGATATCGCCGCCACCGATACCACCATTGGTTGCGACTGCAATGATGAGAAGTAAGAAAAACCCAACACTGCCACCCAGGCAAGCCTTAAAAATAAGAAGTGGCAGGGAAGGTGCGATACCCAGGATAAGTTTTAGCAGGATACCGAAAAGACACCACAGGGATAAAAACACCAGGGCAGTGTTCTTTATCAGATGGTGCCTGAAATCGTAGATCCCGAATAAAAGAAGGAACACCAGGGTAAGGATCCGGTAGATCAGGTAAAGGCTACTCACGCTTACTATACCAGTCATCATACATGGAGCCGTGAATATATACGGAGTCGGTAACACCGGTAGAGAGCATTCCGGATGGAGTCCACATATCCATCACGTAGGTATACACCGGATAATAGCCGTCCGGGTACCAGACGGGAGTGAAATGTACGCGCCTTGAGTAAGTCGAGTATTCATTTTCTTTGAAGGAAAAGGTATTTGCACCGGTTTTCTCAAGTAGCCTCCAGTAGGTATCATAGGAAAACTCCGGGAAGTAGGATACCGCGGACTGAACTTGCGTATAGTGGCTGCCCGGCGCATTGACCGTGAAGCTTGCATTCAGATTTTCTTTGATGCTGTACCCACTTTTCATGGTGTCGCCGCTTTTTGTGGGGACAATATCATCGGGAGAAATATCGGAGGATGCAAATAAAGCTGCATGATAACCTGTGGAGGTAAAATCATACCAGCCATTATCGACCCACTCCCCATCATCCACCCATTCGCCATGGGCAGTAGTACAGCCTTTGGGGCAGCTTTTGCTATGTCCCTCTGATTCCCAGTGCCAGTCGGGTTCCCATTCCCATTTTGCGTGCCAGGACGCACTCCAGACAGACCAGGAGGCGTTCGTCTTTACCGGCTCTGCGGGAAGCGTGGATGTGGAAAAACCGGGGTTAGTATCCGTAGCAAGAGGATCCGGTGGAACATTTTCTTCCAGGGAAACAATTCTTGCAAGAAAAGAGGTTTTTGCAGTACCGGCACCATTTACAGATACACTGATCTTTACTGTGCCAGGATCTTTTGGAGTATGCCATTTGACCCAGACAAGCTGTGATCCATTCTTTGGTATGACGATATTGGATACGGTATAGGTGCTGCCATTAATGTAGAAGGTTGCTTTCGCCGGATTTTTTGGGTTTACTTCAGTGGCACTGGTTAACATAATGCTGGAAATAACATCTGTATCCACACGGTACGTATAATCAGGGGCTTCCAGCTCTTCGGAAGGCACATCTTTGTAGCTTACAATGCCGATGCCCAGGGAAGAGATAATGGCATCATCCGACACTTTTCCAGTAGTGCTTCCGGTCCATGCAGGGTATCCAAGATCAGATTTTTCTAAAAACAGTGAAAGCGGCAGGTTCTGGTGCGTCAGGGAGGGAAGCACCCTTCTTAATGCACCTCCGGATAACTTGTTGTAAAGGGCAGCCTCCGTTGCTGTCATGGCATAGTTTTTTCCATTGTGCGTGAAGTAGGCAATGGGTTCAATCACCAATTTGTAATCCCCATTAATCAGATTCTCAAAAGGGATGCCGGTTTTGGATGCGATAAATTTAGCTGCATACTCTGAGCAGATGTAGCGTTTTATCGCAGCAATGCTGGCTTTGTTCACAGATCCGCTGATGATTCTTGGTAGAGCGACGGCTGGCTTTGAGTAGGTGTAGGAGGCATTAATGGAAAGCGATGAGCCCGAAGTATATTGCAGTTTGGACACTTTTCCAAAGTTTAACACCGTGGAGGAAATGTTGCAGTTTGATAAATCAATGGGAGTAGCAACAACGCTGCCTCCCGTGGTAACGACTGTAACCCGAACACCATCCTGGTTATTTCGCCAGACGTTTAGTTCGGATCCTGTACCAAATGATCCACCGCCTCCATCAATATTTCCATCACCCATAGCATAAGTGGAAATGCCGGTGGATAAAAATATCGTTAGGAATAGAAGCAGTGGAAAAAAGTATTTCCTAAATGCTGTCATAAGATCTGGTCTCCTTTGCAATAAAAAAGACATGGCGTGATTACCATGTCTTAGTTGTTTTTTTGTTATTCACCCATAGAGCCTATTTGCTTGTTGATGTCTCCATCACTGTCAACCACATCATAAGTAGTATTACCGGTATCAATCCAACCAAATACCGGATCATAGACTTGTCCGGGATGGGAACTTTCTGAATTATCAGCAGGAACCTGCACTTCTGGTGCCGTTACAGGAACCTCTTCCGGATAGGAAGGTACTTCGTCCTTATTTGTGGTATCCCCAATGGGCTCCGGTTTCTCGGTAGGTTTGGTCTCCTGGGCTTCCTCCTTTGTCACGCTTCCGGATAGATCTACGTTAGATCCGTTCTCATCTTCAGAGATGACAGTCTGCGTGTTGTCGGATATTTCACCGGTATAAAGAGATTCCTCTTTGATGGATGCTTCCGGAATACTAGAATCTAATTTGTCATCCCAGGTTTCTGCCAGGGTTTCCACCTCCTGAGCGGCAGGAGTGAAGGACTCCTCCGGTTCATGGTTTAAATACCAGGCTCCGAAAAGAAGTCCCAGACATAACACACTTATTCCCCCAATGGAAAGTGCGACTTTTTTATCAATATTCTTCTTTTTCATAGGCTGCTCCTTTCTTGATCCTTAATTATATATACGCAAGTCGGGGTACAAATCTTACAGACTTTTAGAATTTTGTATTGTGGGACCCGGTAAGTTCTGCGTGTCTTCGGATCGGAGGGAAAGACTCTCCAAACATTCGGATCCGGTATGTAATGTCGAACGATGCGATATATTCTATTTTTTCAGAATATTGACGGAATGTCAAATCAATATTTTCTACATCATAATCATCATTTGTAAGCCTTACTCTTGACCTCATGCCTTCAGTAAAACCGGCCCGTAAGGCATTCTTATAGGCGGTGCTTAAATTGATGTCAGACATATAGGAAGTAAGGTTGGCTTCCCGTTGGGAGTGAAAAGTATCTGCATAGATCCTGGCACTCACGTTATTAAGCTCCATCTTGGCTGCATTACGGATGTTGATACAGTTGATCTGTACAGAAGCATAGAGCAGGACGAAGGACAGGAGCATATTGATGGCGAGGATAATAAAGATGGAGAAAAAAGACATATCCCCGCGTTCATTTTTGATTCTGCTTATCATGATTCACCTACTTCCAGTAATGTTCGCTGACTCCGGCACCATTTGCTTTTATGTCAATCGGAACCAGGTTTAGTTTCCAAAAGCCACCCAGATAACACCGGCCGGTTATCGTCACATAAAAAGGTGTTCCTATCTGGATCCTGCTGGTACTCCCGGAACTGGTTACCTGATAAGTGAGACCTTCGACTTCTGATAGGGGTGCAGCCAGATAGGAAAACAGGGCACCGGTATCAGCATTCGTGCCACCGTTTAACTGAATCTGCTTTACCAGCTGATCGGAGATATGATCCATTTCCTGCTTTACGGATATGATGTGGAACACATTTAAGATAAATGCCACCATAATCATTGCCACCAGGATATAGACAAAAGTACTGATGTAGGATACGTCACCCCTTTCGGATCTGATTATTTTTTTGATGTTCAAGTTTGTCACCTCCCGCAAAAAAATAACGCAGGAAAGTTAAAAGGGGGAGTCTTTCCTGCGTCGCATGTGAATGATACCAGTTATTCACGGTTTATATTGTAGCATAGTAAAGTGACAGTGAAAATCGCAAAGCCGTGCCATGCGAGGACAGTTTAGTGCTAATGTTGTGCCACAAAAGACTATTGATTTTTCGGAGTACTTTTGTAACAATACATAGGAAATATTACGTTACGTTTTATGAAAAGGGAAAATATATGATTTACTTGATGATGATTGATGATGAAGAAGACAAAAGAAAATTTGTCATTATTTACGAAAAGTATAGATATTTAATGATGAAGATTGCTTTTGAAATACTGGAAGATACTTTTTTGGCAGAAGACGCAGTGCATGAGGCATTTATAAAGGTTGCAAAGAATATAGTCAAAATCGGATCGGTGGAAGCAACGGAAACGAAACGGTATCTGCTTACAATAACAAAAACAACAGCGATTGATATTTATCGGAAAAGAAATCTTCAATTCAAAAGAGAGATGTTTGTAGATGAATTGTCAGAAAAAGATATGCCATTGACTTATATGGAGACAGACGTAGACGGTCAAATACTAGATATTCTCAGTAGGTTACCTGTAAAATATAGAGATGTATTTCTTCTTAAATATTCAAGTGAAATGAATAATAGAGAAATAGCAAAGATACTAGATATTTCAGAAGGAACGATTCGTCAAAGACTGGCCAGAGGGAAAATTATAATACAAGAAGAAATAAACAAATTTGAGGAGAGAAAAAATAATGGAGCACATTAAAGTAACAGACGAGTGGCTGTATAAATATATGCCGATAGTAGATGAGGCTATTATAGAATCACTGGAAAAACAGGTGAATTATGAATATAAGTTTTCAAAAAAATTTGAGAAAAAAATGCAACGAGTGATATGGCAGGAAAATCATTCTGTCATCGCAGGAATGAAGAAAATTTTGGAACGGGTGGCAATGTTTTTTGTGAGTATTCTGTGTATAGGGTTGATTGTAACTTTGAGTGTGGAGGCATATAGAGAAAAATTCTTTGCTACGCTGAAAACAATATACGAAGATTCTGTACTATACTCTTATTCTTCAAGAGAGGAAAACATGACATTAGAGATTACAGAACCCAGATTCCTGCCAAAGGGATATGTTGAAAAGGAACGAATGGAGAATGGCGTTTCTATAAATATTTTTTATGAAAATTCTATTGGTGAACAGATAACTTGGGAGCAAATGTTAATAGATGATGGAAGCAGCATCATCCTGGATACTGAATATGATACGCAAGTGCAACGAATAGTTAATGGACATACAGCTACCATATATTTCTATGAAGAGGGGAATTCAATGGCTTACTATGAAGCAGATAATTATGTATATCTGATAACAGCAGATCGATTAACAGAAAATGAAATACTTGAAATCCTTGCCAGTACGAATATATAAATTCACCAAAACGAAAAAATTTGCTTGGTCGAAGAATACACTCAAACACTCAAAATTTTTTATGAAAAACTTTTTTATGAAAATTTTTTATGAAAAATTTCCTGATATGTAACAAACGAGATGGTAGGATTCGTTATAGTTATCAAAGGAGGAGATGCAAATGAAAAAAACAATTAGAACAGTTATCATGTGTATGTGTATTCTGGCAGGAGCTTGGCTGGTATCGTCACCAAGCTATGCACAGGAAAATCATACATACCAAACGCAAATTGAACCAAGGATGACCTATATTTTAACCTACGGAACGCAACTGAGTATATCAGATACCGGAATCGCTTCTGTAAAAGGTGAGGTGAAGGGAAAATCCGGAGTAACTTCAGCTTATGTGAAAGTAATTTTACAGAAATATGAATCCGGAAAATGGGAAGAAGTGATGAGCTGGGAAGACTCTCGTAGAGGAAGAAATGCTGTTGTAGCAGTAGACTATCAGGTTACCAGAGGAACTTATCGTACTGTAATGACGTGCAATGCTAATACAGAGAGCAAATCGGCAACATCAGCGAGTGTGTCGTATTAGTAACTTTGATGGATCTATACATCCGCTTATAGCAAACCAGATGAGAAAGCTATTACATGGGCTACAAGTGGAGGATATATTGAAAATACAATCGCCGTTCGTATAGGAGATAAAGATTTTGTATTGGAATAAAAACAAGAAAAAATATATAGCAGTTATTTTCGGAGGAATCCTCATACTTGTGATATTGTGCCTGGGAGATTATGGGATACGATATTACAATGCACCGATAGAAAAAGATTATAAATATATCGGTACGGGAATGCTGGTGCGTTTGAACGATTTTACGAATGGCGAATTAGTATCGGTAGAGATGCGTGGAAAGACAGCACATTATATCTAGGGAAATCAAGAAGATTATATTCAGGTGAACGTGTGGGTAAATGGAGAAAAAATTTTCGGAAAAGATGATATGGAAATTGTGGGTCTGTTTATAAATGCAGAACCATACTATTCCTGTATAACAAGTACTGAGAAAAACAACCTTGGAAATATGTTCATTATCTCCAAAGATCTGCAAACCATTTTATGTGGAGTGACAATCGACGAAGAAGAGTTTTTGTTAGTTACACCAGCAGAGGATGGCACAACGGCAAATAATATGATAAAAGCAGCCGAAAAACAGTCCCAGGCATTTTCTCAATGGTTATCGAATGCACGTAGAGGAATAACGGATTGACTTTATTTGGTCAACAATCCATAGTGTTTATGATAAAATGACAAGATTTATGGGAAAAATCCATCTGCTCAATCGTATTTCTAAAGAAAATCTGTTATATGTGAATTATCAAACATGTTTGATTATGGCCAATACAACATATGGACTAGGAGGAAAGGAGGGCAGTCCACTAGAGAATTAAAATGGGGAATATTATGAACATATGTAAAACTAAATAAAGAAAAATTAACTGAATTATTATATGACGAAAGGTGGATATTAAATTATGAGAAAATATAAAAAGGTTGCTTCCTATGTATTGACAATAATCTTAGCTAGTTCATTAGCAGGCATGCCTGTGAAAGCAATGGAATCACAACAAAGGAATGAAACTACAGTACATGTAAAAGTGGTAGATAATTTAACAAATGAGATAATAGAATATGATATAGCGGATGAGCAGGTAACGTCGACAATTAGTGACCAAAACATGAAAACGGGGGAACAGAAAGTAGAATATGATATGACATTAAAGTTGCCTGCTGACAATGGCATAATGTTATGCGATAGCGTATCTAATGAACAGGAAGAATCAAGCATTCGTGCCAAAATTAAACTTACATATTCTTGGGCAAATAATAAAAATGATATTAAAATATCGAATGTAAGTGGTTCGTGGGAATGTACTAGCAGCCAATATTCTATGTCATTCTCGAATAGGACAGTTGGAGTAAATGATGGCAGACCAGTAGGGACAGGTAAATCTATAACCGAACATCCAACTACGAACACTTTTTCATATAATACAGGCTGGGGATATGTACTATATTATCCGCAATCAACTACTGCTATGACAGGACCACGTGCATATTCTGAAGCAACTGGAAGTATTAATGGAATGGGTGGATCTTATACTATTTTTGTTACAGTGGATATCAATCGGAATTGATGTTTCATTAATATGACATTTAGAAAGGGGAAGATATGAAGAACGTATTCTCACGTTACTATAAAATAATATTATCCAGTATTATCCTTGTTACGTTACTGGCACTGCGAGAAAACTATGTAGCTTTTGACGAAATGACGGGAATACGATCAGTTATACGTATGCTGTTATATACAGCCTGGGGAGGAGTGCTATCGACAAAGATTCGACGGAACAGAGTTGAAGGAGTGGAGTATGTTTGCTTTGCTATTTTCGGCTTTGTTGCGTTGAACATATTAATTCCCATTTGGGAATTTCAAAGAAATCTTTATCTCTTTATCATAGCAATTCCTGGATTCGATAGTATTGTATTCCTGCTCACTGGACTGCTGGCTGGTTATATATGGGGACCAACTGAAAAAAATGACAAAGAGGTTGAGGAATTGTAACTAATTTAGAACAGATAGCACTTGCAACCGGAAAAAGTATAGAAGATATAAAAACTATTGTGGAAGAAAAGACTCTGGTGTAAAGGTTATGCATATTATAATAATCTTGCGACAGAAGAGTGATCCGATTCGATGTTGGCAGATTCATCATATGGAACACTAACAGTTAAAAGGATAGGTGGTATGCTTATGGAAAATAGTAATATCGAGATTATAGGTGGAGGATTGTTTTTTACAGAAATAGAGGTAAAAAATGATAATGAGATTGTGCCTTCTGAATCTGATAAAGAGGCAATTAGAAAGAATATTGAAGAGATAGAATACTTGAAAAGGAAAAAGAAAAGGAGTAAAAATGAAACAGTTTAGAAAGTTATTAAGATCACTATTGATTGTTTGCATGTTAGTAACAATATCTTCTGTCAATGTGTTTGCCAAAAACACAAATGATGCTATAGATAATTTGTATAATGAACCAATATTTTATTCATCACTTGAAGAATTTACAGAAGCGAACACAGAAGAATTAGAGGCACAAGAAATACAGATTATTGGTGGCCGGGCATATGAGATAGAACAGACTGATCCAATTACTCGTGCAAGGTATACAGTTTGGGTAGACTGGAATATTGGTTATAGTGAAAGTAGTAAGATTGGTCTGGGATCATATTTAAAAGTATATTCTAAGAATAAAAATTGTTTGCTCAAAAAAGTTAATGGTGTTTTTAATTGGAATGATTTATCATCTTATGCTCAAGGAGGAGCCGATATTGGTGTAACACTTATTGTTCCAACATATCAGATTTATAGTGCTCATGAAACAGGGAAAACATTTCCATCTGGAACAAAAGTAAAATGCGATATTTATGGAGATGTTGATGCTATTTCTGAAATTTCCGGTGGAACTTTTGATTATACTGATACGGTAACTATACCATAATATGAGCCCAAGTGTTAAATAACTATATTAAATTATAAAAATTGTTTTCAAGTGATTATTATGGGAGGGAATTTGTGCCTAAATTTTTATTTAAATTCCACCGCCCGCTTATGCGGTGGAATTTACTGCCCTCTGTCTACTTAATAGCAGACAGGGGGTATAACTCTTTTAAATAGTATTGGGATAAAAACAATAATTTTGATAAGCTTCTCAAATATTCTGCTTCACAATTCTGGAAATCAGCCCAACTGCCACATTACGTTCCGAATCAATCCGGGTCACCACGAAGCTGACTTCATCCTTCTTTCCGGGGAGTTTTGAGTCATAGCAGCTGTGGGCAATCGCATTGACTCCGATATTCAGCCTTATAAAGACAGTGCCTTTATGAATGTCTGTAATGGTACCGATATATTTCCCCTGAACCTTACATTTCTGCAGATTTTCCACACTGGTATTGCCAAGGACACTTTTAACATCCGCTTTTACAGAAATGTCAGTAACAGAGGATAAGGAAACGCTTGTGATACGGACTAAGATCTGGTCACCTACATGGTAGCTTTCTGTGGCATCCCCCATCCAGTCGTAGGAGAGGTCTCTGGCAGGGATTGAGTATTCTACCCCGAAGATCTCAGTGCGGACGGTCTTTTCGGCGACAGCAATGACTCGGGCCTGCACGATACGCCCTTCACAGACTCTGGAGTTGCCATTTGCATCCGGCAGGTAGAAGATCTGGCGTTTCTTAAGCATGGCATCCTTCCTGCTGGCAGCAACGGAGCGTGATTTATTGTCGATTCCCTTGATCAAAAAGTCAATTTCAGCTCCGAGCATATTGCCGAGGATCTTATTTTGTCTGTTAAGGAGTTCCCCGTAGTCGGAAGAGGCATCTTCTTTTAAGTTTATCATCATTTCGGATAAGGGAATTACAATACGCTGGTCCTTATAGTAGACAATCGCTATTGTTCCATCGTTCTCCAGTTTTTCGATACCGCCGAGTGTGCCGGTGAGGATTTTTTTGGTCCGGTAGGCGTTTTGCAGCTCATGCCAGTTGGTATCTTCAATGGATTCCGGCGTTTCGATGTCTGCGTCTGCTGAGATTGTAAGGATAGATGTGGGGGCAAGCTTTTCAGGGGATGCGGGCAGGATAGTTTCTTTTTCTTTGGTTGTAATTACCTGTTCTTCAGTTTTCTTAGGCATAATAGGTTCTCCTTTTCTTTACTTTGACATGATGGATGCTTTGTCCGCCATGACGATTTCTGGTTGTGGTTTCGTAGATGTCTTCTTTTTAGTACTCTGTATGGGTGCAGACCATTCTTCTTTGTTTTGTGCCCTCCATGCCGGAATATGGTCTGAAGCTTTTGTGTACTGAAGTTTCTTGCTTTCCGGATGTAGTGAAAAATCGTATTTGCCAACCTTTAGGATCTTTTGTCCACGTAAGATAATAAGTGCCTGATCTAACGGAAGACGCAGTACTTCGTCGGGGGTTAAGAGTTTTCGTTTTCCCACGGACGCTGTTTCCCTGTATTGTGGGGAATAGTCTGTGATCCGGAAAGTATTCAGCTGCTTTGCTGTACTGGATACGTCCACGCTGATCTCCCCGGATCTGTCAGAGATAAATTTGGCAGTCAGCTGATCGGTACAACCAAGGAATAGCTGTGTATCACAGTTCCCGATGATCTCCTGCCACTGGTTATCCGGATATCTGTTCTGCATCTGGGGGAGATTTTGGAAGATACAGCTGATGGATAATTGCCTGGAACGGATGGTGCTGATCTTTTTTGTGAGATCTGCGATGGTACAGCCGCCATTTGCAATTTCATCCGCCAGGATATGCACCGGCACCGGGAGCTTACAGCCATCCTGCTCGTCCGCATAACGGACTAACTTGATGAAAACGAAGCTCATAAACAGGCTACTCAAGAAGTCAAACGTTGAATCCTGGTCGGAGGTGATGCAGAAATAGGCGCATTTCTCTTTCCCGGGGAGCGTTAAGTCAATCTCATTATGACCGGTGATCTGGCGGATCTGTTCATTCTGGAAGACCTGAAGTCTTATTCCCAGACCGCTTACCACATCATTTCTGACACTTTCTTGGGCCCTTCTAAAGATCGAATATGGGTATTTTGCCGGATGAGTGTTTGGAAGCATCTGAAAAAGACTGCAGAGTTCCTCTTCGGTATTTAAGGTAAGCAGCTTATATACCTGGCCGATGTTTCTGCCTTCCGGGGGAAAGCCATAATATACATACAACACGGCCGCTTTCAGGATATTCAGTTCTGCATCCGCCCAGAACCTGGTTTCATTTTTAGAAGAGGTGTTTTTAATAATGACGTCGCAGAATAACTGTGCCATGGTATCCTGACCGTCAATCTCGGATAAGCAGTTCCAGCTATCGGAATTTTCCGGGTGAATCAGGTTAAATACTCGCACCGTATAGCCATGCTGCTCCAAGTAAAGAGCAAAATCACCGTATAATTCAGACTTGGGATCCGTTACAATGAGGCTTTCCCCACGGGCAACGCACTGAAATAGGACGTTTCTTGCGTAGGCGCGGCTCTTCATGGAGCCGCTGGCTCCAAAGACAGCAACATTGCGGTTATAGGGCGAACTTTCAGGGAGACATACGATTTTGTTTTCCAGGGTCCCTAAAATAATGCCGGTGCTACGGCGGATATCGGAAGTAAGATTTAGGACATTGCGAAATTCCTCCGGTGTCATGTAGCCGCTGGTCCCATAAGTCCCCTTCTCAGAATAGGAAAAATTCCGCTCCTTATCCAAGGTCCCTTTCCCCCCGATTCCCATGCGCATCACCACGATGATGAGCAGGATAGCAATAAGTAGGCATAAAAAAATCCCATACAGACTGTACGGGAAGATGGTAAGTGCCTGCAGGCAGGAGAAAAAGGAAGCATCCGGAAGGGGAGGAGAGGAACCGTCTCCCGGTGTACCTCCGGCAGATACCCAGGTATTGTAGTGGTAGAGAAACTGAGCGATGTATCCTGCGGCATAGAGCAGTGTGATTATTAACACCGGCAGGACAAGGAGCACACAAAGCAGCTTCTTTTGTTTTTCTGATAACTTCAGTGGAAAAACCTCCTTTCAAATTTGGCAAGATCAATAGTTTCTATGGTTGCAAGGTCTCCAAAATAAGACTGCAAAGTATCTTTTTGGAAGTCGAAGCAGATGAGGTGCCCGGTAATCTCGTGAAAAGACAGCGCGGTCTTAAATCTGGAGAGCCGGAGCATATCAAAATTGTAGGATAAGAGAACCGGAGTGGTTCCCTTTATGGCATCATGGATGAGCCCAAGATCCGGATTTACAGGTTCCAGATCTGAAAGAAGCAGGGTATTCAGTGTGCTTTGAAGCGTAGGGCTGCTCAGGAGCTTAAGCATAGTGATTCCTTCCATGGAGACTGGAAGAAAGTGCATAAAGTCAAAACTTCCATCGAGGTAAAAGTAGCTTTTCTGGAATCCACCATTACTCTCCATGAGTATTCTGGCACTATCCATGGGACTCCCAAGAAAGATTGCTTTGATAGGATAATCCGTATTCTTTTGGCATAGTCCCGCAAATATATCCTGCTTCAGGTGATAGTTTAGGAAAGCCTTTAGCCTTAGTTCCGTCCGGTATTCCCATTTGATCGGGTGGTCGCCGGTAAAGTAGAGAACATACAGGGCATCCTCGCATAACAGGATTCCCAGAGATCTGGAATTGTTGATCTTGATGGTTTCTGCTCCCAACTCTTTCCATTCCCTGGCTGTGTAAAAGAGCGGAAGCGCAAATTTTGCAGAATCTTGCGGGTTCCCAGAAAATAGAGCTGGCTTTTCCTCTGGATACACAGGGATTCCTGCGCATTGCAGCATGGCATAGGCGATAGAAGCCTGCTGAAGTCGTAGTCTCCTTGGCAGGTCACTTCTTGGGCGGTTGGTTTCACTGTTGTCTGCAAAATAATAGGAGAACCGTTCAGGGGACAGGGAGAGTAGTAGATCTTTTCCGCGGCGGGTTAATCGGATACCGCGTAGCTTATCCTTATAATGGATCTTGATAAGACCGTCACTCTTTAATCTGGTCATCAGCTTTTCGTTGTAGCTGTCCGTTAGGTATAAAAAAGGGTATACATCTTTACTGCACTCCCCGGATATGGCGATCAGGGACAGCAGTTTATACGCTTTTGATGAAGTGTCCATGGAGTTCTCCTTTTTGTAGTTGTAGTGCGCAGATTTTACCATACCAGACTGAAACTCCGGTAAAACCGGAAGTGGGTTAGACACAAGAAAGCCCAAAACAGAGCGGATGCGCGGTCAGCTTATCTGTATCGGATTTTTACAGGTGGAAAAGAACTAAAAATCCGACAGGTTATTTTGCACATTTTTCTGCTCCAAAAGCCATTCCGGGAACTGTTCTTTTTCCATGATGGTGAGAATGGTAGCATCTTTATTGCCAAATTCTGTTCTATGGAAAGTATCACAAAAAATACCGCTGTCATCGGTAAGTAAGAAACAGGCGACAGTATCCAGTATCCGCTTGCATTCCTGGGAATCCAGATTGTCATAGTCCCGTACTCTTTTTGCGGACAGTGAGGCATCATAGATATGCAAAAAACTTACTACACAGTCCTTAAAGTGTGGAAGAGGATGCTCCTTTACATAAAGCTCAAACGCAGTATATAAAGGATCCGTCAGGTACGCCGTATTAGAATACTTAGCTTTCTTTGGCATGAGCCCCGGAAGCGTGACCTGAACGATTCCACTAGAGTGTGTAATGGTGATTCCCTGGATGTCCGCTGCTTTTTTAAGAAGCATCGGTTTGGACACCAGGTTTGCTGCAAAGATAAGACTTCGTAAGGAACAGGTGATTTTTTCTGCTCGCTGTGCAGCATCCAGGCTGAGTTCCTCATAGATTTTTCCGTAGGATACGGTATCTGTGATCTTCATGGCATTCAGGGTGTTTGCAAGTTTTGGTAGTTCCTGTTCAATGGAAGCAAGTTTGGTTAAATAAGTAGGTCGATCCATGAAATAATTACTCCTTAGAGGTATAATAGGTAATCTGTCCCTCTCCCGATACCGTGCAGTATCCAATGGTATCGGGAATGGATAGTAGAGATATTTGTGTTACATTTTCGACGACAACGATGCGCTTAGGGTATCCCTCTTTGTAGAAAGAAAGTGCCTGGTTAAGGATCTGTTCCTTTTCCAAGGGAATGAATATCACATCGAAACAATCATCCGTGGCAGTAAAACTAAGCGTTACCGGATAGTCAGAAACTGTGTGGTAGTTGACTTCCGGGTAAAAATCCAAAAGTACCCAGAAGGAAGAGAGAATGGCAGGGTTTGCTTCAGTAATACCGGCATAATAGACCAGATCCTTTTTGGAATCCAGAAAGATCCGACCCTTTCGCACAAGCTTCTTTAACAGAAGGGTAAGCTGTGTTATGGAAAGCTCTGGGAAAATGCAGCATAGCTGCGAAAAATGCAGACAGCGGTACATGGCAAGCAGACTGTTAAGTTTTGAAAGAATGTTTTCTTCCTGCTGATATATCTGATGCATGGTCTCTCCTTTGTGTTTATACGTATCCTGTATGTACTAAATACGTATTATCGTGATTTTGTTTCTACATATTAAATATGTAATATATACGTATTAACCGGCATCGGGTAAATGGTGCCGTTGTTTCTCTCGTTCCAACAGCCGTTTTAACTCTTCCCGGTCGGTGGTGATCAGCTCTTTTTCGAGCTCGGAGGCCTTGAACTCCACGGTCACGTTATTGTTGTTGGTAGAGATCAGGCCGTTACCGCGTTCAAAATGGGTGATTGCCATGGTTTCTGCTTCTGACAGGTGCAGGATATTCTGCACACGGATGGCCTCCTCATCTTCCAGATTTAAGATGATCTTGGTCTTGGAGTTGTTGATGATTCCTTTTCCGTATTTGCCGTCTTCCATGGAAAAGAAGTCGTTTAAATCCTGGGTGGCGCAGATCGCAGATCCGCCGTAGCCACGGATGATCTTGAAAATCTCAACGACAAATTCTGCCGCGAGGTGGTTGGACGCAGAACCGATAAGCTGCCATACCTCATCAATGAAGATGGCTTTTTCCGCAGTACGGTCTTCTTTGGCTTTATCCCAGACATAATCTAAGGCAACGAACATCCCGACCGTAAGCAGATCCCCGGTAAGCTCTGAGATATCCAGTACGGTATATTTGTTTTCGAGGCTTACGTTGGTCTGCTGGTTAAAAGTGGAAGCAGATCCATGCACAAGCCTGTTCATAATATTTGCAAGTCTCCTGGTATCGGCATTCTCGATCAGGATATTGTAGACATCCTCAAGTACCGGCATTTCCTTGTAATGCGAAGGATCTTTGGGATCGCAGAGACTGTCATTATTGTGAGTGATGCCCTTTTTGTTATAGGTCTGGATCAGGGATTCATCCAAAAGCTGTCTTTCCTCATGGCTCATATCCGGAATCAGGAGCGAGAAGAAAATATGGAGCTTCTGGATCTTGGCTGCAAGTAAGGACTTATCCTGGGAAGAACCGTCAATCAGATCATTTGCAGAGGAATCAATTTTTCGGATTTCCATGATATTTATACAGTTTTTGGAGGCAGGGCTGATCTGGATAAATTCTCCACCAATGTTGTTGCAGGCTCTGCGAAACTCATGTCCTTTCAGGGGAGCGATGATGAATACCTGGATATTTTTTCTTCGCATCCGAAGTGCCATGAGCTGTAAGGTAAAGGTTTTCCCGGCTCCGGAGGTACCAAGGATTGCCATATTTGCATTTTTGTAGATCCGTGAGTTGAAAATGTCCACAATAATAAGGGAATTATTGTGTTTGTTCACCCCCAGTAAGATCCCATTGTCATCGCACATTTCATACGAAGTGAAGGGATAGCAGCTGGCAATTCCGCTTGTTAGTACATTACGCTTTGATTTTTCAAACAGACTTTTTTCAAGATGGACGATGGGGAGAGAGGACAAAAAAGCCTGTTCCTGACGGAAACTGCAGGTAAGAACATCCATATCCTGGGACAGCAGTAACTTTTTCATCTCTGCAATGCGCCATTCCAGTTCCTCCACACTTTCTCCGGTAATGGTGATTAAGATGTTCAGGTAATAAAAGTCCTCGTTGGCAAGACCTTCCTTTAGAAAGTATCCTGAGCGGATGGCGCTATTCAGATCATCAAAATCAGAGTTGGTGTCGGAAGTATCCTTTATTTTGGAACGGTTGATACGAAGTTGCTGTCCTAACTTTTGCTGGATCTTATCTTTAGGCTGTCTGTCAAAGAAAAGGTCTACATCTATTCCTTCTCCGGCATTGACAAGGAGGGAAATCCATCCGGCGCACACCTGAGCCCGGTACCCGAAACTTGGGATCAGGAGATAAGCGTGGTAAATGCCATCCATAAAAAGATATCCGGAGTGCGTAAAGTCAATGGATGCAGGGGAGGTAAATTCCATGGCAGGGATATGGTCGATGTCATCAGCCCTGCCGTTTGTGATATATTGTCCGATGACCTCATTGATCCGGGTGCTTAATGGGATACGGTTACTGGTCTTACGGTTAAGCAGATTGTAGAGTACATCCGTTGCCAGTTCATTATCATCCTCCGGTGTGATGACATCATTACCACACTGCTTCAGGTAATTTTTTGCGGTGCGTGCTACCGTGGTCAATGCAGAGATAGCTTCGGCTTCCATATCTTTCCTGCCGGTTCCAGCCTGGGGTTCATATTCAAAGGCAATAAAAAAACGCCTTGTTATGGCGTCTTTGGAACTGATGCGCTTGATCAGATTTTTATAATCTTTTTGCAGGGCGATACAGCGTTCATCGGTTTCTTTACTGATATCATCCTCAATGGCTGCGAGATGTTTGTTAATATCCGCTTTCTTCGTAAGTACCTTGAACTGAAGCTTCACCGGACTGATTTTAAGGAAGCTGACAAAGGAGTAGATAATGTTGCGCTGTTCTCTACTGCTTCGTAGCAAAAAATTGATAGGCTCGACCTCGATCAGTTTTACATAGCGGTGGTCTTTCGTGTAGATAATGCCGTTTTCGATCTTCTCAATCGGCAGATAGTCGGCAACGGGGTTTAAGTAGTGGTATTCTGTCTGTTTATCGGTTGCAGCGGATCGCGCGTTCTCTCTTTTTTTAGGGGAATGTTTTTCTTCTTTGCCAAATTCTTCTGCAAACTTTTCTTTTTTGGGTTTGGAGCGTTTCTTTGGTCTGGAATCGGAAATATCCTTTTCTTTTGTGGGTTCACCAGCTCCGACAATTCTTTTCTTCTTCAAAAATATAATGAAATGAAACAGAAACTCAGTCAGGCTTTCCCCGCCGATACCAATGATGGCAAACAGGGCTGCAGGAAGCACGGTGATGCAGGCAATGATAATGCGTGTCGTTAAGGAAAACGGCAGATGAAATACCGGAAATCCAATCATAAGGACCAGACCCAGGGCTTCCATGGCATTACGGAGTTTTACGGATCCACCAAGAACCGTGCCGGTATCTATAAAGTTCGGGGGAATGATATAGACATCATTCTCGTCATTATTTGGTTGCATGAAATTACTCCTTTCGGGTTAGTGATAGGGCCGCCCACACAGAACGATATTGCCGGTACTGTAAATGGGGCGGTAAACTACTTTTTTCTTACTGAGGGAAGCATCAATGATTTTGCCATCTCCGGCATAGATCCCAACATGGCTGATATTCATATATCTGTTATTCACCTCAAAGGAATAGAAAACCAGATCTCCGGGTGATAGCATATCGTAGGAGATAGCCAGATTGTTTTCTACGATGTAGCGTCCCTGAGAGGCCGCAGTATCGGATCCTTCATAGGATAAGTTGATTCCGCACTGTTCGTATACGTAATGGGTGAAAGAACTGCAGTCAAAATAGCCCTCTTCATTGCGCAGAACCTGGCTGTAAGGTGTCCCTAGCTTAGTAAGCGCAATGTCCACAGCATCGGTACCGGTTTTTCCGGGAGGAAGATATTCATTGATGTCTACCTTGTAGACGGTATCAAATAAAAACAGATGAAGGTTTGCAGCATAGTCAGCCGCCAGTTCTTTCTGTTCGTCAGTTAATGAAAAAACAGTGTCTGCAAAATAATCCATTCCGGCATACTCTATGACGTATTCGTGATGATAAACGGTATATTTTTTGCCACGTCCGTCGGTTTCTTCACGTTCTGTTACATTTTCCGTATAGGTAAACAGGGTGGATGCCCGGCTTTTGATCTGTGACACCAGCCTGCTTACCTTAATGTTTCTATAATCATTCTCGGAAGCACAGTATTGTGATATGAGAAGAGTACTCTCATAGATAATGCGGTCCGAAAAATCGTCAGTGATGCTGTATTCATGATGGAGACCTAAACCGCTTGCGCATACTTCAATTGCATGGATCGTCTCGTCATGTTTTTCCCGTAGTGCCGCTTCCACCCGGGATTCAATGGACTCGATATTCTGCATGATCTTGGAATTGTCATTCAAGACATCTTTAGAGGCAGTATCCATGCCCTCTGTACCAAAAATCAGAGAGGGTAGCAGTGACAGGTAGAGCACCGGGATTAGTAGCAATGAACCTACGGCAAGCACAATTTTTGAGATTAGATGCCGGCTTTCCCACAGTCCGGCAGCAAGAGCTCCATACGGTCCCGCAGAAGCTCCTTTTGCAATATTGGCAATGGCTTTACCGGTTTTTATTGCGCCTTTTGCCATAGATGCCGCACTTGCAATGTTGGACAGGGTGTTCTTTTCTTCTTTTGCCATTACACTTTATCCTTCCGTTTTGGCATATCTGGGAGTCTTCTTACAACCGTCTCATGGTATGCAATCTCACCTGTGGGTGTCATATAAGGAGTCTTCTCTACGGTGGGGGCGGCATACTGCCTGTACCAAACGGAGTTATCCTGCATGGTTACGGTATCGTAATTACCCCTCGGTGTCATATATTGCTCGGAACTATACATTCCAAAGCTGTCACCGTTTGGATGCGCAATGGAGGTTTCCGTACCCATGATGCGTCCACCGCCAATCTCAACGCCGGAAAAGCTTGGTGCATCCTCTTTTCCGACATGACCCATGTAGGAGGAGAGAGCTTTTGCTGCCTGCTCCCCCTGCATACTGCCGGTCATATTCATACTGCCCTGGGCAATCGCAGCTGTGATATTGTTTGCAAAGGCTCCGCCCTTGTTAAGGGAGGATTCATAGATTTTCCGGCTGATCGGATTGGATATGTGTCCGGTCATGGTATTAACAGTACTCTGGGTAATATGCCTGCCGACGGCACCCACAAGTCCTCCGGATAAAAAGGAAGCCTGGTTTTGTACCGAACCGCCCTGGATGGAACCACCGCGGAAAAAGGAACCTCCCTGGAGCGATTTTACGGAAGTGATTCCCCTGGCAGCAATCATAAGTTCAGCCATCATGGATCCACCGGTACGTCCCACATTGACTCCGAGAGATGCCATAAAGGAGTCGATTTTCTGGCTGACCTTTAGAAAAGCAATCGCGCATAGGAACCAGATGAATACTCCGGCAGCCGATTGCTCTTTTCCAACCGCAGCTACTTCCTCCGGGGTTACTGCCATGACAGATAGCGGTATAAGATAATAGAGGGTGATGCCAAGGATCAGGGTATTCTTTAATTGTTTCATTGAGACCTCCTACAAAAATAGCGGATTCGACAGGAACGAACCAACCATGGATGTAAATAGTTTTAAGCACCAGGCATTCATAATGAGCAAAAACACCTGCCCTGCAAGCATCCGACACCAGGAAGAAAAGATGTTGGAAGTAGACTTTGAAGCACCGCAGGCAAATGCAATCGGGGCGGTATATATAATAACCCCCAGTAAAACATACCGTTCTGCAGCCTCAAATAACAGCTTGATATAGTTCCATGCAAGAACTAAAAGCAGGATCAGTGCGATGATGCCGATACTTCCATTTGAGATGACAGTTAAAATGGTAATCAGGACTGCGTTGAAATCTGCGAAGCTAAGTGGTGGCAACTCTGAAGTCAGGATCCAGTCGTAGGGAGTGCCTCCGATGGACAGTACAAGATCTGTAATTTCATCGCAGTAATAAATGAGGCCGATAAACAACACCGATCGGATGCTTAATTTCACCGGATCCTCGGCTTCTACCCCGGCAATCAGCCCAAAGTTCTTAAATAACTGCCAGATCCAGTTAAGAAGGACCAGCCCAACGGCTGTGGCAACAAAAATACTGTACATGGTTTCGGCTGCCGGGAAGAAACGTAGAAAGGTATTCATGTCACAGCCCAAAGTACCAAGGACTGATGTGGTAATGAGATCCAGGGCATTCATGACCTGCTCTGAGACCCATTCTACAATGCCGTCTAATATACCCATGGCTCAGAGCCTCCTTTCCTAGCTTGTCCACTTGCCACCTGCAAAGAACGGAGATACATAGGCCATGATGAAACCCAGACCATTTAGGATGCACCAGGTAATCGCAATCCGTTTGAGCCATGCCCTGGATTCGTCCACGGTTTTCCCGGATTTTGAAAAGTTCATAAGAAGCAGTGCGGTTGAGGCTGTGACAATGGCGGCAATGGTGGATATACCAAGGATTTTAGTATAGACATCTTTCATAATGTCTTCTGCTTTGGTCCACATATCAGTAGCTAGAACCGGATCTGACAGTAAGACAAAGAAGTAAGCGGCTGCACCCAACCCGATAACAAGCTGGGGGTAAAGGTTTGTTTGCTTTCGTTTCACGTAAGGTTCCTCCTGTTTTGACACAAAAAGAGCCGGTATCCAAAGATGACCGGCTCCCGTGTGAGATAAAAATTGAGTGTGATTGATCAGTATCCATTATAACGGTGGCAAAATTCCATGTAAATCGCATAACAGTGCCAGTGTTGGCACAAAGCTGTGTCAGTTTTATGACTGCGGCTTATTTGTTGGGAAAAACTGGTTTAACACCTTCAGGCAGTCCTTATTTGTGTATCCCCAGAGAACAGCACTTAAAGCCTCCACCGCTTCCGGACGTTTCCGGTAATAGGTACGCCTGGAGATATTCAAAATGTGTGGCCGTAAGCTTTCCACAATCTCTTCAATATTCTGCAATTGTTGGGGGCAGAGGTAAGTGTAATACAAAATCCAGTAGTACTGTTCGCCGTGTTTATGCTTGCTTCTCAGAGTATCTACGGCATTGTTTAGCAGATCCAACATCTTCTTGCTGCGTGCTATGCTTTTGGCATAATTTTCGATATCGGTTCCATCCAAACTGGCACCTGCAGCATACACAGATTCCAAGAACTCTTCTATGGTGGTGTCATATTCCAGCTCAAAGGTGTTGCGAACCTGCTGTACTGCAAGCTCCAGGTTCCAGACCGCATCGCGGTAGTTTTTTAATAACGCCCAGGTATCGTGGTATAACGGATTATCTTCCACGGTTGCATATTTCTTTTTGGTGTTCATCAGGCAAGCCTCCCTTCCGGAGTGGTAGTACCAGGTTTTGTTCTGGCTGCATCCAACGGGTGGAGTGCTATTTCAAAACGATAATGTGTCTTGCCATCGGGACAACTGATGGATAGATAGTAATTTAATTCAGATCCCTTGCAGTCTGATAAGCTATATAATTTATATACTGTTTTGGGACATTCACAACAGGAAAGCCCTTGTGTAGCAAGGATTCCGGCTACTTTTTTGATGACTGCGCGAATGTGCGATTCTGAAACGCTAGAGATCTTGTCTGAAACGCTGTTTATGGATGCATCAATAACAATCTGCTCATCCCGGATAGATGTATTATCCAGAACGGAATTGTCATCAGGAATGTGGATAGGTACTTTGAATGTCATGGAGACCTCCTCTTTATCAATCATTACGTCGCTGATTGCGAACATGGTGGATAGGTAATTGCACAAGTAGATGACACTACCGTGCCTGCCGCTAAAGGATACCAGTGATAAGTAGCCGATTCCCTGCAGTTTATTCAAAAGCCTACTGACCGAAGCCTTGGATATCCCCCATCTCGAAGAGAGATCAGAATAGCTTATGAGTGGATTTTTAGTGGAGTTACGAAAATATACGACTGGTCCGATGTCCGATCCCTGGATCTGGGTATCGTTGTAAATGGCATGGAGCCACAGATCCAGTACGATGTCCATTTCTGAACAGCGTCCAAGACTGATTAGTTCGTGTGCAATGGAAATCGGGAAAAAGAAAAACCCTATGTCTTTCGCACAGGGATAGTTATATTCCAGCCAGGTGTTATTCTCTTTCCAGTCAGAAATAGTAAACTTGATAAGATTTCCGCGGGCCAGCTTACAGTAGGAGATGTAATGTTCAGTCTGGAGATAGTCGAGTATTGCCAGTGCCTGATGCTGGAAACGGACACGAAACCATTCGGAGAGATCCGAAAGTGTGCAGATCCATTCTCCGGGACTGATTAAATAGGAGATTCCCTCAATGCGCCTGTTGGAGCTTCTGAAGTTCGCAAACGAGCAAAGGACCATGTAATAAAAAAGATAGGAACTTCCGTTTGTCCGGATGTTCCTATCTTCCATAAGATCTCTAAAAAAGCTTCTGTAAATACGACAGCGTGGGTAATCCACGATTTGTTTAATTTCAATTTGGTAATCCATGATTGACATCCTCCTCAATATTTGTCATGGCAGTGAACTGAAACTGATATGGCACAGTCCCAAACAAAATTCGGATAGTATCCCTCCAAATGTAATTTGAAAGGCATTTTTTCAACTCAGTTTAGAACTATGATATTTCGGGGGATTTTGCACAAAATTGTTGATAGAATGGATATTTAAGGGGATATTGTATTCCGGTTATTTCTATTCATGTCGTAAAGATGGTATTGCTGGTCTAGGACTTAAAATCCCTCGGGGGCAACTCCGTGCCGGTTCAAGTCCGGCCACCAGCATACTTAATTAGTGAGAGGAACACGGTAGAAATGCCGTGTTTCTCTTATTTTTATTGTGGATAATAAAAAGCTGGAATATAATGACGTATAAACAACAGTAGTATATTCTTAAGTCGAAAATAAGGTGATATTATGCTGACCAACACAATGGAGAAAGATATAGTTCATGGGCTGGTGGACATTTTCTCGGATAATATTTTGAAGATCATATTGTACGGATCTGTTGCCAGAAATGAGAATACCGGCATGAATTGCATATCTCCCTAAAAACGAATATTCTTAATAAGAGATATTTTGTTTGATTTGTATATAAAATATGAGAGAGGGTTGCGAAAGATGAAAAAAAATATTATTACCGCACTGTTAATCACTATAATGATTTCTACTATGGCTGCCTGTGGAAATAAGTCTGATGTTGATGCTGTTGACGAAACAGTCATGGTTACTACAGAAGTTGTGGAAAATCCGACGGCAGATGCAGATAAAGTGGTAGTCGGTACTGTTAATAAGGATGAAAATGCAAATGTGGCTACCGTGCCCTTAACTGATGAGAAAATGCCTGTAGAAAATACTACCCACAGTCCTGAAGTGAAGAGTACGGATGCACCGGAGACTACAGAAAAACCAAAGAGTACCGCAAAGCCCGGTACTACGCCTGCTCCAAAGAGTACGCCCACTCCGAAGGCGACAGCAACGCCCAAAGCAACAGAAGTACCAGTGCCGTCAGCTACGCCTGCTCCTGTTGAAACCCCTGTAATTACTTCTGCGCCAGCTGCGACACCGGTATCATCATGTCCGCATACCAGTACGCACGTAGAGAATGCTCATGATACCTATAAGGTGCCTATTTCCGGCGGCTGTAGTGAAATATGGCGTTATGCAACCAGAGTGTGTAATGATTGTGGATACAACTTTGGAGAGGCACCTGATCATATAAATGATGAACATGCCGGTTATCATGTTATTACTCCTGGACGTACACGGACCTGTACCGAAGCAGGAGCCAAGGAGACAGCAACATGCGATTGTGGTTTTATGTATTGGGAAACCGGAGATGACGGACCTGCATTTGGACATGATTATGTGAGAGAGTGGGATCATGATGAAACTGATGAGGAAGGAAAGGATCATGTGTATTTCCATTCTATCTGCAGAGGTTGTGGAGATATTTCTTCTGTCTGGGAAGAGTAAGAAATTCAATAGAAACAAAGGATAAGAGATGCATGCAGGCGATCCTTTTATAAAAAATCTTTCCGCATAGGGTTGAATACATCGCAAAGAATTCCTTCTTCCAGGCAGGTGACACCGTGGGTCACTCCGGAGGGCATGTAGACACTGTCTCCCTGATTTACGACCTTTGTCTCATCCCCAATGGTGAATTCAAAGCTTCCTTTGGCAATGAAAGCGCTATCACACAGGATGGCAAAAAAACAGCAGATCCCGCCAGATCTGCTGTTTCCTTCTGTGTATATAAGCGTGAGAAACACACTTCTATCATAAATAAAGTATCTGCAATTTAGAACTTCTCAGCAAAGCTCTTGTAGTACTCGTCAAAAAACTCGTTAACCTTTTCCATAATCTTCTTCATAATATTCACCCTTAACCTTTCTAAAACAAGTGAGTTGTTATGTGTCGTTTAAGGGGTCCGGCCTGACTTCCTTTTGATGATTATAATTTAACATATTGCGCTTATAATGTGAAATACATATAATAAGAGTGTAATAATACTTTTTAGGTATCATAAGAAAGAAAATATAGGATGCCGCACGAGAAGGATCAGGATACTGGATTTTCAGGAAATGTGGGTGAAGGGAGAAGAGAAAAAGATGGAATTGCGACATATCAGATATTTTAAAGCAGTAGCAGAAGAGAAAAGTTTTACCAGGGCAGCAGAGCAGCTGGCAATCGCACAACCACCCTTAAGCCGTCAGATCCAGGATCTGGAGGCGGAGCTGGGCACTACGCTATTCGTGCGGACACCCCATAAGGTAACGCTTACCGAAGAGGGGGAGCTGTTCCTGCAGTATGCAAACCAGATATTGGATCTGGTGAACCGTTCGGAAGAGGACGTAAGAGAACGCAAGGAAGGGCTGCAGGGGACGTTGTACATTGCATCTGTAGAAGGCTGTGGTCCCAGACTTTTCTCGGAATGGATTGCAGGGTTTCAGCAGAAGCATCCTCATGTACAATATAATTTGTGGAATGGTAATACGGATGATGTCAATAATCGTGTGACGAAGGGACTGTGTGAGATCGCCATGATCACAGCGCCGTACAATACAGAGGAGTTCCATGTACTGCCGGTATATGAGGAACCCTGGGTGGCAGTGATCCCTAAGGGACATGCGCTGTATTCGGAAGAAAATGATCCGGTAAAACCATCAGAACTTTTGCCATATGATCTGTTGATCCCTTCCAGAGAGTCCCGTAAGGGAGAAATCGATAAATGGTTTGAAAGTACAGGGAAGGCACCGGTGATCCGGGGGAGGATCGCACATATGATGAATGCCTATGAGCTGAGCCTGCACGGGGTGGGGATTTCCATTTATCCGGCATCCATTTCTTCCCTGATCCGGGACAAGGATGTCTGCGTACGGGAAGTAGAGCATCCCGATGCCCATGCGGATTATGCGCTGATCTGGAACAAAAATCATACGCTGTCCCATGTGGCGGAAGAATTTATTGCTTATGTGAAGGAATATGATACTATGTAAGCAGGTAGTGTTTGCCGGAAACGGATTCCGGGTTATTGATCTGGTATATTTTGGACGTTGTACCGGATAAAAAGGAAAACAAACAGGAGAAAGATTATGAACATTACAGTATATCTGGGAGCAAATTACGGAAATGATGCATCATTCAAAACGGCAGTAAGAGAGCTTGGCAGTTGGATTGGAGAAAGCGGCAACCGGCTGGTATATGGTGGGTCAAAATCCGGTCTTATGGGGGAACTGGCGGAAAGCGTCCTGATGGCAGGAGGAGAAGTGACAGGGGTAGAGCCACAGTTTTTTATAGATATGGAGTATCAGTACGATGAAATTACGGAACTGATCGTTACAAAGGATATGACAGAACGTAAGACGAAGATGATAGAGCTGGGAGATGCATTTATCGCATTTCCGGGTGGAACCGGTACGCTGGAAGAAATTGCAGAGGTAATGTCCAAGGTATCGTTAAAACATCTGGATGCACCCTGCATTCTGTATAACCTGAACGGCTATTATGACAGTCTGAAAGCATTGCTTCAGCACATGACAGACATGGGGCTGTCTTCATCCGAGAGACAGGAAGGCATTTATTTCGCAAAGGATCTGGAAGAAATCCGTAAGATCATAGGAAAACAGCGGAGTAATAATAAAGGAATCATTACTCCGCCGGATAATTCGCAAAAGATGGGGCATCAGTTAGGTTAACAGGTTAAAGCACATAACAGCGATTCCCAGAATCACCAGAATGACACCGGTGACACGGTTCAGAGTCTTGGGAGTGGCTTTGTTGGCAAACAGTGCGGCTATCCGTGCCCAGATCAGGGTGAAAGTCACGCAGAGAATAAATACCGTCCAGTCAGGAGCACCGCCGATGGCAAAATGGGATGCAGCACCGGTAAAAGCGGTAAAAGCCATGATAAATACGCTGGTACCTACTGCGGTCTTTAGTTCATATCCCAGTACAGAGGTCAGGATCAGCAGCATCATCATACCGCCGCCGGCACCGACAAAGCCGCAGATAAAACCGATCAGCATACCGCAGACCAGAGACTGGATGGCTCTCTTTCTGGCGGAGACACCCTGCATGGCTTCCTTGGTGGTCATAACAGGTCTTACGATGAATTTAATACCTAACAGGAATGTCATAAATACAGAGAAGTTTCCCATGGTAGTGGATGGTACCAGACTGGAGACATAACTGCCTACGACAGTGAATGCCAGTACGCTTCCCATCATGATCAAGCCGTTTTTGATATCGATATTTTTGTTTTTTGCATAAGTATAGGCAGAGACTGCACTGGCCAGCACATCAGAAGACAGAGCAATGCCTACGGCCAGATAAGGATCCATGCCTAAGAAGGTGATCAGCATGGGACTGATGACGGCTGCTGCACTCATGCCAGCAAATCCGGTGCCGAGACCGGCTCCCATACCGGCAAAAAAGGTTACGAGAATTGTAATGAACAATTGCATTTTATTTTTCTCCTTTCAGGATTTCATCCATATTTTTTTCCATAACATGAAGCATATGGTAAAAAAGCTCTTTGCTTTGTTCATCAGTGCCCTCTAACAGACTATCCCTGAAATGTTCCTGTATGGAACGTCCCTGTGCGATAATGGGTCCGGCTTTTTCTGTGCAGGACAGCAGGGTCTTCCGGCGGTCATCAGGGGCTTCCTGCCGTTCCAGATAACCCTCATGCACCAGCTTGTCGACGTTGACGGATACCAGATTGGCTTTGATTTTACGAATCTCTACAACATCACGGGCTGTTTGGTATTCCGGGTTATTGCCAAAGAACATGAGAATGTCGAAAGCAGTCTGGGGTAAATTTACCTTTTGGCACAAAGGCTTACACATGGAGCTGTAAGCCAGATGAAATTTCTGCATAAATTCTATGTTTACATTCATGTCGTGGACTCCTTCCATAAATTCAAAAGAAATATTACAAAAATGAATAGTTCAAATTTGAAATAATCAGATATGAAAATATTATAATCAAAGATAAAGGAAAGTCAATATATTTTATTTTTAATAAAAATATACGGAAAAAAGAAATTGTGAATCAAAAGAATATAATTTGCGAAAAATTTTGGATAAATTGCACTATCGTAAACATTTGTACTATATGCTATAATACCTAAGGAGAGATGTAGATACCAATGGAATGGTCAGGCTGTGGGCATACAGAAGAAAAGTGCCAGGAGGGGGCCTTTACGAAAGACGGAAGTACGAATAACTATGAGGAACAGAGATTCTGGGAGGAAGTAGACATTCTTTTCCCTGATATTGTGAAGGCAATTACGTCTCTGTCCAGGAAGTCCTATATATCCATTACTAATCTGCGCAACGGTGTGACATGGTGGTCAGAGAAGGCTATGGATTATTTTGGCATGGAAGAAAACTATACCGTTCGGGGAAAAGAAAAGTCCAAAAGGCCGATACATCCGGATGATCTGGAAGATTTTCGCCGTGGTTTCCGGGAAAGGATCGAAGGGAAAAACATGGATGAGCCCTGGGAGTATCGCATACAGAATGGAAGCACCTATAGCCGGATCAGCGCCATGGCCAGAATGTTGAATGACAAAGAGGGAAAACCGTTCGTAATTGTCATACGCTATAACAATTATGGTATTTCGGATGAAGTGGATGCGACAACCGGATTACATACCGAACCGGCACTGAACCGGGAGATCGAGACGTTTCTGGAAGAAAGCAGGCAGTCAGCTTTATTGAAGATCGGTCTTGACCAGTTCAGCCATATTAATGTAATGTACGGCGCAGCTTTTTCAGATAAGATTTTGAACTATGCAGCCCAGGAACTGATCCGGCTGCTGCAAGGGAAGGGATATGTATACCGTCTCTCCGGTGCAAAATTTGTTATCAGTTTTAAGAAGATATCCCGTGATGAATTACAGCAGATATATGACCGTATCGTAGAATCCTTTGATAATATTACAGTAGAAGAAAAGAAAATTCCGCTGAAAGTGTCTGCAGGTGCAATTTTTATTGAACCGTATATGAAGGAAAGCAATGCAATCCGCAGCAGACTGACTTATGCGCTGAATCATTCCAGAAGCGAACACCACGGAGAACTTGTAATATTCAATGATGAAATCTGCGGCAGTGATAACAATCAATTTGAACTGATCGGTGTGATCCATCAATGTGCTACTCATAACTTTGAAGGCTTTCGGATGTTCTATCAGCCGATTGCTGACACAAAGACCGGGAAGATCCGGGGAATGGAAGCGCTACTCCGCTGGGAACTGGAACCTTACGGTATGGTGTCCCCCGGTGTGTTCATGGAATGGCTGGAACAGGATCCCTGTATTTTTGATCTGGGGAACTGGATCCTTCGGACAGCACTTACGGATGTACAGAAGCTTCGTAAGGAGGCGGAAGGGTTTTTCGTCAATGTCAATGTGGCGGCGGCACAGCTGGAGCGCAGAGAGTTCCGTTCAGCGGTTATGCATATTTTAAAAGAAACAGGAGCAAAACCGGAAGAACTGTGTCTGGAGCTGACAGAGCGCTGCAGAGATCTGGATATTAATTTCCTGCGGGGAGAAGTGGAATTTTTCCATGCACAGGGGATCAAAGTTGCTCTGGATGATTTCGGAACAGGCAACAGCTCCTTAAGCCTGGCTCTGGATCTGCCCTTTGATGAACTCAAGGTTGACATGAGCTTCATCCGCAATATTAAAGAAAAGCCCCAGAATCAGGCGATGGTGCAGTCTATTGTGGATTATGCCAGAAGAACCAACACTGAGACCTGCATCGAGGGCATTGAAAATAAAGAGATCAGTGACTATATCGAACAGTTCGGTGCTACATGGCAACAGGGATATTATTATTCCAAGCCCGTTCCCATTGATCAGTTTGAGGATGTATTACGACGGAAAGCAACGGAGAAAAATTTAGGAATAAAGCAGTTATTATAAGAAAATCTTAAGAATTTTCGGTGGACAAACATAGGACTTTAGAGATACAATGTATATTAAAGTGCCGGTGACTTAACCGGATAGAACAAACAAATGAAAGGAAACATTCATGAAAAAGAAAGTACTTGCAGCAATTTTGATTGCAGTAGGAGTTCTGACCGGATGTGGAAGCGCAGAGACCAATTCTTCTCCTATCCAGACAGTTGAGGCAGAGCCTATTGCTACGAATACCCAGGAGGTTGTAGAGCAGCCTGCGGCAACAGAAGCACCTGTGGATGAGGTGGCACCTGAGCATTCTTACCGTAGTGAACTTACCAATGAGTGGATCGATGAGAGCCTGAAGGATCAGCGTCCTATCGCCGTGATGGTAGATAATGAGAAAACAGCACTTCCTCATTTTGGTGTAGCAGATGCAGACGTTGTATATGAGATCATGAACAGCACCATGAATGACAGAATTACCCGTTTCATGGTATTGGTAAAGGATTGGACCAACATTACTCAGCTGGGTAGTGTCCGTAGTGCACGTCCTACCAACTTTATGCTGGCTGCAGAGTGGAATGCGGTTCTCTGCCATGATGGTGGTCCTTACTTCATCAATGAGTGGGCTGCAAAGGATTATTCCGCAAACTTCAGCGGAGGATTCGCACGTTTCAGTAACGGTAAGGCAGCAGAGTTTACCGAGTACATTACCTACGATAAGTATACCAACAGCCAGAAGGGTAAGACCTATGACGGTTTGCAGCAGCGTTTTGCAAATTCCCATTATTCCACAACCTACAATGAGCATTATCAGGGAGAGCACTTCAAATTTGCAGCAGGCGAGGTTAATTTTGATGACAGAAGCGATGCTATCGCAGCAAATACCATCGAACTGCCTTTCAAGCATAATGGATCTACTCTGAAGTATAATGAAGATACCAAGACCTATGACTACTATGAGTATGGTTCCGCACATAAGGATGCAGATACCAATGCACAGCTGACTTTCCAGAATGTTATTATTCAGGATACTACTTTTGCAGAGCTGGGTGAAGGTTATCTGATCTACAATGCGATTGATACCGGTCGTTCCGGATATTATATTACCGAGGGCAAGGCAATTGAGATCACCTGGTCCAAGACTTCTGAGAATGGTATTACCCATTACTACGACAAGAAGTCCGGTGAGGAGATTGAGATTAATACCGGCAAGACCTATATCTCTCTGGTTCCTTCTGATGGTTGGAGCAAGCTTGTAATTAAATAATATCGTATCGGAATAAGATCCCTTCCACAGGCGTATGCCGTGGGAGGGATTTTTAGGTTGTAAAGATTTGGTGGGTTTATTCAAAATAGAGCAAGAAAAAAGTATTTTGAAGAGGATAACGCTAAAAATATCATAGATAACGCTGATAATTTGCTGTACAATGTGACATGGAATACAGAAATAAAGGGAGTGCAGCAATGAAAACAGCGAAAAAATTTAATCCTGATCTGATCTTGCATGGAAATCTGATCAAAGCGATTTTGTCACTGGCAATTCCGGTGGTGATCAACAGCTTCTTACAGACAATGTATAATCTGACGGATACTTATTGGCTGGGGAAGATCGGGACAGAACAGCTGGCGGCGATCAATCTGGTGACACCGATGCAGAATATTATCACGAATTTTGGTAGCGGCATCACCGTGGCCGGTGCAGTCCTCATTGCGCAGTATATCGGCGCCGGAGAGAAAGAGGATGCCAGATCCATGGCCAACCAGATATTTGCCTGTGCCATGGGATTTGCAGTGGTCTGTGCTACACTGTGTTTTCTGGGAACACCGGCCATTGTGAACTGGCTGGGAGCAGATGGAGGAACTGCGTATTATGCCAGAGTCTACCTGCGTGTAGTCATCTGGGATATGCCCTTTTTATATATGGTCAATATTTTTTCCGCAGTGCATCAGGCACAGGGGGATACCGTGAGGCCTATGTTCTTGAATCTGGGAGGTATTACGCTGAACCTGTTCCTGGATCCCTTTTTTATGATCATTCTCAATATGGGAACTGCCGGTGCAGCATTGGCAACGCTGCTGGCAAAAGCAATTCCGGCACTGGTGGCATTTGGTCTGTTGTGCAGACAGGAAAATGATATTTGTCTCAACCGGAAATATATGAGATTACAAAAGGAAAAACTGGGAATGATCCTGAAGATCGGATTGCCCACCGCCATCGGAGGAAGTACCATGCAGCTGGGCTTTCTGCTCATGAGTAAAAACGTATTTGTCTACGGTACGGAAGCCATGGCAGCCTACGGTATCGGCAACAAGGTCAACGGACTGATCACACTGCCCTCCAATGCCATCGGCTCGGCAACAGCCACCATCGTGGGACAGAACATGGGAGCAAAGCAGCAGGATCGTGCGGAAAAGGGATATCGGTTTTCCATGTGGATATCGGTTGTATTTTTGTTCATAGGTGGTATGATCTTATCAAGAGATATGATCTCCACGGCGATTGTCAGGATCTTTTCCAAGGATGCGGAAGTCGTAGGTATGGCAGCGGACTTTTTAAGTGTCATGGCTTTCTGGTGTTTTACCAATGGTGTATACAATACGACCTCCGGCTTGTTCCAGGGAACCGGACACACGGAAGTCACCATGGCCATTGATGTGACCAGATTGTGGGTATTCCGTTTTGTGACATTGTGGTTCTGTGAGAGCGTGCTTCATATGGGCGTGCGCAGTGTCTGGTACTCCGTGGTGATCAGTAACGGTATTTCTTCCCTGATCCTGTATCTTCTGTACCGCAGCGGTATCTGGAAAAAGACAAGGATCAAAGTAGGAAAAGAAGAAGCCGCATAGGAGTGGCATGGAGAAAAAGAGTAACTACAGAAAACGTATTATCCTATATGTAAGCATCGTTGTGGCTCTGCTGGTACTTCAGGTAATTGCCTGGAACAGCAGGACATTCAGCGATGCTTATATTGCTTATATTTTCCCGATCTGGGTCAATACTTATGGCAGATTCACAGGAATGTTTCCCTTTTCCGTGGGCGAGTGGATGATCGTGGCAGGGCTGCTGGTGGTATTGACAGCTGTTTTATTGGGATGCAGTATGCTGATTCCGGGGTGTAGATACTCAGAAAAATACAGACGGGGTGTAAAAGGATATTTTCGTTTTTTTGCATGGACGCTGCTTGCTGTATTTGTCATTATGACGCTGAACTGTACCATGATCTATCACGGCTCTACATTTTCGGAGAAATATTTCGGAGCGTATGAAGGGCAGCAGGATCTGACGGTACAGGAACGTACGGAGAAATTGCTGCGGATTTATAATGATATCGTGGGGCATTGCAACGAACTCAGTGGGATTATGGAGAGAGATGCCGATGGGGAGGTGGTATATTCCGGCGGAGTGGATGCCCGTGGGAAGGTTGTGGATATGGAGGATAAAGCCATCGATGTGATGCAGAGCCTGGGGAAAACTTATGACCAGCTGGATGGATATTATCCGAGACCCAAGCAGATGTTCTTTTCTGATCTGATGTGTCAGATGTATATGTGCGGCTACTATTTCCCCTTTTCCATGGAAGCGAATTACAATGATGTCATGTATCTTATGAAAAAACCGGCCACAATGTGTCATGAACTGGCACATATCCGGGGATATATTTATGAGGACGAAGCGAACTTTATAGCATTTCTGGCATGCGTGGAATCGGATGATGCGACATTCCAGTATGCAGGGTATCTGAGTGTGTTGAACTATGTGGCAAATGATCTGTATAAGACGAGACTGGCGGATCCTGACAGCTATGCGGCAGCCAGAGAGGCAGTACACCCACTGCAGGTATTGCAGCAGGTGCAGGAGGATAATATTTTTGTCACACAGGCGGAGTGGGACCGGATCAACGGCAAAGCAGTCATAGGTACCGAAACCGTAGACAGTGTCTCAGACACTCTGACAGATGCTTCCCTGAAAATGAACGGCGTATCCGACGGTATGATCAGTTACAATCGTGTGGTGGAACTTTTACTGCAATGGTATGAGGTAAATTGATCATTTCGAGGCAACCATTGTATCTGATAGATGAATAATTGCAAAAATTTAAAATTTTTTTGAGGAAGTACTTGACATTTGGAGAGAATTTATGTAAACTACGATTGTTGTGACGCAGAGCAGTCATCAAAAAGGATTGCTAGAAGGATTAAGTCGTGAGCCCAGATAGCTCAGTTGGTAGAGCAGAGGACTGAAAATCCTCGTGTCACTGGTTCGATTCCGGTTCTGGGCATTTCGCAGGACACCATTTATTAAAATGGCCGCCCTGCTTCATATATAAACATGCGGGTGTAGTTCAATGGTAGAACACCAGCCTTCCAAGCTGGATACGTGGGTTCGATTCCCATCACCCGCTCTTAAAAACCCTTGATTTTTCAAGGGTTTTTATTTTTCATGTTGCATCCATTCCAAAAAGGCGCGTCGATTCTCTTTAGTATCCTTTTTATCAAACAAAAGGCTCCGGGCATTATTTTTTATTTCAATTTTTTCTTTTGCTCTCTCTCTAATTGCTGAATACTTTTTTCCGGTGTAGGCAAATCTTCCGGCATTGTGCCACCAAGATCTTTAATGGTGTCACGCACCTTTTTACCAACTTCAAAGTGGGTTTTATTCGCTTCCTGTTTGCCTTGAATATTTTCACGGCGAAGTTTTGCTTCCGTCTGAGTAGCACGGAAGAGGTTGGCAGCTAATTCTTCATATCCCATGTAATCGAGTATGTCTTGTGATTTCTTTAAGCCTTTGCGATCCTTTATATCGCTAGCCTTTAAACCACCATATAGTCCCATATATCCGTAATTCTGAAATATAGCATAATCCAGAGTAGTTTCAACACCAGCATCCTTGGCAGCAGCTACCAACATTTTATTATGCTCTTTCATTTCCTGCCGGATGGCGATACGTTTTTGATCTTCGGAAAGATTTTCATAATTTTCAATTAGTTCTTGCTGTCTGGTTTTTACTGCAAAGTAGGTTTGTCCCAGTGCAATAACCTTTTTTCGAGGATCACCATTTTGCACAATAAGATAACAAGCATATCGTGAAAGTTGAATATCTCCGATATCCTTACTGGTGGCACCAGCATTTACGATTTTGTTGACGTCAACAAAATGGTCAGATACCGCGTTATTACTACCTCGGCAGGCTTCTTTTGCCTTATCAATAACCTTGCAAAAGTTTCTCCACTCAGTATATTCCAGAGCGATTTGTAAATCTCTGGCATACCAAAATTCTTGCCCGTATTCATTTACATGACGAATAGATTCAAATAGTGACTCTGTATAATTATTTTTCTCTTCGTCAGAAAGAGCTTTCGAGAGCACACGGTCGTGCAAAGCATTTAACTGTTCTTCAAATTCTTGTTCGTTCATTACAATTCTCCCTCCAATTAAATTAGTAGAGCTGTTCTACAATAATTGTAGAAAACATATGTTCTCATGTCAAGATAAAAAAAGCAGCATTTTTTGACCTGGAACAATTTCAAAAAACCAAAGTTAGGTTTGACTTTCAAGAGATCTTGTCTAAGCAGAAGGATGCAATATTGATGAATACAAGAACGAGATGCGTACGGAGAACCGATTATAACAAGGTGTTCTATGAGACTGAATAAAATAGTGAATACCTCCGATATACATGATAGAACAGGTAGACCCGGAAACAGGAACGGAGGGGCTTATGCAGATCGGTGGAGTAGGAAGCGGGCATGACACATATTCTCATCAGGTAACGGAATGTCTTCATGAGCATGCGGGTCATGCGGATACAGGCAGCATGGCGAATAAAATGGCAGACAGTCAGACGGCGCAGACAGCAACGGAAATCCTGCAGGATAATTCCAACGAAAATATGATGTCCTGGGTGCAGAAGATCGGGAACAGCGGAAAGCAGCTCTTACAGAAGATCTGGGGAGAGAGCAAGGAAGCTAATGATGCGATCACTTCACAGAAGGATGGCAGCGGTAATCATATTGCAGGGCAGGAGACGCTTGTGACCGGGAATTCTGTAGGAGTAAAGACCACAATGAACAGGGCGGCAGTGGAGACAGCAGCTAGCCATACGTATTTCCGGCCTGTGGAAGCAAAGGATGCCATGTCGGCGAATCCTTTTCAGAAGGTGCGTTATCAGGTACAGAAGGTAGCGAGAAAGTTGATGGACCGGCTGCCGGGTCGATTTCTGGGATCCCATACAGGCGATTTTTTGCAGACGAAGCAACAGCACACCAAAGAAGATCTGCGGAAGAGAAGTCAATATAAGGAGGATGATCAGGAGATCGAGTGCATTCTCACGGATGAAAGCTACCTGACAGATTCCTATAACCGCAAGGGTGAGTACAGCCATCTGACTACGGATAAATAACTATATAATGAATTTTACGAAAAATTTCAATAATTTACTTGACAGTTTGGCATTCATCATGTAATATAATCTTTGCTGTGAGATACAGCAGACATTCATAAGATTGCGGATGAATGCCGATACAATTAATTTCATACCTTCAAGATACAGGTTTTGACCTGTACAATATGCGCGAGTGGCTCAGCGGTGGAGCACCTCCTTGCCAAGGAGGGGGTCGCGGGTTCGATCCCCGTCTCGCGCTTGAAAAAAGAACGATACCGAATCGGTATCGTTCTTTTTTTCGAGCCCTGCCAGGGCTCGAAGGTTCGATGTCTACGCTCCGCTCCGGTCCGCGCAGGCCGAGGTCCCCCGGACCTCGTGCGCCGTCTCGCGCTTTTTTCGTGTCTGCATGAAGTTGTAGACAGCTGTAGACAGCTGATCCTACAACGTGTCCCGGTAGGTAGTCTGCCACCTGCTTCTACTAATAGAACTGCATCTGGAAAAATGACGGATTTTTTGAGAAAAATTAATTTGTTGATTTGTGAAAATGGGAATCTAAGGTTGGAAAATGGGAAAATGAACGATCCCAAAAATGATTCGTGTTTATCACGGTTTGAGAGTGTTTGGGAAAAAGGGAACGTCCGGGGGTAATAGTAACCCCGGACTATAATGCGCCATGGCACTCGGACGCAACGCCGTTGGTTCTCGGTGGCTCCGCGCCGCTCCGCCCACCTGCGCTTCCAACGCCTGCGTCTGTCGGTGCGTGGGCGCATATCATGCTGCAGGAAACCTCCAGTTAAAATAAATTTATTTTTTATTTCTTCTTACTTACAAGTAGAAAAAATGGACATCCCTGGGAATCGGAATGTCTATTTGAAATACTACAACTGTGTATATTTATATTCTAGTGATTATCATTATTTGGTTTATTTACTGTGATAATATTGGAATGAATAAGGATAATTATAATTGTAGTAAGAATTTATGTAAAAGAATCATTAATAACTATAACTGTTGATTAAGTAGATATAGATGTATGTTTTGCATACATAGAAGCTATACTACTGAAAAAGCAAGAGAAAAGGGAACACATTCCTGCGTTCCCTTTTCTCTTGCTAAGTTATTCTTGTACGTCATATATGTAGTATGAATATTATAGAAAAGAATAAAGAGAACACATGGACGTGTTCTCTTTATTTTTTTCAATTACATACTTCCTTGCACTGTATCTCCGGATCCTAGCTGAAAATCGCGACTAGGATCGTGCACCTCGTCACCAAATGAGTCACTGGAACCTGTGTCAGTGGAGGAGCTACTTCCGCCACCATTTCCGTACAAACGGCTCGCCAAATTATTAATCAAATTCTCTAAGTCTTTATCCGATTTCACATTATTTAATTCCTCATCGGTAGCCCCCATCTGCTTCAAGAATGCCTTTGATTCTTCATCCAGTGTATATCCGGTATTACTTGAGGTATCAGGTGCAGGTGTCTCTACCACATCATCATTGGCTTCGCCTTCAGAGGTCTGGGAGTCGTTTTCGTTTATTTCTGATTTACTCTGTGATTCAGAAGTAGTAGTGTTCTCTGCATCAGGGGTAGGTGTTGGTGTAGCAGTCGGTTCAGGTGTTGCTGTAGGCTCCGGGGTGGTTTCCACAGTGGTTTCTACCGGCACAGTAGTCTCTGGTTCTTCAGTAGTGCTGTTGCCACAGGAAGCAAATGATAAAACACTTATTGTTATCAACGATAAAATGATTTTTCTTTTCATAATACTCCAATCTGCTACAATTTTTACGGATTTAGAACATTATAGCACAAAACAATAAAATTGAATATCAGGTTAATAAAGATGTAGGGAAATTAGAAATGCGTTGTAGACAGGCTGTAGACACTTGGTAGGTGGGATGCTTTTCTCCTTGTATTTACTGGGTTTGCGGACAGCGACATAATATATCGGGGTTTGTATTTTTCTAAAATGAGGAATGGGAAAGTCACTGGTGACTTTCCCATTCTATTTTCTATTCTACTATGATATGTAACATGCCATTTTCATCTTCTGTTACTGTTGTTCCACCCAATTCACCATTTTCATACTTTCTTAATAATATCCTGTTTTCAGCCATACGATATTCCTGATGGTTGGCTCCTGTGAATAGAGAACCATCAGGTAAGTAATCTCCTACGTGGAAGACTTCTCCATATCGTGGGGAGCCTTCTTTCATGTAAACGGCATAGCTTTCTTCTGAACCGGCTCCTTTGCCAGTGTCGTAAACCCAGCACCAACCTATAGTTCCATCTGCTCCTTGAGATTGTGCATATCCCGTCCACGATTCATAACCACCATATGCTTCTGTCACTTCATTATATTCTTGTTTTCCAAGGGCAAAGGCGATGTCTCCATCTATGTCGGTTGCCTTGGGATCTACATCCTCCGGATTTACATCAGGATAAATGATATTCTTGGCAATTTCATCCGCTAAACTACAATCACCTGCTGCAAGATAATACATGAATGACATTGTCGTAAATAATCTGACCGCTTCACCCTTTGTGATTGCTGCATCCCAATCTTCTAATTCTGATTCTGAAATTAACTCCATATTTTTAGCTATTTCAAATGCTTTATACATATCAGATGGAACTCCCTTACCCGGATCTGAGATTGCATCTGAAAAACTGATGTCTCCTGCATCGGATACGGTGGATATTACTATATCTTTAAGATAGATGTTATTCTTAAAACCATTGTTATCCATATATGCCTGGTAGTCTTTGCTATAATAGTTTGCTAACAGATAAATGTACTCTCCTCTTGACATTGCTGACGTAAAAGTTTCTTCATTTAAACCATTCGAAGTATTCACGTAGGCATATTCATCCATTGGTGCGGCAAAATTGGTATATTGTGTTTCTCCTACTTTTGCTGTGAAGTCACTGTCCGTTTCTGGTGCCTGTGCTTCATTTACCTGAGTCATTGCTCTCATTATTAACGTCATTGCCTGTGCTCTTGAAAGGGGGGCATCTCCATCAAACTGTCGTTCCTCTTGATCCGGAAGCAATTCAAAGTAGGCATTGATCGTTGCATAGGGAGCATTCGCATAATCTGCATCTATATCTGTATAATATTCTATTGCCATTTCACCAAGCTCTAAAACAGACGACACTACCATCATATAGCCTCGAAAATATTGATTTTTTATTGCTAAAAGTAACGTGATATTCTGGTCTGGCCGTGTTGTTAATGGATTCGTGTATAAGTTACCCTCTTTGTTGCCGGTGGTTCCTGTTACTTCTACATATTCCTCAAAGGCTGCTCTTAACTCCGGATGTGTTTCTAAACTTGAGAGTGGAATCCAGGGGAGTGACTCCGTTTTTGATTCTTCTGTTTTTGTTTCCTCCGGCACTGTGGTTTCTGGCTGTGCGGATTCAACAGTAGTAGTGATGGATTCTGTGGTAGCTGAGGTTTCCTGCTTGCCACAGGAAGCAAAGGATAAAATACATACGGTTATCAAGGTTAAAATAGTTGTTTTTTTCATAAATGCTCCCATCTGCTATATTTTTCATGAGTTAATAGTATGATGCCAGGGTCAAAAGGTCTAAGCCCATATGAGCTTGCTCATAAATGGGTGAAAGACCTTAGGACCCACCCCGATATGAGCATAAAAGTGGGATGATAATCCCACGATATGCGAATAGAGGGGAAGGATTGTGGGAGTGCGTAGCACGGAACAATCCGTAGGCATCAAAGTCGGGGGCTTTTGACCCCGACATCATAGTATTTTGTACCACAGAAGGGGGAATAACGCTATAACGTTTATTTTGTGTGGTGCACATGACCGCGGGACCAGACCTTACTGGGCTGTGCCTTATAGGTGGGGCGTCGGAAGAGGAGGCTTTTCAGTGCGAGACCGTTAAAGGGGAAGAGGGGCCAGAAGTAGCTGAAGCCTGCGAAGGTTGGTGTGGTAATCATGGATAGTGACACAAGCGTCAGGCCGATAATAAAGCCGGGCAGACCCCATAATCCGGTGGTGACCACCAGGAGAATTCGATAGATCCGCAGGGCATCAGCGAATTCTATACTGGAGAGGGACAGATTCGCCAACATGGTGACGGCGGCATAGAAGAGGACTTCCGTGGAGGCCCAGTTAAGACTGACAGCAATGTCACCGATTAATAGTCCGCCGACAATAGACAGTGCACCGGAGACACGGCTGGAACTAAGTGCGGCAGAGTATTTGAAGAGGTCTAAGAGGAACTCCACCGCCAGCACATAGAAAAAAAGGCGGAAGGGTGACAGATCGCTGACGGGTGTGAGCTGCAGCGAGGCGGTGATCTCGGGATAATAGGCGGAGAGGAGTAAAAATACCGGCAGAAGCAGTAGACTCACCGGAATGCACAGGAAGCGTATCATGCGGAAATAAGTTCCGGTCAGGGGATTGTTGTAATAGTCCTCCGGACTCTGGGTAAACTGGAAGATCGTACCGGGAAGCAATAAAACGGCGGGAGAATTGTCCACGATGAGCAGAATGTGTCCTTCGCACAGGTAGCTGCATGCCACATCGGGACGCTCTGTCAGCTGGATGCTGGGCAGGGGATTCCACCATCTTTTATGAATCAGAAGCTCTTCTAAGCTTTTGCTGCCCATAGTCAGCGAAGTGATCTGTAACCGGGAGAGCTTTTGCTTCAGAGCCTCTAATAACTCCTCGTTAACCTGGTCTGCCAGATAGGCGATCGCTACATCGGTGCGGCTCTCTGTTCCCAGGGTGCAGATGGAGAAGGTCAGCTTCGCAGAGCGCACCCGGCGGCGGATAAGATTGGTATTGAATAAAAGTGTCTCCACGAAGCCGTCCCGGGCACCCCTGGTGCTTCGTTCAGTATCTGGCTCGGAGATGCTGCGGACGGGATAGGTACGGACGTCAATGATCACCGCCTGATCGAAGCCATCCACCAAAAGGATGGAAGGTCCGCTTAAGAGATTTTGCAGGATATCATCCACAGAAGAGGTCAGCGATACCTGGGCGTAGCCGAGCCTGCTCTGCACATAGAGTGGGAGATCGCGGATCTCGGAATCCAGTGTATAGTGAGGATCCTGCAGGTCGGAGAAGATCTGCTGGAGGATCTCGGTATTGCAGAAACCATTGATCCCCAGCCAAAATGCCGGAGTCTCCCCCAACCGGAGATCGCGTGTGATCAGGTCAAAGCTTTTACCCAGAGGAAGCAATCTGTGGAGAAGATCAATATTTTGGGAAAGTTCTGTGGATAATGAATTGTTTTGTGTCATAAAAAGGGAATCCTTTCTGAATAATGATATAATGATTGCATAGACTGCCCGGTGGGTATATTGTATTATTCAGATAGATTCCCCATTATTTTGGTAACTATTCAGTTCATCAGTGATATAATTGCCACAGACCTAACAGGATCAATAAAAACCCGGAGATGGGATCGGCATATTCTCCGACTCGCTGCAGGAGGACGGAACGTCCCAGGCGGCTCCCCAATGTCAGGAATCCGAAGGAACAGAAAAAGGTGGATATCGAGGCAGGCAGAAAAGGAAGTCCGGTAATACTGGCGGAGAAGCCGATACCGATATTATTCATGGAGAGGGCACAGCCCAGAGCCAGCGTCTGTGGGAGAGTCAGATTCCGATGTTCGGCAAATTTTTTCTTTTCCCGACATAGGCTGCTGTTATCTGAAGAACTGCAACGCCATCTGGAAACCAGCCATTTTCCGGCATAGTAGAGCCCGAACAGGATCAGGATACTGCTTCCGATCCGGGTTGCGATCTCACCGGGGATCAGAGGTAGCAAAAGGTTACCGAGGCTTATAGAGATCACAGTACCGATGAGAGTGACTGCACTGATCAGCAGATTGTGTTTTGTGGGAAGAGGGACTTTCTGCAGTCCCAGTGCGCAGCCTACCAGAAGCGCATCCAGACTGGCGGAGATACCGAAGAGCAATGAGGGCAGAACAGACATAGCATGCTCCGTAGAAAATATTCTTAATTTTACTATATTCCTGCAAAAATTTTTTGTGAGATACAACGCAAAGGAACAAATGAGTATGAAACTAAAGAGAAAACTGAGTGAATTTCTAAAAAGAGAGACGGTTCTGACTGTAGCTGTCTTTTTAGCAATCGTGTCTGCGGTGATGACTCCGCCGGACAGAGAATATGCAGGATATATTGATTTCCGCACGCTTTCGATTCTTTTCTGCCTGATGACGGTGATGGCAGGATTACAGAAACTGGGTGTTTTCCGTAATATTGCAAAAACGCTGTTGCGGTATACACAGAATACTATACAGTTGGTAGAGGTATTGGTACTTTTGTGTTTCTTTTTCAGTATGATCATCACTAATGATGTGTCATTGATCACGTTTGTACCGTTTACCTTCATTGTGCTGCGGCTGACAGGCGAAGAAGCTGTGAAAAAACTGGCAGTGCCAGTGATCGTTCTGCAGACGATAGCTGCCAATCTGGGAAGTATGCTGACGCCGATCGGAAATCCGCAGAATCTGTATTTATATGGGAAAACACAGATGTCCGCTGGAACATTTATACTTTTGATGCTGCCTTATTCTCTGGTGTCACTGCTTTTACTGGTGATCTGTGGGGTAATTGTGGCAAAACGAAGCAGAATCGAAGTCCGGGGAGCAGAAGTTTTGCTGACAGAAGATGAGAAGCTGGAACAAAAGAAATATTTACTTCCGGCATATTTGTTGTTATTTGTGTTGTGTCTGCTGACTGTGGCTCATATGATTCCTTATCCGGTGACATTGGTGACTGTGGCATTGGCGGTTCTTCTTTTAGATCGTGGAACTATGATAAAAGTGGATTATTCTCTTTTACTAACATTTGTGGGCTTCTTTATTTTTATAGGAAATATGGGAAGAATGCCTGCATTCTGTGATTTTCTGCAGAAGATTATCGGAGGCAGGGAAGTCATGACGGCCGTGATTGCCAGCCAGGTGATCAGCAATGTTCCGGCAGCCCTTTTATTATCTGGATTTACGGAAAATATCACGGCACTGATCATCGGCACGAATCTGGGAGGGCTGGGGACGCTGATCGCATCCATGGCCAGTCTGATCTCTTATAAACAGGTGGTCAGACAGATTCCGGGAGAGAAAAAGAAGTATTTTGGATGGTTTACCATAGCAAATATGGCTTTTTTAATGATATTGGTATTGGAAAACTGTCTGCTGTAACTATAGAAAGCAGTCTGTTTGCCGGAAAAGGCAGAAAAGATGGCAATAACTAAAAAATCTGGGAGGTATTCGTCATGACAGAAGATATGACAATCATTGCAGAGGAGGCTTATTCCGCAGCCAGGGAGATCCTGGAGAAAGCTAAGCTGGAGGTGGGAGAACTGTTTGTGGTAGGGTGTTCCACCAGCGAGGTGGGCGGCGCATCCATCGGTACTTATTCCAGCCCGGAGCTGGCAGAGATGGTCTTCGGCGGAATCTATCAGGCAACGCAGGAAGCAGGTGTCTATCTGGCAGCCCAGTGTTGTGAACACCTGAACCGCGCACTGATCCTGGAAAAAGAGGCAGCCGTAAAATACGGTTATCCTATGGTCAATGTGGTTCCCCAGCCCAAGGCGGGAGGATCCTTCGCTACGGCAGCTTATAAGGCATTTGAACATCCGGTGGCAGTAGAACATATTCAGGCGGCAGCGGGAATGGATATCGGAGATACGTTGATCGGAATGCATTTGAGAGATGTGGCAGTACCGGTGCGTCTCCGGACCGGACAGATCGGAGACGCCCATGTGGTATGCGCCCGTACCAGACCGAAATTCATCGGCGGTGGCAGGGCTGTCTATGACGAAGAATTAATGTAGTGCAATCGTACGAATTTGTAAGCAGTGAGTTCTGAGGGTGGGATCAGGAACTAATTCTGCGGCATTTTGCGGAAGTAGTCACGGATCCACCGTCCGGATTCATTGAAGTCCTCATCGGTCCAGTCGGAGAGAGTCGTGCTGGCAGCCTTGAAGACGCTGCTGCTTTCGTCCTTGTTCGCCAGATTCCAGCAGCAGAAGCTGATCTGATATTTGTTCAGCAGATCCAGCCACTTGGTCGTGGAATCGAAGTCATTGGCACCATTGCCGGAGGCGTCACACATACCGAATTCGCTGACGAAGACCGGAAGATTGTTCTGTGCGCAGGTCTCCAGGCGGTTACGCAGGTCATCTTTGTGGGTGCCTGCGTAAAAATGCAGGGTATACATTACATTATCAAAGGTAAGCGGGGAAGCTGCGGCTTTGTCGATCTCCTGGCTCCAGGTAGGGGTTCCTACGAGGATGACGGCATCCGGCTTCTGTTCCCGGATCACCGGGATGACTTCCTCGGCATAGGACTTGATGCTGTCCCAGGAGGTACCGCTGTTGGGCTCATTACAGATCTCATAGAGCACATTGTCGTTGTCGGCAAAAGTTTCCGACATTTCCCGGAAAAAGGCGATCGCCTCATCTTTGTTCTGATTCGGGTCACAATCACTTAAAATATGCCAGTCTACGATCACGTACATTCCAAGCTCTGTGGCATAGGATACACCGTCTCTTAACAGCTGCTTCAGCTGTTCCTTATCACCGCCGGCGCAATAACCGCCGTACTCCGCTGTATACATGGCGAGGCGGATACAGTTGGTATTCCAGTCGTCCCGCAGGGTACGGAAGGAATCATAATTGATATACTGGGGGAACCAGGCAATACCGTGGGTGGACATACCGTAGAGCTGGACAGTGTTCCCGTCTGCATCGGTCAGCTTCCCGTTCTCCACATGGAGAGCGCCGTGCTGTCCGAAAGGAGTGGAGTCATCGACAGAGGGCGCCTCGGAAACTGCTGGTTCGGTTTCAGCGGGCTGTGCCCCGGATGCTTCGGAGGACGATGTTTGTTCAGAGGAAGCGGTGCTTTCGTTGACGGTTTCCGTGATGGCAGCAGACGCTTCGGGGGAAGCAGATGTAGCGGCTTCATTTGACGTATCCTGCCTGCCGCAGCCGGCGAGAGCACAGGTGCCTAAGGCTGCCAGTACAGCACAGCTGAGCGTTTTTTTTAAAATAGACATAATAACCTCTTTTCTTATTCGAGTTCGAGAATCAACGAATGAAAATATAAACAACGGGTTACCTTTTAAAACTAAAACAAGCACTTACAACAAATATTATAATTGTGTCTGTGAAGCTTGGCAAGAAATGATTGCCCGCGGATAGGAGCTGTGATACAGTTAATGGGAACAGAGTTCGGAATAGAGGACAGAGATGGAGGAAACCTATGCTTCCGCAGTCATTTACAGAGAGAATGCAGGGACTTTTGGGGTCGGAATATGAAGAGTTCCTGGCAAGCTTTGAACATGAGAAATATCAGGCATTGCGTCTGAATCCGTTAAAAAAGGATGACATGTCTGTCATAACAGAAAAAGTAAAGCAGACTTTTCAGTTGCAGCCGGTTCCCTGGGCGGAGAACGGATATTACTATACCAAAGAGGACCAGCCGGGAAAGCATCCCTGGCATGAAGCAGGACTTTATTATATCCAGGAACCCAGTGCCATGGCACCTGTGACACTACTGTCACCACAGCCCGGAGAGCGGATCCTCGATCTATGTGCTGCTCCCGGAGGGAAAAGTACCCAGATCGCATCAGCGATGGAGGGAGAGGGACTGCTGGTCACGAATGAGATCCACCCGGCGAGGGCGAAAATACTCTCGGAGAACGTGGAGCGCATGGGCATCCGCAACGCCTGTGTATTGAATGAGACGCCGGAGCACCTGGCGGATATTTTCGAGGAATATTTTGACCGGATCCTGGTGGATGCGCCCTGCTCTGGAGAGGGAATGTTTCGGAAGAACGAAGTGGCCTGTGAGGAATGGAGCCCGGAAAATGTACAGTTATGTGCAGACAGACAGGACGGGATCCTGGAGTGTGCGGCACGGATGTTAGTCCCGGGAGGCAGACTGGTATATTCTACCTGCACCTTTGCGCCTGCGGAAAATGAAGGCAGCATCAGCCGTTTCCTGGCAAAGCATGAGGAATTCGAGATTGTCCCCATCGATAAAAAGGAACTGGGGATCCCGGAAGGCTGCGACGGTATTCCCGGTTGTGTAGAGAATCCGGCACCCGGCATTACAGGGACTTTACGTCTGTGGCCCCATAAGTTACGTGGAGAGGGACATTATGCCGCAGTATTACAGAAAAAGGGAGAGCTTCCGGAAGGTTATCAGCCGGTGAGTGCCACCGGACCAGAGAAGGGAATTCCGGCGAAGAATCTGACAAAAGACTGGGCAGAGTATTTTAACTTCGCAAAAGAGACCTTTTCGGAGGAGCAGACGATCAAAGCAGGACTATGCACTGCCGGAGAAGGCTTTCTGGCATTTGGCGATAACCTGTATCGAATGCCGGATAGAATGCCCGGGGTGAAAGGACTGAAGGTATTGCGACCGGGACTTCATCTGGGCACCTTGAAAAAGAACCGTTTTGAACCGGCGCATGCGTTAGCACTGGCACTGCGCCCGGAGGATGTGAAGCATGTGTGGAAGCTGTCTGTGGAGGAAGCCGCGGCTTATCTGAAGGGACAGACTTTTTCTGCGGAAGGCGAGAAGGGCTGGTATCTGATCTGCGTGGACGGCTGTAGCCTTGGCTGGGGGAAACTGGCAGGCGGAATCATGAAAAATCATTATCCCAAGGGGCTTCGGAAGGGATAACGGATCACGACGATAAGGACATTTTATATGAGAACAGAAATAGTATACGAAGATAAGAGTATTATGGTTGTCCGAAAACCGGCGGGACTGGCGGTGCAGTCCGCAGGGATCGGACAACCGGATGTGGTCAGCGAGTTGAAATCCTATCTTGCAAAGCTTCCCAATGCGGGGAGGCCGGTACCGGGAAAAGGAGAGCCGTATCTGGGCATAGTCCACAGACTGGATCAGCCGGTGGAAGGACTGTTGGTATTTGCCAAAGACAAAAAGGCAGCAGCGGCATTGTCGAAGCAATTAACAGAAGGTGCTCTGAATAAACATTATTATGCAGTACTCTGTGGATATCCTGACTGCCCGGAGGGGGATCTTGTGGATTACCTTCGCAAGGAAGGTAATATGGCGATGGCAGTGACCGGCAGGGAGCAGGAATTTGCAGATGCGAAGATTGCCACGCTGCACTATCGCATTTTGGAAGAGATCAACGATCCTTCTCCGCTTGCACTTGCAGATGTAACGATCGGGACCGGGCGGTTTCATCAGATCCGGGTGCAGTTCGCACATGCGGGATTTCCGCTGCTGGGAGATACGAAGTATGGAACGGCAGCGCTAAATGAGGCGATGCCTGCGCAGAAATACCGCGGCGTAGCACTATGCGCGTATTCTCTGGAGCTTGTCCATCCCATTTCCGGGAAAAAGATGGGATTCCGGGTAGTGCCGAAAAATCCGGCATTTGCGGGTTTTGCGATGGAGAAATTGAAAAAACTCACAGAAAATGAAACCGGAATCTCCAAAAGGGGATAAAAAAGGTCTCTGAGAGTACACTAATCCCAAAAAGGGAGTGTGCGGAATGGACTGGGGAGAATTCGGTAAAAACATGATAGGAAAAAAGATGATAGTACTGCTTGCGGTGACGGGAGCAGTCTATTTTTTTCTGCAATATCTGACACCTCTTCTGGCACCGGTGCTGCTGGCGATGCTGTTCGTCACGATATTCGGACCGATGATGAAACGGATGAACCGCAAACTGCATTTTCCAAGACCCTTAAGCGCCATAGTGCTTCTGATCCTGGCGACACTGCTGTTGGCTGTACTGTTATGGGTACTGAGTTCCTGGGTGCTGGGAAGTCTGCCGGTGTGGATCCGGAGTATGGATGCGAGGGAGCAGGAGTGGCTGGCGATGGTACGGAATTTATGCCACGGTGTGGGAGAGATCATTGGTGTGGACGCTTCCTATCTGGAAAATACGGTCAGCGGCAGATTGCAGGAGGGACTGGATTCGCTGGAGGAAAATATTCTGCCGGGGATGCTGTCGCAATCCATGCAGTATGTGCGGTGGTTTGCGGAGCTGGGAGGATTCCTGGTGACATTTCTCATTGCGTCGGTACTGCTGGCGAAAGACTATGACGGGATCATGAACCATCTGTTGGATCAGGAGTCCTGCCATGTGCTGTTGGAGGTGATCTGTGGGATCGTCCGCTATATCGCTACCTTTGTAAAAGCGCAGGGGATCATCATGTCGGCGATCGCACTGACGGCAGCGGCTACGTTAGGAATCGTGGGGATAAAGCACGGAGTGCTGTGGGGGATCCTGGCGGGGATTCTGGATGCGCTGCCTTTTATTGGCACAGGGGTGGTGCTGGTGCCACTGGGAATCTGGCAGCTATTGGAGGGAAGCTTCGGTAGAGCGCTTATCTGCGGCGTGCTGTATGTGGTATGTATTTTCCTGCGGGAGATACTGGAGCCCCGTCTCATCGGCAGGAAAATAGGAGTGTCTCCCATTGCTGTATTGGTGTCGTTGTATGCCGGAATCCGGCTGTTCGGCGTCTGGGGGATCATCAAGGGACCGTTGGGATTTGTGCTGATCTACGAGACGTATCATAGCCTGTCTAAGATGGCTGACCGGCAGAAAAACGGAGAGGATCGCTCCTGAGAAAAGATTGACGAAAGAAGTCCGGAAAGCTATCATGAAAGGGAATAAAATTCCGATGGTCGGAGAAGGTTCGGAGAGAAGAAGCCTATGGCAAAAAATACAAAACACAAGAAAACAGAATCCGTAGCAGAGACGCTTTGCAGCTTTAGCGGATTTTTATGTGACATCGTGATCAGCGTGTATATGATCGTGATTCTGATGGTACTCCCTATTTACAATAAAGGATATGCCCAGATCGGTACGGAGAAGGAAAAATTTTTCATCAAGAGTATGACCTACGGAGGAAAAGCTTTGCTGCCGGTGTTCTTACTGTGGCTTCTTTTCCGGCTGGTTACAGCAGTTCAGAAAAAGGAGTTGTCGAAGTTCACGGAATGGCCGGTGGGATTATGGAAGAATCTGAGTGTGACGGACAGATTTGCAGTATTTTATGGAATTGCGGTTTTATTATCCTATCTGTTTACAAATTACCGGGAGGAAGCATTGTGGGGAACAGCGTCCTGGCGGATGGGAATGTGGACGCAGCTGGGAGCGGTCATCGTGTATTTTATGATCTCCCGCATGTGGCAGTGGAAGAGCTGGATCCCGGCACTGGTACTGCCGGTGTCGGCAGTGGTATTTTTCCTGGGATATGTGAACAAGTTCGGTCTGCTTCCGGTGGATCCGGAGTACGTGACCCCTTCCTTTATCTCGACGATCGGAAACATTAACTGGTACTGTGGGTATCTGGTGACGATATTGTTCGGTGGTGTCTATCTGCTGTGGCGGATGGAGGAGATGACCTGGAAAAAGCTGCTGCTGATGGCATATGTGACGATCGGATTCGCCTCGCTGGCGACCCAGGGAAGCAGCAGTGGGATGGTGACATTCGCAGTGGTCATGTTCGTATTATTCGGGATGTCCGTGAAGGACAGTGCCCGGATGGAGTGTTTCTGGCAGGAGATGACACTGTTTTCCGCAGCGTGTCTGATTACCTGTGTTCTCCGTCGGCTGAATGTATTTTCCAGGGAACTGATCCTGGAAGGAATTACAGATCTGCTGACGTTTTCGATTGCGGGTATATTTATGACGATCCTGTCGGGAATTATTTTGTATTGGATACACAGAACCCGGGTAAGACGGAGTTATCCGGAGAAACTGTTACATAGAATTTATTGCGGAATTGCCATTGCGGTGCCGGCTATGATATTGCTTGTTTTGTTACTGACGCTGATCAATACCTTAGCCGGTGGTGCGTTGACTCCCAACATCACAGACCCGAATGTGACAAAATGGCTGACGTTTAATGTCAGCTGGGGGAGTGCCCGGGGCGGTACCTGGGCAGCAGGCGCCAGATGCTTCTGGGAGGCGGATTTTTTACATAAAATATTCGGCGTAGGACCGGATTGCCTGTATGCATTTTTATCCAACGAGGGAAGTGTGGGACTGCAGACGATGGTGAATGACCGTTTTGGCGGAAACCGGCTTACGAATGCACACAATGAATGGCTGACGATTCTGGTGGATATGGGAGTGCTGGGATTGGTCAGCTACGCCGGGATGATGATCACGGCGATCAGAGATTTCCTTCGTGCCGGAGAGAACAGGATGCTGGTCGGAGCCTGCGGAATATGCGTGCTGGCGTATACAGTGAATAATATGTTCAGTTTTCAGCAGGTGATGAATATTTCGACGGTGTTTGTGATAATGGGGATAGGAGAGAATTTGCGGTCTGCGCCCGAACGGTGAGTTCGAGCCAGTTGGAGGTCGTAAGTTCAATACATTGAGATAGACATGATTCGAACTTGCGGTCTCCGCTCCGCTCCGGTCGGTCCAGGCCGAGGTCCCCCGGACCTCGTGGGTCTTCGCTCCGCTCCGGTCGGTCCAGGCCGAGGTCCCCCGGACCTCGTGGTTCTCCGCTCCGCTTCGGTCGGCTCAAAGCCGAGGTCCCCTGGACCTCGTGGTTCTCCGCTCCGCTCCGGTCGTCTCAGGCCGAGGTCCCCCGGACCTCGTGAGACCTCTGCGCCCGAACGATGTGTTCGAGCCAGCTAGAGGACGTAAGTTTGGATATATCATGACAAACAAAAATAGGTTCTCACAAATGTGAGAACCTATTTTTAGTCGTCGCGACAAGATTCGAACTTGCGACCTCTGCGTCCCGAACGCAGCGCTCTACCAAACTGAGCCACGCGACGATTTTGTTAACACGAATCGCGTCAACATTAAAATAATAAATAAAAACCCATTGATTGTCAAGCAAAAAACGAATATGATAGAAGAAAAAGTTGCAAAAGCGATAAAACCACGAAATTAAGAGAGGAAATTCTATGTACAATACAACGGTAACATTGAAAAAAGGAGAGGGCAGAACACTGAAGGCCGGAGGAATGTGGGTATTCGATAATGAGATTGCATCCATCCTGGGGACGTTTGAGAATGGCGACATTGTAAACATTCATGATTTTGACGGCTATTTCATGGGATACGGTTATATCAATACCAATTCCAAGATCACGCTCCGTCTGCTGGCACGCAGGAAGGATACGGTGATCGATGAGGCATTTTTTGAACAGAGGGTACGGGATGCCTGGAATTACCGCAAGGAGACCATCGATACCTCCAGCTGCCGTCTGATCTTCGGAGAGGCGGATTTCTTGCCGGGTATTGTCATTGATAAGTTCTCTGATGTACTGGTGGTGGAATCTCTGGCACTGGGAATCGACAAGTGGAAGCTTGTGATCATTGATGCTTTGAAGAAAGTACTGGCAGAGGACGGCATTGCCATCCGCGGTGTCTACGAGCGGAGCGATGCCAAGGTACGCTTACAGGAGGGTATGGAGCGTTATAAAGGCTTCATCGGCGAACCGTTTGACACGAAAGTAGAGATCGTGGAGAACGGTGTGCATTACATGGTGGATGTAGAGGACGGACAGAAGACAGGATTTTTCCTGGATCAGAAGAATAACCGTGCCGCCATTCATCGTTTCTGTAAGGATAAAAAGGTGCTGGACTGCTTTACACACACCGGCTCCTTTGCTTTGAACGCGGGAATCGCCGGAGCGAACAGTGTTCTGGGTGTGGATGCTTCCCAGCTGGCTGTGGATCAGGCAACAGAAAATGCGAAGCTGAACGGACTGGAAAATACGGTAAGCTTCCGCTGTGCGGATGTCTTCGAGTTATTACCGGAGCTGGAAGCGCAGGGCGAGAAATATGATGTGGTGATCCTGGATCCGCCTGCTTTTACCAAGTCTCGCAATTCCATCAAAAATGCCGTGAAAGGATATCGCGAGATCAATCTTAGGGGCTTAAAGCTGGTGAAGGACGGCGGATTCCTGGTAACCTGTTCCTGCTCCCATTTCATGGATCCTGAGCTTTTTGCCAAAACGATCCGGGAGGCTTCTCATGGTGCGCATAAGCGTCTCCGTCAGGTAGAGTTCAAGACCCAGGGTCCGGATCATCCGATCCTGTGGGCAGCGGACGAGAGCTATTACCTCAAGTTCTACATCTTCCAGGTCGTTGATGAGAAGTAAGGGCTGGAAAGCTTATGGGGGAAACGGTATGTCCTATTTGAATGGTAACAGAAAACTAACAAAGGACTAACCACACGGCAGAGAGTGATCGAAAATAATCGGTTGCTCTTTTTTTATTGTGAATGAGCTTGCATGTGCTATAATAAAACAAATTAACAAATCGGAATTTTTAGGAGTAAAGACATGACTACTATTGTGCAGTTGCGCCCCCTTGAACACAGTGATAGAGAGCAA
>CAKSAM010000015.1 GCA_934436245.1 uncultured Acetatifactor sp.
TGGCGGGATTCGAACTCGCGACCTCCGCCTCCCTAAGACGGCGCTCTAACCAAGCTGAGCCACACCCCGAAACGCAAATAAGATGATACCATGGAATTTTACAAAAAGCAAGAGTTTTTTTATAAAAAGTTAATTTGCCAATTTTGAGACTATTGTCGTACAATAATATCATAAGCGCAAGGGAGTCAGCAGACGTGCAGGATTGACGAACGGCGACATGAGCGAACGAATATCCTGTGAAGCTAATACATAAAACAGTGGAGGACAGGCTATGGCCAATATCACAAAACTGGCACTGGAAGCAGCTTTGAAAAAAGAACTTCTCACAAAACCGCTGGACAAGATCACCATTAACGAACTGGCAGAGGACTGTGGGATCAGCCGGATGGCTTTTTATTATCATTTCAAGGACATCTACGATCTGGTAGAGTGGGTCTGCGTGGAAGATGGCACGAAGGCACTGCAGGGGAAGAAGACCTATGCGAACTGGCAGGAAGGTTTCTGCCAGATTTTCGAGGCAGTGCAGGAGAACAAACCTTTCATTATGAATGTCTACCGCTGTGTGGACAGACAGAAGATCGAAAGCTATTTGAACAAACTGACCTATCAGCTCATTGCAGACGTGGTGGAGGAAAAGTGCACCGGGTTGCAGGTGGCAGAGGAACACAAGGAATTTATCGCCGGATTTTACAAATACGGTTTTGTGGGTGTGATGTTAGACTGGATCGATCGGGGAATGAAGGATGATTATCACAAGATTGTGGACGAACTGGCCATCACACTATATGGAAATATCAGTCGCTCCATTGAGAATTTCGAGCAGACAGAAAAGAAATCCTGAAACAGTATAAGAACTTTACAAAAAGGGCAGTATGATAAAAACTTTATCATTTGCCCTCTTTTGTAAATTGGTTTTCTTATAAAAATGAAGTAGGATACTATTTGTAAACAGAAAAAGCATTTGAGAGTCATCAAAGAAAGGTGGTAATCATTATGGCAAAGAAAAGCAACATCGGACTGGGCCTGGCAGCACTGGCAGTAGGTGTGGGCGCAGTGGCAGCAGTAAACAAGGGACATAAGGCAGAGGTGAAAAAGGAGGAGAGAAAGGCAGCCGTCAAGGCAGCCAAGAAAGACTACCGCAACACCGAGCTTGGAAGATACGACAAGAACAGCAAAGGCATCTATTATTCCAACGGTAACTATGAAGCCTTCGCAAGACCTAAGAAGCCCGCAGGAGTGGACGAGAAGAACGCTTACATCGTAGGCAGCGGACTGGCATCTTTAGCTGCAGCGTGCTTCCTGGTACGTGACGGACAGATGCCCGGTTCCCATATCCACATCTTAGAGGCAATGGATATCGCAGGCGGTGCTTGTGACGGTATCTTCGATCCCAGCAGAGGCTATGTTATGCGTGGCGGACGTGAGATGGAGAACCATTTCGAATGTCTGTGGGATCTGTTCCGCAGTATTCCCTCTCTGGAAGTACCCGGAGCCAGTGTATTGGATGAGTATTACTGGCTGAACAAGGAAGATCCCAACTATTCTCTGTGCCGTGCAACGAAGGATTGCGGACAGGATGCCCATACCGACGGCAAATTCAACTTAAGCCAGAAGGGCTGTATGGAGATCATGAAGCTGTTCATGACCAAGGACGAGGATCTGTATGACAAGACCATCGAAGATGTTTTCGATGATGAAGTATTTAACTCCACCTTCTGGTTATACTGGAGAACCATGTTCGCTTTCGAGAACTGGCACAGCGCACTGGAAATGAAGCTTTACTTCCAGAGATTTATCCATCATATTTCCGGACTGCCTGACTTCAGTGCCCTGAAGTTCACCAAGTACAACCAGTACGAGTCGCTGATCCTTCCCATGAAGAAGTATCTGGAGGCAGCAGGTGTGGACTTCCAGTTCAATACGGAAGTGACAAATGTTATTTTTGATATCAATGACGGCAAAAAGGTGGCAAAGGCTATCGAGTGCAAGGTAAAAGGTGTAGAGAAGGGCATTGTCCTCACTGAGAACGACCTGGTATTCGTTACCAACGGAAGCTGTACCGAGGGTACCATCTACGGTGACCAGAACCATGCACCCAACGGGGATGCAGAGGTTCGTACCAGCGGCGTATGGAGCCTGTGGAAAAATATCGCAAAACAGGATCCTTCCTTCGGACATCCCGAGAAGTTCTGTTCCGATGTCTCCAAGACCAACTGGGAATCCGCTACCGTGACCACACTGGATGACAAGATCATTCCTTATATCACCAATATCTGTAAGCGTGATCCCAGAAGCGGTAAGGTCGTAACCGGCGGTATCGTAAGCTGTCAGGATTCCAAGTGGCTCATGAGCTGGACCATCAATCGTCAGGGACAGTTCAAGGAACAGGACAAGAATCAGGTATGTGTATGGGTATACGGTCTGTTCACCGACGTGCCCGGTGATTATATTAAAAAGCCCATGAAGGATTGTACCGGTAAGGAGATCACCGAAGAGTGGCTGTATCACTTAGGTGTGCCCGTAGAAGATATCGAGGATCTGGCAGAGCACAGCGCAGTCTGCGTACCTACCATGATGCCTTATATTACCGCATTCTTCATGCCCAGAACCAAGGGTGACCGTCCCGATGTCATTCCCGATGGCTGCGTGAACTTCGCTTTCTTAGGTCAGTTCGCAGAGACCCCGAGAGACACCGTGTTCACCACAGAGTACTCCGTGAGAACCGCTATGGAAGCAGTCTATGGCCTGTTAGGTGTAGACAGAGGTGTGCCTGAGGTATGGGGAAGTGTCTATGATGTCAGAGAGCTTCTGGACAGCAGCGTGAAGCTGATGGATGGTATGTCTCCTCTGGAGATCGAACTGCCCGGACCTTTAAATGCACTGAAGAAGCCGCTGCTTCGCGTAGTGAAGGGTACTGTAGTGGAGAAACTGCTGCGTGACCACAATGTGATCAAGGACGGCATGCTGGAATAAATTCATTTATTAAAATAACGAAAGGAGCAGATCCTATACAAAGGAGTCTGCTCCTTTTGTTTGCGAAAATTATTTCCTTTATAGATCCATATCTGATCCCCGGCAGTGTAAGAGGCGATGATGAAAACAAAATAAGGACTCAGAAATATGTTTTTACCTGCGTAAAAACCAGGTAAAGAAAGTTGAACAAATGTAAGCGTTTACATAATACTAAAGTACTAGACAAAACAAACAAAAACGCATTGGCAAATTTCAACAATATGCACGAAAATAGGTACTATGTCAAAAAATTATCAATTTCGGCTTGATATTCCTTTGGTAGATTGTTACAATATCAAAGTACTAAAAACCGAAGCCGAAATGCTCCGGTAATGGTTTGGGTTACAAAGTTTTGTCAAAAATATTATAAAAAGGGAGACAAAGAAGTATGAAGAAATGGGTATATTTGTTTACCGAAGGTAATGCAAACATGCGCGAACTGCTTGGTGGTAAGGGTGCGAACCTGGCTGAGATGACCAACATTGGTCTGCCGGTTCCTCAGGGCTTCACCATTACAACAGAGGCATGTACACAGTATTATGAAGATGGACGCGAGATCAACGAAGAGATCCAGGGTCAGATCAACGAGTACATTGCAAAGATGGAGGAGATCACCGGCAAAAAGTTCGGCGACCATGAGAATCCTCTGTTAGTATCCGTTCGTTCCGGCGCAAGAGCATCCATGCCCGGTATGATGGATACCATTCTGAACCTTGGTCTGAATGAGACCGTTGTTAACGTAATCGCTGAGAAGTCCGGCAACCCTCGTTGGGCTTGGGACTGCTATAGAAGATTTATCCAGATGTATTCCGACGTTGTTATGGAAGTAGGTAAGAAGTACTTCGAGCAGCTGATCGATGCAATGAAAGAGAAGAAGGGTGTTAAGCAGGACGTTGAGCTTACCGCTGACGATCTGAAGGAACTGGCTGGTCAGTTCAAGGCTGAGTACAAGGCTAAGATCGGTGTAGACTTCCCTGATGATCCTAAGGAGCAGCTGATGGGCGCTATCAAGGCTGTATTCCGTTCTTGGGACAACCCTCGTGCAAACGTTTATCGTCGTGACAACGATATCCCTTATTCCTGGGGTACTGCTGTTAACGTTCAGTCTATGGCATTCGGTAACATGGGTGATGACTGTGGTACCGGTGTTGCATTTACCAGAGATCCGGCTACCGGCGCTAAGGGTCTGTTCGGTGAGTTCCTGACCAACGCACAGGGTGAGGACGTAGTAGCAGGTGTTCGTACACCTATGAAGATCGCTGAGATGGCTGACAAATTCCCTGAGGCATTTGCTCAGTTCCAGGAAGTATGTAAGACTCTGGAAGATCATTACAGAGATATGCAGGATATGGAGTTCACCGTTGAGCATGGTAAGCTGTACATGTTACAGACCAGAAACGGTAAGAGAACCGCTCAGGCAGCTCTGAAGATCGCTTGTGATCTGGTAGATGAGGGCATGAGAACCGAGGAAGAGGCAGTTGCAATGATCGATCCTCGTAACCTGGATACTCTGTTACATCCTCAGTTCGATACCGCTGCTCTGAAAGCTGCAACTCCTATCGGCAAGGGCCTTGGTGCTTCTCCCGGAGCTGCATGTGGTAAGATCGTATTCACCGCAGAAGATGCAGAAGAATGGCATGCAAGAGGAGAGAGAGTTGTTCTGGTTCGTCTGGAGACCTCTCCCGAAGATATCACCGGTATGAAGGCTTCCCAGGGTATCCTGACCGTTCGTGGTGGTATGACCTCTCACGCTGCAGTAGTTGCTCGTGGTATGGGTACCTGCTGTGTATCCGGTTGTGGCGACATCGCTATGGATGAGGAGAACAAGCAGTTCACTCTGGCTGGCAAGACCTTCCATGAAGGTGACTGGCTGTCCATCGATGGTACTACCGGTAACATCTATGATGGCGAGATCAAGACTGTTGACGCTACCATCGCAGGTGAGTTCGGTCGTGTAATGGCTTGGGCTGACAAATATCGTAAGTTAAAAGTTCGTACCAATGCAGATACTCCCGCAGATGCTAAGAAGGCTCGTGAGCTGGGCGCTGAAGGAATCGGTCTGTGCCGTACTGAGCATATGTTCTTCGAAGAGGACAGAATCGCAGCATTCCGTGAGATGATCTGTTCCGATACTGTAGAGGAGAGAGAAGCAGCACTGGAGAAGATCCTGCCTTATCAGCAGAACGACTTCAAGCAGCTGTACGAGGCTCTGGAGGGCAACCCTGTTACCATCCGTTTCCTGGATCCGCCTCTGCATGAGTTCGTTCCTACCGAGGAAGCTGACATTGAGAAGCTGGCTAAGGCACAGGGCAAGAGCGTAGAGACCATCAAGACCATCATCGCTTCTCTGCATGAGTTCAACCCTATGATGGGTCACAGAGGATGCCGTCTGGCTGTTACTTATCCTGAAATTGCCAAGATGCAGACCAAGGCTGTTATCCGTGCGGCAATCGAGGTTAAGAAGGCACATCCCGACTGGAATGTAGAGCCCGAGATCATGATTCCTCTGGTATGTGAAGTGAAAGAGCTTAAGTTCGTTAAGAAGGTAGTTGTAGAGACCGCTGATGCTGAGATCGCAGCTGCCGGTGTAGATATGAAGTACGAAGTAGGTACCATGATCGAGATCCCCAGAGCAGCTCTGACTGCTGATGAGATCGCTAAGGAAGCTGATTTCTTCTGCTTCGGTACCAACGACCTGACCCAGATGACCTTCGGTTTCTCCCGTGATGATGCAGGTAAGTTCCTGAACGCTTACTATGACACCAAGATCTTCGAGAACGATCCGTTCGCTAAGCTGGATCAGACCGGTGTCGGCAAGCTGATGGAGATGGCTATCAAGCTTGGTAAGCCTGTAAATCCTAAGCTGCACGTTGGTATCTGTGGTGAGCACGGCGGAGATCCTTCTTCCGTAGAGTTCTGCCACAAGATCGGTCTGGATTATGTATCCTGCTCACCTTTCCGTGTTCCTATCGCAAGACTGGCTGCAGCACAGGCTGCTATCGCTGAAAGATAGGCTAAAAGGTAATCATCTGCTTTACCTCTATGAGGTGAAGATAGATTACGAGAAGGCATTGCGATATCGCAAGAATTATGGGGCATATCTTCGCAAAAGACAGTGGTACGATCCGACAGCGGAGATGTGGATAGTAGTATAAATATAGGGTAGAGGAACCTCATTACTGGTAGAAATATCGGTAATGGGGTTCTTTTTGTTGTGGAGAACAGGCGACTCCGGAAGCGGAAGAAAAGAAAGCCTGCAGGGAAAATCTGATTCCTGCAGGCAGTTATTTTGTCTTATCGTGTTCGATAATATCGGAAACGGGGCAGTCCAGGATATAGCAGAGTACATCCAGTGTCTTCGTGGTGATGGCCTCGCCTTTCTTCATACGGTGGATGGTATTGGCGGAAATACCATGCTTAAAGATCAGTTCGTATTCTGTTATGTTCTTACGAAGCAAGGTTTCAAAGAATGGTTTGTATGATATCATGTTGTCGAATCGAGCCTCCTGATCAATACTATAAAAAGAGTATCATACTTAATTCTTTGACTATACCTAATAGATTGACTATAATGTGAGAAATATAGAGGGAAATTAACAAAATTTTGTAAACCTATTGACAAATGGACAAAAATATGGTATATTCTGCGTAGCTTGAAACAATACGTAAATGTTTTGTTTCTTTTTTTTATACCTATTTCCGGGCAAAATGCCCGCGATGTAAGGGAAAGAAAAGAGATAAAACAAGATGTATGTTTCGGCTTTTTTTATTCCAAAAGTGATGCACACAACAACGGAACATACATCAGGATCTGTTCAGAGAACGGGTTCAGGATGGATGTTCCGTTTTTTTATACAATGGAGAACAGTGGGTAACGATAAAACGATTCATAAATAAAAAAGGAGGAGAAATTGATGAGGAAATGTAAATTGACTATACTTAATATATTGAGTATAATAACGTAAGAAGAAAGTACTACAAAAATTAAAAATACAAAGGAGATAAAAATTATGCCGGAACCGGAAGGACAGGAATTACAGGGCAAATTAGTTACTATTTGGTATGTCATGGACCAGTATCAGAGAGATGTGGAGCAGTGGCATGATCAAAAGAGAAAGTTAAAGGAGAAAAAGGAATATCTGGAAATGAATGGAACTACAAGCAAAGTTTTCACTTCTGTGGTTGTGTTGTTTGCTCTATTTTATTTGCTGCTGGGACTTTTTACCCGGGACTTTAGTTCGTTTTTTATGATTGTGCTTCTTTCGGTTTTTTATTTACTGATGCGAAAAACCCATGAAAAACTGGCAAAAGCTTCCCTGATCATATTAGCGTTGACGGTGATACAAACTGCGAAGATTTTTGTGCAGGGGATCATGTCAGGGAACCTGGGAGCTTATTTGATTCTGGCGCTACTGATTCCCCTGACAATTTTCGCCATAAGAATGGGATTACGGGGCAATCAATCTTATATAGACAAGTACAATGAGCATGTACGGCAATACAATGAGCCTTATCTGCAGAAAATGATCCAATTACAGGAGGATGGGGCAAAGCAGGATGGAGCTTTGAAGGAATTAACAAATGGATGGTTCCCGTCGGCATATCTGTCTCCTAATGTTGTTCTTACTTTTATAGATTACATGAAGAAGAAAAGAGCGACAACCATAAAAGAACTGGCGAATCTATATGAGATGGATAAGCTGTATGCTCATCAGATGCAGATGACACAGGAAATCATTGACAGTAATCGTAATATTAATAATCAGCTGAGATTCAGCAACATGATCGGAATGTATCAGATTATTCAGATGGATAACATCAAGGACTTTGTCAGAAGATATTGGTAGGAGGAATACATATGTTTGAATTTATTGGTTTTATGTTAGGAATACAATACGGAGAAAAGGTATTCAACCTGTTAGGCGTGCTGCTCCGCGGAGTCGTTACGTTTTTATCTTTTTTCGCATGGCTGAGTGCCTGGGATTTGCTCATGCAGTACATGTACATAAGCACCATGTACAAAATAATAGCAATCGCATTAATGGTATTATTCGTGGTAAGTTTGTGCTTCTGTGCTTACCGGGCAGAAGTAAAAAACGAACATTATTCCAAGATATTTCCGGCGGTATGGTATCTTATCACACTGGCAGTTATGTATTTTCCGGACAAGGAGATAAATGGGGCATTCTATTTTTTGGCTGTGCTTCAACTTTTTGAAATTTATATTCCCAAGAAATTTCTGGAAATGGAAGAGCGTCGTAAAAAGAAATCCATATTGGTTGAAAATGCAGAATTTATCATTCATGAGTACCTGATGAAAATGATCAAAAAATAAGAAAGTACAATACTATGAGAAAGGATGAAGCTACCATGAAAAGAGGAAAGAAGTGCCTGGTGCTGGCAGGGGCATTGTTATTGACTATGTTCGCCCTGACAGGATGCGGAAAGACGAAAATCAACCTGAATGATTATGTAGAGGTAAATTTTTCGGGATATAATACCGCAGGACAAGCGAAAATAGATGAGTTAAAGATAAGAAACGATATTATCCTGGATCATTGGGAGACCTTCGGACTGACAGAAGAGCAACATGAAAATGAACAGGCTGCCGCCAATGAGGATACACGTCAGTTCGTGGGGAGTGTTTCTTATTCGCTGGATAAGATCAGCGGCCTGCAGAATGGAGATGTTGTTACACTGCAATGGAACGTGCAGGAAAAGGAACTGGATGAGCTTGGGAAAAAAATAAAGGCAGAGTTTGTATATTCAGATATGACATTTACCGTAGAAGGTCTGGAAGAGCCGGAGGACTGGGATCCCTTTGAAGGAGTCGAAATAAACTATAAGGGAAAGCTGCCCTTTGTGAGTGTTGATTATATCCAATATCCGGCGGGTTCGGACGTACCGGGACTTATCTGGACCAACTCCGATACCGCTTCCGATTTTAACAACAGGGCAGAAGAGTCTGCGGACGCAGAGCATATCAGCAGAGGACTGGAAAACGGTGATACCATTACGGTCAACATCTCGGCGCCGGATGGTCAGGACATAATGCAATTCTGTGCCATGCAGGGAAAACGCCCTATTGCCTTATCAAAAGATTTCACAGTAGAAGGTCTGGACGGCTATGTCTACGATTTCTCTCAGATTCCGGCGGATCTGTTGCAGCAAATGGATGAAAAAGTACAGGGAATGTTGTACGAAGAGGCGGAAAACACATGGGACTGGCGGCTGGCAGAGATGAAGCTGTTGGGAGATTATTTCCTCTGTGCGAGAGATGAAGGAATGAGTACGCCCAATTATCTGTACTTCATATATGAAATAACGGCGGTAGATGACAGCACCGGAGATTCACAGATCTATTACTATTACGGAAGATATCGTAATCTTAAAATTGCAAGTGACGGTACCGTAAGTGTTGATATGGAAGATGTTGCTACGCCGGATGGAAAATATTATAATTGGGGTATGTATGCAGGAGAGGTACACGGAGAAGCGTTTATGAAAGGGGATGTTTACTTCATTGGCTATGAACATCTGAATGAATTATATGAAGACAAAGTACAGCAATGGAATGACAGATATATCTGTACATCAACGGTGAACCAATAATTCCTTTGCAAAGGAAAGTGAGGGAAAGCAATGAAGAAATATAAAAATCGTAAGGATACCGCGAAGATGGTGGTGGCAATTCTCGGCGTGGCGTGTATGCTTACTGCATGTGGAAACACAGAAGCGGATGCTGTGGAGGAAATCGCAGAAGCTGTCACAGAGACTGCAACAGAACCGGCAGAAGTGCTCCCGACAGAAACGCCTGCCGCAGAACCTACGAAGGCCCCTGCGAAAACGGTTGATGAAGGCTCTGCGACAGAGCCGGTTGAACCGGTTGCAGTTACGGCGGAGCCCGATACAAAGCCTTTTGCGGAGCCGGTGGCAGCATCCGCAGGGGCAGCGGCAGAAGCAGGATACACCTGTACCGAGATGACCCAGACCATGTATGCGAAGTCGGCGGTCAATGTCAGAGATCTGCCCGGTACGGAGGGACAAAAGATCGGCGGATTGCAGGCCGGACAGGAGATCGCTGTCACAGGAAAATGTGACCAGACGGGGTGGTATCGGTTCGATTTAAACGGGACTACAGCTTATGTCAGTGACAAGTATATCGTGTCCGAAAAGCCTGCGCAGACGGCAGCGGCAAACGGCAGTGGGAAGACGACGCAGAGCACTGCCGCCGCAACGGGCAGCACTACGGCGACAACAGGAGATGCGGCAACCACATCAGGGGAATATTTCGACAGGACAATGGCAGAACAGGTATTTGCAATGGTCAATGAGGAACGTGTTGCAAATGGTATCAATGCGCTTATCTGGAGTGAAGACTTATATAATTTAGCTGTACAGAGATGTTATGAGAATGACATTCATGAAAGTGTTCGTCCTGGAACAGGAGAAAACTATTCCAACAACCAGCAAACAGCAGAGGAAATTTATCAGGGCTGGCATGACAGCCCCGGACATCATGATAACTATATGAATCCAAGCTATACATACAGTGCTGTAGCTGTGCGAATAATACCTATATTGGGTGGAGCACTGGGAAATGAACATATCCATTATCAGGTATTTACAAGAGAAGATGCGACAGCGGAAGGAGCTGCGGCGTCTGTAAATCAGGAACCGCCGATAGCCACCAAGACCCCCAACGATGGCACCTCCACAGGCACCGCCAACGTGGGCTGGTCCCTGACCCCACCTATGCAGGAAGACGGCCTGAAGAATTGGCAGGAACAGAACCCCGATGCCGAAGTCAGCTTCGGAAACTGAACAAATAACCACAAAGCGGACACAGTTTGTGCCCGCTTTTCATTGCGGAACATATTTGACATCTTATAGGAGAACGTTCATAATAAAATCAAGACGTGGAAGTGGAGGAAAATGAAAGGAGAATGCAACATGGATTTTGAAAAGTTTGAGGAAGTATTTCAGACCCTGGAAGCACAGAAGGAAAAGGATGAGACAGCAGCGGAGCTGTACGCAGATGTAAAAGAATTTGCCTGCAAATATGCCACCATGCGCTACCGGTTCAGCGAAATGAGCAGAGAAGAGAAAATAGAAAACGACAGCTACCGCACCAGTCAGCACAACCGTTTCATGGACAGTGTGCGCATCTATTTCCGTTATCTGCAGAACAATGGCGTGAGCGTCCCGGATATCAGCAGCCTGGAAGCGGACCGCAAGATTTTCGGTAATTTTGCCTGCTACTTTATTTTCCGCGTGGAATGCGAACAGGCATAGCGGGAACTTGGACCGAACCTCTTGACAAAACTAAAAAAGTGTGCTAATTTCTGAGTAGGTTGAGACATCAAGTTACTTGTGTCTCTTTTTTTGACTGATAATTCAGGAAAAGAAAGGATCAGGTTCAGATGTATGTTTCAACTTTGAGAAAGCACAAAAGGAAATTCAAACATACATCTGGGTTTGTTTTAGAAACAAGTCGGATGTATGTTTTTTTATGAAATCAGACGGCGGCGTGGACTATCAGAAAAAACGGATGCAAAGGAGAAAAACGGATGAGCGGCAACACGCAAAAAGAAGAAATCTACAGAACAGCGATGCGGATTTGCAGAATGTGGGGAGTGGCAGAAACTTTGGATGGTGAGATACCGCCTTATGAAAATCCAACGACACCGGAAATACTTGTAGAAAATGAAAAGCTGGTGTTAGAATGGGCAGAAGGATATAGCACTCTTCAAAATGCTGATTGTGAATTATGGAGCTTCTTTATAGAAAGAATAAAAAATCTTACAGATGCAAAATATGGTCGATAATAATATTTTGAAAATATATTGACAGAAAAACAAAAATATTTTAACATAAACACATAATAACAACTCGAAACCTTTATAGGTTTATAACAACATTTTTATAAGGAAAATGTTGGTTACGTCTCCGCAAGGAAAGGTAAGCCTATTTGAGTTTCGATTTTTTTATTGGAGCAATTTATGTTTACTTCTTGCTTACGGAGTAAACGCAAGTTGCTCCGTTTTTTTATGTAAAAAATGGAAAACTTAAAAAATAATCAAGAAGAGAAAAGGAGAAAAACAGATGAATGAAAGAACCGGAACGAAGAGTTTCCACGGAGCATGAGGCACAGACCAATGCGTTGGAAAATCAGATGGAATGGTACAATGAACTACTGAAACGTCATGAGAACTGGACGCTGACGGGAAGTTATATTGACAAGGGTATTACAGGAACGCTGGCAAAGAAGCGGACACATTTTTTTGAAAATGATTAAGGATGCCGAAAATGGTGGTTTTGATCTGATTGTTACCACAATATCTGGACATTTGACAATGACGGAGAATTGCGGCTTTCTATCATGGCTGCACTGGCACAGGAAGAGTCGAGAAAGGTTTCGGAACGTGTACTGGCAGGGCAGGAAATCAGCAGAAAGAAGGGGGGATTATATGGCAACGGAAATATTCTCGGATACCGTCTGGTACGAAACATAAATCAAGACGGAAATGGAACCATTCAAGATCTATGTTTCAGATCTGGGGCTGCTCTGTGCCAAGAAAGATTTGGCGGCAAACGATATTCTCTATATTTTTGTTATTCAACGTGACGGGCAGTTGATCCCAATTGAGGTGAAATCCGCCGACAATACCAGAGCCAAGAGTTTAAAGGTCTATATGGATACCTATCAGCCTGCTTACGCAATCAAACTTTCTGCGAAAAACTTTGCATTTGAGGACAACAAAAAGGTAGTTCCGCTCTACGCAGCGTTTTATATCTGAGTGATGGTCGATTGACGTTGTTTTTGGGTCGATTGGTGCAAGTTGCCCCTTTTTTCAGACAATGTTGTTATAATAAAAACAACCCAAATTTATGGAAAATGGAAGTACAGAAGAAAGGGGAAAGATGATGAGAAAAACGAAATTTTTAGGAAAGGTACTTAGTCTGGCACTGGCGATTACGCTGATAGCAGGTATGGTGCCGGAGATGCACGCAAAGGCGGCAGAGAGTGGAAACACGGGCTGGACAGAGGTTACAGCTGAGAATAAAGATACTGTAATTGCAAATTTAACGGATTTGAGTCAATTAAACGATGCAACTTATCGTAGCTTTATTAGCAAAGCGCAAGAAGCTCATTTACGGTATTTCCGGCTAAACAACAGTGCAAACGGTTATCATTATTATTTGCTAGGGAAAAAAGATAACGATTATATCTATCTGTATAAAGAAGCTGTAAATTCAAATAAGGCTGAATATGGTTCGTGTAGAGACTTGGATCTGAATAGCGCCACATATTATTATTATCCCCAGTATGATGCCACATTTAATCTTCACGAAGGGCAAATGAGTATAAGCCCTAGTGCTACAATGATAGCCGGAATGCTTACAAGTCTCCCGGCACCTACAAGAGACGGCTATATATTTACGGGATGGTATGACGATCCTCAGAGTGACAATCCCGAGAGTAATAAATATGAGACATCGTTATATAATGTATACAGCTCAGCAAAAGAAATTCATGCACATTGGTGCGAAAAATGGCCGGATGGTAGTAAGGACTGGGTGAGAGCAACGACCATAAAACAGCTGAAAAGTGCGGAACTGCCTTTCTTTACCTTGTCAGAAGCAGAAAAGTTTGCGGATGAATATTTTGTACAACATCCGTATCCAAATGATGCATATGCTGTTATTATAGGAAGAATCTATAATTTTAGTACCGTATGTTATATTACTTATAACACCCGAGAAGGTGTAGGTGTAGGCTATAACCCGACTCCGGAAAGCCTGGAACAAGACTGGATGAGTAAGTATACCTATTATGTTTTGAGAACTCCGGGCACAACATCGGATGATTCGGAAAAACCATCGGTAACACCGAGCCCGGCCCCTACAACTCCTGCAACACCTAATGCGTCCGTCGGAGACAACAGTAGCAGTGATTCCTCTGATTCCGGCTCATCGGCTCCGGAGCCGGTACTGACCACCACAAATATCGCAGGAGAGCAGATCACCGGATGGGATGCCATTACGAAAGTGATCTCTACCCAGACAAAAGACAAACAGCAAAATGTATCTGGCGCCAATCAGGATCTGCTTCATGTAGATGCCAGCGGCTTTGACAAGACGATTCCTGCAGCAACAGTGAAAGCAGTGTCCACCTCCGCTCTGAGAGGACTGCACGTGTTTATCGGCAATTCCGATGCAGTGACTTTCCTTGCAAAGAGCAAATTGTCCGATTATAAGGAAACTAATTTTGAGCATAAGGATACCGTGACAGATCATTCCAGAACCATTGAGTTCACCAACAAACAGGCCTTGGGTACAACAGTTGTATTCCATACCACAGTACCCGTGAAAAACGGAGAAGTGACGGTCTACAAGGTAGATGCCAACGGCAGAACCCGTATCCTCAAGGCAGTTTCGAATGCAGGCGGACAGGTCTGCTTCCCAATCACGGAGACAGCAACCTATGTATTAGAATATTAATAAGAGTCAGGGAACCGTATTACTGATAGAAATATCAGTAATGCGGTTCTTTTTTGGAAAAATATTGCGTAGGTGTCATGCCGTAGTATTTTTTGAAAACCCGGTAAAAATAGGATACGCTCTGGAAACCGCAGGTCTTGCTGATGACAGAGAGAGGATTGCCTCCCTGTTCCATCTGGTGTATGGCATGACGGAGACGAAGCTTATTAATATATTCTTTTACGGTGAGAGATTCCGTCTGCCGGACAGCCCGGTGGACATAGCTTTCGGAGACACCGCAGGAGTCAGCAATATCCCGGACGGTCTGAATCGTGGTGTAGTTGGTGATAATATAATTAATGATCCGCTGAAAACCGGAGGCTTTATTCTCGCTGACGGGAATCTCATTATCTAACGGATACTGATGACGAAAATCGTTGAGATCTGTAAGAATCTGTGCCAATAACAGGTAGGCAGTCGGAGATTTACAGGCGGAGGAATCATTCCAGTCCAGAAGCTTTTGTCTGTAATCCTCAGGCATGAAAATGATCGGTGCCTTGAAACAGTTCAGATAGGAAGATACTACTGCAGGTAAAAAGTATTTTTCAAGATAGGCTTTTGAAAAATGGATGCAGATCCCGGTATAATCTGTGTCACCGACGCTTCGGTGAGAGATATTGCTCTCAAACAGGCTTGCCATGCCGGCTTCTACCCGGTAGGTGATGTCGCCGATGGTAACCAGACGCTCTCCGGAGAGCAGAATATAGATTTCATAATTGGTGTGGTGATGCGAATAGGGCATGGACCACCCCTTTTTGGTGTCTTCATAGAATATCTCAAAATCTTCGTATAAAAAGGTTCTTTTATCCGCCATTTCTGATTCACTCCTCTCAGATATTATATCAAAAAAGTTCAGAATAATGCAATGAATATAAAAATTAGTTCATGATAGTGAATTTAAAACACGAAAGGTAAGCTATATAATGATTTCCAGGACAGGCAGTGGATCATGGCAACGAAACGGGGTAAGTGTCGGCTTGCAACGATTGGAATAAACAAGAAGAGGACATCTATATGAAAGATATGACACAGGGCAAACCATTAAAACTGATCATTGGGTTTGCCATACCGATGTTGATCGGCAACATATTTCAACAGGTATATAATGTGGCAGACACGGTGATCGTGGGAAGATTTTTGGGCGAGAGTGCACTGGCAGGCGTGGGAAGTACAGGAACGCTGACCTATTTCCTGCTGGCACTGGTCAGCGGCATGTGTAACGGTGCCGGACTGGTGGTGGCGCAGTGCTTTGGCTGTGGTAATAAGGAACGGCTGGCGAAGACTGTGACGGCACTTGTCTGGGTGGCAGGGGTGCTGACCTGCATCATGTCACTCATCGGAATCTTCGGCGCAGAATTTTTCCTGCGGCTTTTAAGCGTGCCGGAGAATGTCATCGGTTATTCCACAGAGTATCTGCATATCATCTATACTTTTGTGTTCGGCAGCGTGATCTACAATGGCTGTGCGGCGATCTTAAATAGTGTGGGGGATTCCAAGACTCCGCTGCGGGCAGTAATCGCTTCCTCTGTGGTGAATATTGCCTTTGATTTATTTTTCATTATCGTCTGCAAAATGGGAGTAGGGGGAGCAGCTTATGCGACGATTCTGGCGCAGTGCACTTCGGCGGTGATCTGTTTTATAAAAGTGTGGAAGGTGAGAGAAGAGATCGGATTATCCCTGATGAAGTGGAAGCCGGAAGCCGGTTATATCCAGCTGGTAGTAAAGACCGGATTCCCGGCGGCGTTCCAGTCCTGCATGATCGCACTGGGCGGCATGAGTGTACAGAGACTGGTGAATTCCTTCGGCTCGTCCACCATGGCAGCTTACGTGGCGGCAAATCGTGTGGACAGTGTGGCGATTCAGGTCATCGTCTCTATCGGAACGGCACTTTCTGTATTTACCGGGCAGAATATTGCGAAAAATCAGTATGACCGGATCCGGGAAGCTCTCTATAAGACACTGGGTGTCATGGTGGGAGCAAGTATTTTTATTGCCGCCATGGTACTTATTTTCCGGGTGCAGTTAATGACGCTGTTTCTGGATGCGAACGAATCGGGAGAAGCCATCGGCATCGGCTGCACGTATCTGACGATCATCGGCGTGGCTTATGTGATCGCCGGTGTCATGCAGAGCTACCAGAATGTGATCCGTGGCGCCGGAGATGTCAATACCTGCATGGTGGCAGGATTAACGGAGCTGTCCGGCAGGATCGTGTTCGCTTATCTGCTGTCCGGAATTCTGGGAGTTACAGGAATCTGGATCGCCACACCCCTGTCCTGGAGCTGCGGCTGTGTGATCCCGGTGATCCGTTATTATTCCGGCAAATGGAAACACAAACGCCTGGCTTAATGCCCGGAGCTGCCGGAATGCAGAGTGCGGTTATTCCGGTCGCATCCATCCGGCGAATTCCAGAATGGACTGGTTCTCCGCTTTTTTCTCGCTCTGCTGCATCTGTTTGCGGTATTCTCTGGGAGACATCTGCATCAGTTTGATGAAGTAGCGGTTGAAGCTGGACACGGAATGGAAGCCTACCATCTCGGAGATGTCCAGGATGGAGTGCTCCGTGCTTCGTAACAGGATACAGGATTTCAGAATCCTGGTATTATTGACATAGTCTAAGGGAGAAGTCCCCATAATATCGTGGAAGACCCGGCGGAAATGCGTCGGACTCCAGTGGCAGAGTTCCGCCAGATATTCAATGGTAAACTGCTGCATATAATTTTCTTCAATATAATCCAGAGCGGGTGAGATCACCAGAGAGTTTTCGGCGATCTCGCCCTCTTTTTTGCGGTCCTGTAAGGCAAGGATCTCTGGAGAACCCGGTTTTGCGGTGTCGGGGTTGGCACCGCCGAGACTTTCGATCCTGTACAGTTCTATATAGAGGGAGCACAACAGGCTTCTGGCACTGATCTGGTAACAGGGCTTCTGTTCTTCCAGCTCGTGGATGATATGGGACACCAGATAGTTGATGTGGGGAAAAGCCCCTTTGCTGAAAATATAGCGGAACCCTGGGAAGCCGTCTGTGGAGAGGTCGTAATTTTTCCAGGAAGCGGGGAGAAGATTGCGGAATAACTCCTTCGGATCCAGGAACAGATAGGACCAGTGGCTTTTGGTACCCGGGGTGCTGTAAGTGGTGTGGGGGACGTTACGGGGTAATACGGTGACATCACCGGCATGGAAGGTCTGTTTTTCGCCGTTGATTTCCAACGTGCCGCTGTCAGAATGACAGAGCCCGATCTCCAGACAATTGTGAAAATGAAGACTTCCGCTGGGGATATCTGAGATCTTCCAATAATCACCGGACAGAAGCAGTACCGGGAACTGCATGGGCAGATAGTAGCTTCTGTATTCTGTAACCGTTCGTTTGGATTTTGCCATGTGGTACCTCCTGTTACGATGCTGTCTGGAATAATTGTGCATCCTGTAAGATGATGTGCGGAAAAGACAGAATGCCTTGGAAACAATGTCTATACATTATATATAACAAGGAAAAATGACAAAATCAACCATTTTATTGCAGGAATGACTTTTTCCAGGTTGGCAACGTTTCCAGACTGGTGATTAAAAAAAGCAGAAAACGGCGTCTGAACGTCGGATATATGGCGAAAAAACGCTGAAATTCACAAAAAATTTACGAAAATGTAACGAAATCGGAAAACTTACGAAAAACGACCATAATTTATAATGGTTGTTTTTGCATAGTTTTCTATGACGTTTGATTAGAAAAACATGACAATATGTATGATAATGGACTTACAAAGTTACAAAAAGTGTACAAAGTGACGAAGAAATATAACTAACACTTGAGGAGGTTCTATATGGGAAAAAAGAATGCAGCCAAAGTGGTTGGAGTAAAGACCAAAATCACGTGGAAACAAGCTTTTAAAAGAGACTGGCAATTATATCTGTTGCTGCTGTTTCCACTGATCATGGTATTCATATTCAGCTACGGCGCATACCCGGGACTACGGATGGCCTTTATGAATTATAAACCGGCGAAGGGCTATGCAGGCAGCGAATGGGTGGGAATGAAGACATTCATTAAGATATTTAAGGATGCCGACTTCATGAGAGCGCTTCGAAATTCGGTGGTGTTTAATCTGGCAGACCTGATCGTCGGATTCCCAATGCCCATCATTCTGGCATTGATCCTGAATGAACTGAGATATCCCAGATTCAAGAAGGTATCCCAGACAATCCTGTATCTGCCGCACTTTCTTTCCTGGGCCATCATCGGAAGCGTAGCCATGACAATGTTCCGCCCGAATTCCGGTCTTGTGAACATCCTGCTGACGAACCTGGGAGTGATTTCCGAAGGAATTCCGTTCCTGAATGAGAAATGGCACTGGGCAATCACTTATCTGCTGATCGGTGTATGGCAGACAATGGGATGGGGCACAATCCTCTACCTGGCAGCGATCACCGGTATCAACGGAGAACTGTACGAAGCAGCCATGATCGACGGTGCGAACCGCTGGAAGCGAATGTGGCATATCACACTTCCCGGTATCAAAAGCACAGTAGTAACACTGTTAATTCTGAACCTCGGCCGTGTCATGGGAAGTAACTTAGAGCGTCTGACCGCATTAGAGAATTCACAGGTCAAGGACTTCCAGTATCAGCTGGCTGTCTACATATACAATAAAGGTATCGGAGCCGGAAAGTTCAGTGCAGCCACCGCAGTCGGCCTGTTCCAGTCACTGATCGGCCTGATCCTGGTTCTGCTATCGGATAGATTTGCCAAGAAGCTTGGCGAAGATGGATTACTGTAGGAGGTGAGTGAGATGAAGAAAAAAGAAGTGAATATCAAAGAAGAATCTACCTCCGCAGGCGGAGCTCATGCGGTCAACAAATTCCGTATCAGCGATTTCGTTATGATGGCAGTGATCGTTATCCTCTGTGCCAGCTGCGTATTACCTTTCCTGCATGTGGCAGTGAAATCCATTTCCGGTAATACCGCAGTAATGTCCAAGAGCGTATACTTCTGGCCGAAGGACATCACCTTTGATGCTTACAAGAAAGTATTCGCAGACAGCTCTATGACTTACTCCATGATCTTCTCGGTGATCGTTACTCTGATCTTCACGGTTCTGGGAATGCTGGTATGTACCTGTGCCGCTTACCCTCTCTCCAAGAAGAGACTGAAGGGTAAAAAGTTACTGACCTTCCTGTTAATGGTACCGATGTACTTCAGCGCCGGCATCATCCCCAGCTACCTGTTATATCAGAAGCTGCACGTGCTGGATACCATGTGGGTATTGATCCTGCCTTTGATCTATTCCCCGTACAACATGCTGATCATGAAGAACTACTTCCAGAGTACGATTCCTGACAGCCTGGAGGAATCTGCTTTCTTAGATGGTGCAAGCAATTTCCAGATTCTGAGCAGAATCGTACTGCCACTGTCTAAACCGATTCTGGCAACGTTGTCTCTGTTCTATGCGGTAGGACGTTGGAATGCTTATTCAGACAACATGTATTACACCAAGAGTGCTGACCTGAAGCTGATCCAGTATAAACTGTACCAGTTGGTGGCATCCGCAGCAGAAGCGCAGACTTCTTCCCTGGCAGATACCGGCAGTGCGATCCAGTCCACTCCCGAAGTACTGCAGGCAGCAAGTATCATGTTTGTAACAATTCCTATCATTATTATTTATCCTTTCCTGCAGAAGTACTTCGTACAGGGTACCATGATCGGAGCGGTAAAGGGCTAAAAGAGTTCAAAGAAGCAAAAGCAACCATGTTAGTTTTCCCCGTAACCGGGGGGTACACATAAAACTATGTATTTAAAACAAGGAGGATTGATTTATGAAGAAGAATACTCTTCACAAGGTAATGGCAACAGCACTGGTTGGTGCTATGGCAATGAGCACTCTGACCGGATGTGGCAGCAGCGCTGACAACACAAACGCAGATGCCGGAACAAAGGAGTCCGTAGCAGAGAGCTCTGCTACAGGCACAGATGCGGGAACTTCCACTGCAGTAGCAGGCATTGATGGCTGGGAGGCTTTCGCAGACAATGTTACTCTGCAGATTCCTGTATACGATCGTGGTTCTTCCGGAAACGGATGCGCCGATGTAGAGAATAACTACTGGACCAACTGGGTACAGGAGAACTTCGGTGACAAGTACAATATTACTGTGGAATATGTAGGAATTACCCGTAGCGACGTTATGACTGATTACGCCATGCTGGCAGCAAGCCAGACCCTTCCTACCATCTGCATGGAATATGACTACGATAAGCTGGCAAGCTGGCAGGCAGACGGTTATCTGCAGACTTATGATGTAGAGCAGTTCAAGCAGATCGCTCCTACCTACTGGGAGACCATGGTAGAGAATGGCAACGATGCTTACACCAAGCTGGATGACGAAGATTATCTGGTACTTGGCTACAGACCTTACGGTAATACCACTTATACCTGGTGCACATTCTATCGTCAGGACTGGCTGGAAGAAGCAGGCTTTTCTGAGTATCCCGTTGGCGATAACACCAAGCTGTTGGAGCTGTATGCAAAGCTGGTAGAGAACGGCCACAAGTATCCTTTAAGCGGTAAGAAAGTAAGCGGCGCAGGTATCGACCAGAACTACGGTTACAGAGATTATCCTCAGGATGAGACTACATGGGCAACCACCGGTGACTACCAGATCCCTGCACTGTCTACCGAAGCACAGAAGAGATTCTTAAAATGGGAAAATGAACTGTACAACGATGGTTATTACAACCCTGAGTACTTTATGAGAGATGCTTCCGAGGCAGAGGCAGATTTCATCAATGGTAAAGCCTTTACCTGGACCGGATATGTATCTTCTACCATGAATGTACTGAATTCCTTCTATGAGACCAACCCCGATGGCAAGCTGGCAGTAGCAGTGACTCCTTCTACCTGGACACAGGATGAAACCTGGGGATCTTCCGCTTCTTACAGACCCGGAACCAACTTCGGTATGATGATCGGCTTCGCTAACGATGCTACCGAGGATGAAGTAAAAGCAGCTATGATGTATCTTGAGTGGCTGAACCAGCCCGAGAATCTGTTCACCATGCAGTGGGGTATTGAAGGCGTGAACTTCAACTACGATGACAACGGCGATCCCGTAGCAGTAGCAGATCAGACCGGTCTGGCTGAGCAGCAGGGACACAACAACAACGTAGACTACTGGTGCGCAGTAACCGCAGTCAAGACCCTTGGTTCTATCGAGAAGGACATCAAGGCAATTACTCCACAGGGTATTCCTCAGGACTTCTATGATCAGATTCTGGCTAACTACAAGGGACAGGTTGCAATCTACGAAGCAGGCAAGGCTAACTCCGACTGTCTGTTCGCAACCTCTATCGATGCAGTGACCGAGTACAACCAGACATTGTATACTCTGTACACCGAGTATCGTGACAAGCTGACCATGTGCTCTAAGGATCAGTTCGACGCTCTGTATGACGAACTGAGCCAGAAGTATCTGGAGGCAGGTTACCAGGAAGTTATCGATGAGAGACAGGCTGCACTGGATGATGGTAATACTACCAGACTTCAGTAAACATCAGTAAAAACATTACAGTAAGTACCTACAGCCCCCAGGCATGACTGGCTTGGGGGCTATATTAAAAAATGCAACTATTCAGAGCGATTTTGCAAATGGGGTTCTGAATAGTTGAAGATGCTTTATGTTTTTTTTCGACCGATTGTTTTATAATGAAAATAACTGTGGGAAAAGAACATAAAGAGCCGGAAGGCAGAAACGGAGGAACTATGTTAAAGCTGGAATATGATAAGAAAGAAATAGAAGAGGTCATTGACAAAATTGTGAAAAAGACCATGAATATGGATCTTACCTGGGACTGGCCCTGTGGTGTGGCATATTATGGAATCAGTGATGCTTATGAGAAGACCGGAAAAAAGGAATATCTGGAGCTATTAAAGGATCGTATCGACGAACTGATCGATCTGGGGCTGCCCAAGGTATGGACCGTAAATGCCTGTGCCATGGGACATTGTCTGATCACCTTATATCAGGCTACCGGAGAACAGCAATATCACGACATCCTCATGAGCAAGATCGCATATCTGAGAAAGGATGCTCTGCGTTTTGGGGATCATGTATTGCAGCACACCGTATCTGCCAACAATGATTTCCCGGAGCAGTGCTGGTGTGACACCTTGTTCATGGCGGCATTTCTGATGCTGCGTGTAGGCGTGATGGAGCACGACGACGAACTGATCGATGATGCCCTGAACCAGTATTACTGGCATATCAAATATTTACAGAATCCCAGCAGTGGACTGTGGTATCACGGCTATGACAATATTGCCGGAGATCATATGTCCGGTATCTATTGGGGAAGAGCCAATGCCTGGGCAGCGTTTACCATGTCTCAGGTAGGAGGCATCCTGCCCCAGTGCTATCTGTATCCCAAGTATATCGATGTGGCAGGCTCCTTAAATGAGCAGCTGGCAGCCCTGAAGGTATACCAGACGGAGAATGGATTGTGGAGAACCGTAGTGGATGATCCGGAGTCTTATGAAGAGATCTCCGCATCTGCGGGAATTGCCGCAGCAATGCTGACCAGAGGCAACCCTTTACATAGCAAATACATCAATAAGGCCATCAAGGGACTGCTTGCCAATGTCAGTGAGGACGGCAAGGTAATGAATGTCTCCGGCGGAACCGCTGTCATGCGAGACAAGGAAGGCTACCGAGGAATCCCCAAGGCGTATATCCAGGGCTGGGGACAGGGACTGGCATTATCATTTTTTGCAACTTTGTTAGTATCTGACGAGATTGAGAAGGACGGTGCGTTATAAATGTTTCGCAGAAATTTTCTGTTTGGGAAGGACGGAGGAACTGCCAATCTGATCGACGTGGGCAGTGACGACCTCTATCAGCCCGGAAAAGGCTATGGCTTTGTAACGGAGAAAAACAGAAGAGAACAGGAAGGATTGCAGATCCGGGAACTGAATTCGTCTTTTGAACCAATGTACTGGTATCAGAATGAGGATCTGACCTTTCTTAGAGAAGATGAGAATGGCTGTTATCTGGATTCTGCAGAAGAAGTGGCAGCGTTGGAGGCACAGTCAGGAGAGAAGCTGGTGGGATCACCCAGGCGGATCCCGTTACTGTTCAAGGTGGATGTGCCCAGACAGGGTAATTATAAGGTTACGCTGACTATCCGTTCAGAAGAGGAGATAGGAGAGGTGCTGATCTTTACCGGCAGAAGACGTCTTGCTTTTCATGGAAGAGTGGGAGCCGGAGAGTTCACTTATACAATGATCACAAATGTCTGCGATATTGTACCTGTGGGTTATTCCCGGATTTTTGCGGATAAGACTGTGGATATCGCAGTACTGGCGGACAGACCAAGGATCAGTGCTCTTACGGTAGAAGAGGTGAATGGTCCTACAGTCTACCTGGCAGGAGATTCCACAGTGACAGATCAGCCCGGAGATTATCCTTATTATCCGGGCACCTGTTACTGTGGCTGGGGACAGATGCTTCCGGCATATTTTGACACACGAGTGGCAGTGTCGAATCATTCCCACTCCGGACTGACTACCGATAGCTTCCGCAAGGAAGGGCATTATGCGGTGATCGCTCAGTACAGCAAGCCGGGAGATTATGTGTTTTTCCAGTTCGGGCATAATGATCAGAAGCTTCCAAAGCTGCAGGCAAAGGGCGGATACCGGGCGAATCTGCAACGCTATATCAAAGAAAATCAGGCAAAGGGGGTCTATCCGGTACTGGTGACACCCATTGCAAGAAATACCTGGAGACTGCGGGATCAGACCTATCTGGATCTGCTGGAGGAATTCGCAGATGTGTGTCTGGAACTGGGAGCACAGTACGGTATTCCGGTGTTGGATCTTCATGCCCACAGTAAAGAATACGTTCTGGAAAAGGGATTGCAGGATGCAAAACCCATCTTTTTCCCAGGGGATTATACCCATACTAATGACTTTGGCGCCTACAGAATGGCAGGCTATGTGGCACAGGAGATCCGGGAGAAATGCACAGGACACACAGAGCGTGCCTATGCTTATCTGGCAGAGTGTGTGACGGAGGGCTTCGGAGCCTGGGAGCCTGTTGGGCAGAACACCGTTCCGAAGAAGCCGGAGATTTATCAGGACATTCCGGATCCTGCGGGAGATCAGGTGCTGTTATCCGAGGCAGAGCAGCTGGAGCGTGTGGTCAGACTGTGTCTGAAGGAAGAGCTTCTGTAAAGGGAATAAGTAAGAAAATAAGCAAGAAAATGAGCAAGAAAATAAGTAAGAAAATAAGCAGGAATAACCAGAAAAAAGCAGGAATATGAGGAGGAACTCAGAATGGGAAAAGGTGGTTTTACCTTACCGGGAGAATCAGGATATGAAGAACTGACTCTGAAAATGGCGGAAAAATGGGGTGCAGATGTGATCCGTGACAGTGATGGAACCGTACTTTCCGACGAAATCACCCATGCCGGTTACGGAATCTATTCTACCATTTGTATTATCAGAGATCACAATGCCTGGGCGAGGGAGAATCTGGATAAATTACAGCAGACCTTCCTGTGCACACCTCCTCAGGCAGCAGAGAGTGACACCCTGACCATCGGACTGATGGACAGCTTTTTTGCGGAGCAGTTTTGGATCAATGACAGCGCAGAGAGTCTGGAATATTGGGAAGTCTATGACAGAACCACCAATGTGAAGATCGACAATGCGGACTGGAGCTATGACAAAGAGAAGGGAAGCGTGTCCCTGAGGGGCATCATCCCTTTTCATAAGTATACAGTAAGCTTCTTGGCCTATCGTATCTGGGAAGAAATCTCTATGTACAATCATACCACGAACCACTGGGACAAGGAGCACCTGATGCAGATCGATCCCAGATATCCCGAGACTCAGGAGTATCTGCTGGGCTGGATGAAGCACTGGTGTGAGACCCACCCGGATACCACTGTGGTACGCTTTACTTCCATGTTCTATAATTTCGTATGGATCTGGGGCAGCAGTGAGAGGAACCGCAATCTGTTCTCCGACTGGGGCTCTTATGATTTCACCGTAAGTGTTCCGGCATTACAGGAATTTGAGAAACAATACGGCTATCGTATGACGGCAGAGGACTTTATTAATAAGGGACAGCTGCATGTGACCCATATGCCCGGCAATGCGAAAAAAGCGGATTGGATGGCATTTATCAATGATTTCGTCATTTCCTTTGGTAAGAAGCTTATTGATATGGTGCATGCCTACGGCAAAAAGGCGTATGTCTTCTATGATGACAGCTGGGTTGGTGTGGAGCCTTATAATGGCAGATTTCAGGAGTTTGGTTTTGACGGACTGATCAAATGTGTCTTCTCTGGTTATGAAGTCAGGCTGTGTGCCGGTGTAGAGGTACCGGTACATGAGCTGCGTCTGCACCCCTATCTGTTCCCGGTGGGACTGGGCGGTGCCCCGACCTTCATGAAGGGCGGCAATCCCACACTGGATGCGAAAAAATACTGGAACAGTGTCAGACGTGCCCTGCTGCGTGCAAAGATCGACCGGATCGGGCTTGGCGGATACCTTCATCTGGTGGAGGGTTTCCCGGATTTCTGCGATTACATTGAAAAAGTAGCAGACGAGTTCCGGCTGATCCGCAGCTTCCACGATGAGGGAGAGCCTTACCGGATCAAGACCCGTGTAGCAGTGCTGCATTCATGGGGCGCCCTGCGTTCCTGGACCTTATCCGGACACTTCCATGAGACTTATATGCATGACCTGATCCACATCAATGAAGCTTTGTCCGGGCTTCCCGTGGATGTGAAATTTATTTCCTTTGAGGATGTAAAAAATGGTATACTGAAAGAGGTAGATGTCGTGATCAATGCAGGCAGGGCCGGAAGCGCATGGAGCGGCGGGGATGCCTGGAAGGATGCGGAACTTGTCACCAGGCTTACAAAGTGGGTACACGAGGGCGGCTGCTTTATCGGTGTGAACGAGCCTTCCGCTGTGGAAGGATACGATACGTATTTCCGCATGGCACATGTGCTGGGAATCGACGAGGACACCGGTGCGAGAGTCTGTCATGGCAGATGGACCTTTGAGACAGCGGATCCGGAGGGACTGATCCCGGAGGGTGCAGGCGTGGAAGCAAAGGAGAACCGGTATCTGACGGATGGAAAAGCACAGGTGCTTCTGGCAGATGGTGGGAAGCCACTGATCACCCTGAATCATTTCGGCAAGGGATCAGGAATCTATCTGTCTTCCTTCCAGGTGAACCTGTGGAATACCAGAATGCTGTACCAGCTGATCCGCTATGCCGGAGGAGAAGGTACCTCCGGTAACTATATGACGGATAACCTGTATACGGAATGTGCTTATTACCCGGAGAGTAAAAAACTGGTAGTCATCAACAACAGTGACACCGAACAGACTACCACTATTCCCACGGAAGTGGGCGCATATACGGTAACCATTGCACCTTACGACACTACCTTTGTAGAAATCAGATAACCAACGATAACGAGCAGGGCGGAAATCCTGTGTTCGTTTTCTGAGGGAGCAGAACACAAAGGAGACAGAGAATGCATAATGAAAAAGCAAGACCTACGGAATATTTCCCGGACGGAACGCCCATAGATGACTGGTTCTATGAGACGGAGATGCCGGAACCGGAGGAACTGGGAAAGCCTTATGTACTTACAGAATATGGCATTTGGGATGACGGAAAAGTATATACGAAAGAAATCCAGAAGGTGATCGATCTGGCGGCAGAAGAGGGCGGTGGTGTCCTGGTGGTGCCGCCGGGAACCTATCTGACGGGAGCGCTTTATTTCAAACAGGGAGTGAATCTCTATGTTTCCGCCGGTGCGACGTTAAAAGGCAGCGATGATATCTCGGATTATGATCTGGCCGAGACCAGGATCGAGGGAGAGACCTGCCTCTATTTTACGGCGCTGATCAATGCGGAAGGGGTGGACGGTTTTACCATGTGTGGACCGGGTACGATTGACGGGAACGGACTTAAGACCTGGAAAGCCTGCTGGCTGCGCTGGAAATGGAGCAACGGCAGCAACAAGGACGGTCAGAGGCCGAGACTGGTCTATCTGTCCCACTGTAAAAATGTGCGGATCGCCGGTCTGAATTTACAGAATTCCCATTTCTGGACCACACATATTTATAAATGTGACCATGTAAAATATTTGAACTGCCGTATTTATTCCCCGGCAGGTCCCATTGCGGCTCCCAGTACGGATGCCATCGACATCGATGTGTGTACGGATGTGCTGGTGAAGGGCTGCTATATGGAAGTCAATGACGATTCTGTGGTCTTAAAGGGTGGGAAAGGTCCCTGGGCGGACACACAGCCGGAGAACGGTTCCAATGAGCGGATTCTGGTGGAGGACTGTGTCTACGGCTTCTGCCATGGGTGCCTCACCTGTGGTTCGGAATCGGTACATAACCGCAATATCATCATGCGCAGAATTCAGATCAAGGGAGCGGCGAGACTGTTGTGGTTGAAAATGCGGCCGGACACCCCACAGCACTATGAATATATCACGGTGGAGCAGATCGAAGGCCGGGTAAAGGAGTTCCTCAAAATTTATCCCTGGACCCAGTATTATGATCTGAAGGACCGTAAGGACAGGCCGCTGTCTTATGCAGATCATATCACAATGAAAGCCTGCGACTGCGTCTGTGATATCTTTTTTGATGTCCTGCCGGATGAGAGCCAGTATCTGCTTTCAGATTTCACACTGCAGGATCTGCGGATCAAGGCAAGAGTGGATAACTTTTCGGAAGACAAGTTAAGAAGTGTAGTATATGAAAATGTACAGATCAATGAGAATACGGAGCCTGCAGACAGCTGGCATGAAGTAATGGGCTTCCAGTAATAAGCGCTCTGTGGGAATCACACTGCGGCATAACGGTATGGCGCAACAGCGGCGGGAACGAATCTCTGCCGCAGAAAGGATCAATATGGCAAAGCTGTATATTAACGAGAAGAACAAAAAGGGACATATCAATCCGGAACTTTACGGCAATTTTTCTGAGCATCTGGGCAGATGTATCTATGAGGGACTGTATGTGGGAGAAGATTCCGAGATCCCCAATACCAAAGGCATGCGTAACGATGTGGTGGCAGCCCTGAAGGAGATGAAGCTTCCGGTGCTGCGCTGGCCCGGTGGATGCTTCGCAGACGAATACCACTGGAAGGACGGCATCGGTCCGAAGGAGAACCGCAAGAAGATGATCAATACCCACTGGGGCGGTGTGACGGAGGACAACAGCTTCGGTACCCATGAGTTCTTCGAACTGTGTGAGCAGATCGGCTGTAAGACTTATATCAACGGCAACGTAGGAAGCGGTACCGTACAGGAAATGTCTGAATGGGTAGAGTATATGACCTTTGACGGGGTATCCCCTATGGCAGACCTGCGTAGAAAAAATGGCAGAGAAAAAGCCTGGAAGGTGGATTACTTCGGTGTCGGCAATGAGAACTGGGGATGCGGCGGCAATATGACGCCGTCTTACTACGGCAATCTGTACCGCAGATACCAGACCTATGTGAGAAATTATGATCAGAAGCACCCCATTTTCAAGGTATGCTGTGGTCCCAATGCGGGAGATACGTATTGGACAGAAAATGTGCTGAAGACCTGTTTTGAAAATGCACCGGAATGGATGCATGGCTTTATGGATGGACTTTCCCTGCATTATTATACTCTGCCGGAGGATGACTGGTCCCATAAGGGCAGTGCACTGGAGTTCGATGATGCAGCATGGTACAAGACTCTGGCCAAAGCATTTAAACTGGACGAACTGATCAATAAGCATTCTACCATCATGGACAAATACGATCCGGAGAAGAAGATCGGCCTGATCTGTGACGAGTGGGGTACCTGGTATGATGTGGAGCCCGGCACCAATCCCGGATTTTTATACCAGCAGAGCACCATGCGTGATGCCCTGGTGGCGGGACTGTCCTTAAACATTTTCAACAAGCACTGTGACCGTGTGAAGATGGCGAACATCGCACAGCTAATAAACGTACTGCAGGCAGTGATCCTGACCGAGGGACCGAAGATGCTGCGTACCCCGACTTACCATGTATTCCATATGTACAAATATCATCAGGATGCAGATCTGGTGGAGAGCTATATTGACGGTGTGGAGCAGATTGGGGAAGACGAAAAGTTCAAGGTTCCCCATTTACAGGAATCCGCTTCCGTGGATAAGGATGGTGTCGTGACCATCACCCTGAACAACCTGTCCATCGACAAGGCAGAAGCGGTGGAGATCGCATTCACAGAGTGTGATCCGAAGCACGTGACCGCTGCGATTCTGACCAATGATATGCATGCTTACAACACCTTTGAGGATCCCGATAAGGTACACGAAGAAGTATTTACGGAGTATAAGATCGCAGATGGCAGGATTATTTTTACCATGCCGGCATGCAGCGTCGTTATGTTCCGGGTAAAATAAGCGATAAGAACAGTTATGGAAGAACAAACAATAGAAACGATAGAAACAATAGAAACAATAGAAACAATAGAAGTCACAGGGAAATATCCCTGTCGGAAATGTCTTCTGCGGGAAATGGACAAGAATGCCTATATGGTGAATCTGTACGCCTACATAGACAGGATCGAAGAGGACAGTAAAGCAGATAAGGCGGTCTATGAAGACCGCCTTGCTGTATGTAAGGAATGCAAATATCTGAATGAGGGAATGTGTGGCGCCTGTGGCTGCTTTGTGGAACTGCGGGCTGTCATGAAAAATAATGTCTGTCCTTATGAAAAATGGTAATAAATGTCAGGTACCTTGAGGGAATAAAGATTCTGTAAACACAATATAAAGAAACTGTTAAAAAGATGTTAAGAACGTGCTAGGAAACTTAAGAATGTCCGATTTCCTATCCTAATCATTATCGGTATAATAAGCACATAAAGACCGGTAAGGTCGCAAAAATATCGGGAGGGAAATCCAAATGAAGAAAAAGATTTTAACAGCTCTTTTATGTGTAACCATGGTATGCGGACTGGCAGCCTGCGGCGTCAGTGCTCCTCAGACACAGACAGCAAGCACCCCTGCACAGGAGAGCACCACAGCAGCAACCACTGAATCCAAGGAAGAGGCACCGGCACCGGCAGCAGATGCTGTCACACTGGTAATGGCTGAAGTAAATCCTCTGGATACTATCGTAGGTATGACGGACCAGAAGTTCAAGGAAGAAGTAGAGTCCCGTTCCAACGGCTCTATCATCATTGACCTGCAAGCCAGCGGTGTTCTCGGTTCCGAGAATGATGTTCTGGATACCATGCTTGGCGGCGGCGGTACCATTGATATGTCCCGTATCTCTGCATTCGCACTTACTTCTTACGGCGGAAAGAAGTCCATGCTTCTGTCACTGCCGTACACCTTTGTAAGCCGTGAACATTTCTGGAACTTTGCAACCTCTGATCTGGCGCAGGAGTTCCTGCTGGAGCCTTCTGAGAACGGCAGCGGTGTAAGAGGTCTGTTCTACGCAGAGGAAGGCTTCCGTCATTTCTTTACCAAGAGTGAGATCAAAGATATCACATCCTTTAAGGGAATGAAACTTCGTGTATCCAATGACCCTGTTATGAACGGTCTGGTAGAAGGTCTGGGAGCATCCCCGACAGTAGTATCCTTCGGTGAGTTGTACTCCGCACTGCAGACTGGCGTGGTAGACGGTGCTGAGCAGCCTATCGCCAACTATAAGTCCAACGCATTCCCTGAGGTAGCACCTTATATGATATTAGACGGACATACCCTGGGCGCCGTACAGGTCATCATTACCGATGACGCATGGAACAAGCTGAGCGCAGAACAGCAGAACATCCTGATGGAAGCCGGAGCAGCTGCATCCCAGTACAACCGTGAAATCTCCGAGAAGATGGAGAACGAGGTTCTGGAAGAGCTGAAGGCTGCTGGCGTGACTGTAATCGATGTAGATGACAAGACACCTTGGCAGGATGCTGTTAAGGATGTGATTGCTGAGAATATCAAGGGTCAGGAAGACCTGTATCAGCAGATCGTTGATATGCAGTAAGCAGACGCTGAACGCAGTAAGACTCGTAATAAGTGAGGAGTGACGAAGGGCACGGGAAGTTCACTTCCTGTGCCCTATTAATGTGAAAACGCCGGTGGATACCGGCAGAAAGAGGTTGAAAGAGTATGTCAGGTTTTTTTAAGGCAGTGGATAAGTTCAAACCGGTCTACGATGTTGCATACAAAATCGTTCTGTTTTTATGCAAACTATTGTTGGTCGCAGATATTCTGATCACCTGCATGAGCGTTCTCGGAAGATATGTTCCGTTTATTCCCGATCCTGCATGGTCAGAAGAGGTAGTACTTACGTTGATGTCTTATATGGCAGTGCTTTCCGCAGCGCTGGCAATCCGCAGAAATGCACATATCCGTATGACGGCATTTGACAGATATCTGCCTTCTGCAGTGATCAAGGTACTGGATATTTTATCTGATCTCTGTGTATTTGCACTGGCCATTGTAATGGTAGTGGTCGGCTGGAAGTACGCTTCTACCCTGGGAGCCAAGGGAAGCTATGTAAGCATGCCTTCCGTATCCAGATTCTGGATGTATTTTCCGATTCCTATTGCGGGTGTGGCAATGATCGTGTTCGAACTGGAAGCACTATACAACCATATTAAGAATATTTTTGTAAAGGAGGGTGATAAATAATGACAGCGAATGGTACAGCAATAGCGATTTTATTGATCAGCTTTCTGGTCATGATCTTTTTAAGATTCCCCATTGCCTATGCGGTGGCATTATCTTCCCTCTTATGTCTGTGGTATCAGCAGCTGCCATTTACCACCATTTGCCAGCAGATGGTAAAAGGTATCAGCTCCTTTAGTCTGATGGCGGTTCCCTTCTTTATCACCATGGGATGCCTGATGGGATCGGGCGGTATTTCGGAGAAGCTGATCGCCCTGGCGGATGCCTGTGTAGGATGGATGACCGGAGGTATGGCCATGGTAAATATCGTGGCATCTTATTTCTTCGGTGGTATTTCCGGCTCTGCATCTGCAGATACTGCTTCTCTGGGAAGCATTCTGATCCCTATGATGGTAGAGCAGGGCTATGATGATGACTTCTCTACTGCAGTTACGATTACCTCTTCCTGTGAGGGACTGTTGGTTCCTCCCAGCCATAACATGGTAATCTATGCAATGAGTGCCGGAGGTGTGTCGGTAGGAAGCTTATTCCTGGCAGGATATGTACCCGGAGCATTGCTGGCAGTCTCCCTGATGATCGGTTCTTACATTATTTCCAAGAAACGCAAATATCCTAAGGGAGATAAGTTCAGCCTCAAGAGATTGGGAAAACAGTTATCCGTTTCTTTCTGGGCACTGGCAGCGGTGATCATCGTCGTGGTGGGTGTCGTAGGCGGATGGTTCACCGCAACCGAGTCTGCAGCCATCGCAGTTATTTACAGTCTGATCGTCAGTGTATATATTTATAAAGGACTGGACTGGAAGGGTGTATGGAAAATTCTGGAATCCTGTATTGATACGTTGTCTATCGTACTGATCCTGATCTCCACCTCCAGTATTTTCGGATACTGCCTGACTACTTTACATGTACCTGATCTGGCAGCCAATGCCATTATCGGCCTGACCAAGAATCCGGTGCTGATCGCACTGCTTTTGAACTTGATACTTCTGGTATTGGGATGTATTATGGATATGGCACCGATCATTCTGATCGCGACACCGATCCTGCTTCCTATTGCCAACTCTATCGGTATCAATGCGATCCAGTTCGGTATTATGATGATCTTAAACTGTGGTATCGGACTTCTGACACCTCCGGTAGGTGCGGTACTGTTTATCGGATCTGCAGTCAGCAAGGTAAAGATGGAGAGAGTGGTAAAGGCAACCCTGCCGTTCTATCTCTGCATGATCATAGTACTGCTTTTACTTACATTTATCCCGGAGATCAGTATGTTCCTGCCGAACCTGTTCAGCTAAGAAAAGCTGTAGCATAAGTGTTGCAGAAAATAAGTAAAAAATAAGGATGTGTGACAGCATGGAATACAAATTTAATTGCGATGTAAAAGCTTCGGATCTGTGGAAACTATCCATGGCACGGACCTATCGTTCCTTTTTGGGTGTCATCAATATTGTGTTTACCATATCTATGATAGCCATGACGGTGAAATTGTGGACGGGTTCCGGAGAGTTTTCCAGAGTACTGGAGATTCTGTGCTGTCTGATCTTCCCAGTGTTTCAGCCGTTGGCGATTCTGGGCAGAAGCTATAAACAGGTGGAACAACAGCCAAAAGGTGTGGAACTGCTATTTCGAAATACCGGTATAGTGGTGACCTGCGGTGATAAAGAGGAAAAGATTCCCTGGAGCCGTGTCACCAGAGTGATCCGTCAGGATTCCATGATCGTCATCAAGACAGATGATTCTTATGGTTATATGATCATGAATCGTGCCATGGGAGAACAGAAGGATGCATTCTATAATGATCTGGTGACACTGTTGAAAAATCAAAAGAGATAAAAAGGAAAACAGCGTTGTGTTTTCGAAAAGCATGACGCTGTTTCTTTATGGATGTGGTTGAAGGGTTATGAAGGTCTGGAAAAAATTATCCATTAAAAATAAGATTCTGGTATATGCGGGAACTGTATTGCTGTTTTTTACGGTTGTCGTTCTTTTTGATGTCTGGATTGTGAAATATTTTATGGTGGACTTTAACCGGATCCTGGAAAACAATGTGGTCAGCGGAGAGATGATCACTGCATTAGAAGCGGAAGTTACTTCCTTTGAAAATTTTTCCCGGATGGATACCGAAGAAAATGCTTCTGAGCTCCGAAGCAGGATAACGGAAACTAAAGAAAAGGTATATGCCTGTGATCTGGATTATGCAGCGCTGGGAGAGCGGCGGTTTGCCCAGCTGCAGGCGATCCGTAACAGCTATGAGATCTATACCGGGGCAAGAGATGCGGTAATGCAGGGGGAATATCAGGGGGATGCCTATATCAGGGAACTGTACAGGGTGTATGGCATGCAGACCTATCTGCACCAGTATATGCAGAGATTTCTGTCGGCCACCATTGAGGAAGGAAATCTCCGTTATCAGGAGCTGCTGCCCTCTGTATCCGGTATTGTAATGCTGGCCGTGATTCTGAGTATTTTACTGGCATTTACCATGTTTGAAATCGCAAAGATGCTGAACCATTCTATGATGGATCCGATCATTAAACTGGTGACTGCCTCCAAGCAGATTGCTGCCAATGAGTTTTTTGTGGAAGACGTGGAGACAGACAATGAGGATGAACTGGGAGAACTGGTGCATGCCTTCAATAAAATGAAATATGCCACCGGAGAATATATCAAGGCTCTGGAGGAAAAAAGAGAAGTACTGGACCGGCTGCACCAGCAGGAGCTGGAGAATCTGGCAACAGAAAAGCAGCTGGAAACCATGAATCTGGAAGTGCTGAAGAATCAGATACAGCCCCACTTTTTGTTCAATACGTTAAATGTAATAGCGGGAATGGCAGATCTGGAGGATGCTGTGACGACAGAGAAGATGATCAATGCACTGAGCTCTCTGTTCCGCTACAATCTGAAGACGCAGCAGGCGGAAGTGTTCTTAAATCAGGAAATCAAAGTGGCAAAGGACTATATGTATCTCCAACAGATGCGTTTTGGCAGCAGAGTCAGCTTTACACTGGAGTGTATGGAAGATGCGGAGCATGTCCTGATGCCGACTTTTACGATACAGCCTTTATTGGAAAATGCTATCATACATGGCCTGGGACCGAAGGAAGAAGGCGGAAGTATTAACATGCAGGTCTTTCGTAAGGAAGATATGCTGCATATCCGGGTGGAAGACAGCGGCATCGGCATGACACAGATGGAAGTGATCCTGATAAGATGGAATCTTGCCAACGGCACCAATGAAGGTGTAGGGATTGGTATTTCCAATATTTATGCAAGAATCCATTCCATGTATGGAAAGTGTAATTTTTATATAGAAAGTGAAAAGGGAAAAGGAACCGCCGTAGAAGTGGTGATTCCTTTCCATAAGGATAAGGCTCCTGTGGAGAGATAAGCGAGAAAAGCAGAAGGAGAAAGTCATGTATCGTATTTTGGTAGCAGATGATGAACCAATTGAACGGCAGGTGGTGTCAAAGCGCATACAAAAGAATTTTCCCGGGCAGATAGAGATTTTCACAGCGCAGAACGGCCGGGAGGCAATGGAGATTTTTGAGCATGAGAACTGTCAGATCGCAATTCTGGATATCTCCATGCCCGGCATCAACGGACTGGAGGCAGCGAAATATATCCGTAAAAAATATCCGGACAGTATCATCATATTTTTGACGGCTTATGATGAGTTTAATTATGCAAAGCAGGCAATCGGGGTGAAAGCGCTGGAATATCTGTTAAAGCCGGGACGGGATGACGAACTTCAGGCAACACTGGAGGAAGCCTTCAGCCTGATCGACTGCAAGCGGACGCCAACAGTGGAAGAAGTACCGGAGACTTCGTCACAGATAGCAGCGGCAGACGAGGACTTGGATCATGCCCGGGTGAATGTGATCGCCTCGGAAATCGCTTCGTTTCTGGAAGCCCATTACCAGGATGATCTGTCCCTGCAATCGGTAGCCGGACGAATGGGATATTCGGAAGTGTATTTCTGTAGACTGTTTAAGAATTGTTTTGACAAGACCTTTATTATGTACCTGAATGATCTGCGTATGACAAAGGCAGTGGAACTGCTGAAAGATATTTCCATCAACATCAAGGAGATCAGTGAGAGAGTAGGGTACAGAGATGCCAACTATTTCACCAGAATTTTTAAGAAAAAAATGGGCATGACACCCAGTGAGTTCCGGAATAAAAAGGAGATGCCATGAACAAAAAACTGATATTGTCATGGGGCGTTTTTGCTGTTATGGTCATAGTAACGGCGTGCTTGTTGTTTATTACGAAAAAACCGGAAGAAGCACCGGAATATGTATTGTTCTATGCGGAGAATCAGACGGCGGATTATCCGACGACCCTGGGGGCACAGCGTTTCGCCGAACTGGTGCAGGAGCGTACCGGAGGACGGATCCACATCATCGTTGAGAGTGAAGCCAAACTGGGGGCGGAAAGCGAAGTGCTGGAACAGATCAAATACGGAGGGATCGCTTTTGCAAGAGTTTCCCTGTCGCAGATCGCAGAACAGGCACCGGAGATGAATGTACTGCAACTGCCGTATCTGTACAGAGATTCGGAGCACATGTGGAGAGTATTGGACGGAGAAATCGGAGAGGAATTTCTACAGAAGGTCTCTGCGTACGGATATACAGGATTGTCCTGGTATGATGCCGGTGCCAGAAGCTTCTACAGTGTGGAGAAGCCCATTACCTGTCTGGAGGATTTTCAGGGAATGACGATCCGTGTGCAGGAATCGGACATGATGGCGGATATGGTGGAAGCGTTGGGCGCCAAAGCGGTAAAGATCGCATATTCCTCAGTGTATTCCGCATTGCAGCGCCATACCATTGACGGGGCAGAGAACAACTGGCCCTCTTATGAGGCCATGAATCATTATGAAGTGGCACCGTATTTTACGGAAGATGAGCATACGAGAGTGCCGGAGATGCAGATCTGTTCTGCATCGATCTGGGAACAACTGTCAGATGAGGACCGGGAAATCCTGCGGGAATGTGCCAGAGAGTCTGCGGAGTATGAAAGAGAACTATGGAAAGACAGAGAGGAACAGTCCAGACAGACCGCCATTGCCAACGGAACCCAGGTGATCACCCTTTCTGCGGAAGAAAAGGAACGGTTCCGTAATGCCATGAGTAATCTTTACGTAACGTATTGTGCGGACAGAGCGGAACTGATCCAAAAAATTATGGAACAATGATAGAATTAAAAAATGGGAGAATGTTGTTATGAAAGTATTTGAAAACAGGAAGCAGAATAAGCAGCTGGGACTGACCTATGCTGTATTTTTAATGAACGGTATGCTGGCATTGTCCATCGGATCTCTGCTTCCTTTTGTACGGGACGCCAGAGGACTGGATTACGGATTTTGTGGACTGATCGTCAGCCTTCATTCTGTGGGAAATCTGTTTTCCAGCTTTTTCGCAGGGACGCTGCCGCTTGTCATCGGCAAAAAGAAGAGCATTCTGCTCTTTCAGTCGGCCTTTGCCATTTCTTATTGCATGATTTTGTTTGGAAAAGGAAATCTGGTACTGGCTGCTGCCTTTCTCATGACCGGACTGGCCAGGGGAGCGGCAAGTAACTATTGTAATTCCAAGATCAACAATCTGGCACCGGGGAAGGCGTGGATCATTAACGGTCTGCATGCCATGTTTTCCATCGGCGCTTTTGTGTTCCCGATCCTGCTCACCCTGATCACAGGAACCCATGCGGATCACTGGGTGTACGCCTGCATGCTCATGATAGCGCTGGGGGTACTTACCTGGATTTTGTATCTGCTGATCCCGGAGGATGAGGATGTGGTAGCAGCGGCCCCAGCAGCAGAAGAGGCAAAGGAGAGCAACTGGGGATTTTTAAAGGAGCCTCTTTTTTATCTGGTGATCCTGACGCTCTTTTTCTATCTGTGTGCGGAACAGGGTGTCATCGGATGGATGATCACTTATTTTAAGGACACAGAGCTTCTGAGCCCTTCCGTGTCTACTATCACAGCCAGTGTACAGTGGTTGATGATCCTGCTGGGACGTCTGTCTGCGGCATTTTTGTCCTTAAAGATTGCCAAGGAAAAGCTGTTGCCGGTAATGGGCGTGGGACTGGTTGCCTTTTTCATTATTTTGATCTTCAGTAAAACGACTTTTTGGATTATGTTCGGAATCGTTGGATTCGGATACAGCATGGCGGGGATTTATCCCACCACAGTATCCTTTGCGGGAAAATTGCTTCAGAAATATTCCATGGCATGGAGTTTCATCCTGACCACAGCGAGCTTCGGCTCTATTCTGATGCCTTCCGTTATCGGAAAGATCGCAGCAGACGCCGGCATCGCTGTGGGGATGAGTTCAGTGGCAGTGGTACTTGTCATTGACTTTGTATGTATCATTGCCCTGTGTATGTATTCCGTCAGATCTCAGAAGGAACGTATTTCTTAAGTGTGGCAGTCACGGCTCCCACACCGGAGCTTAATTCTGCAAAATACTGTTTTACCAGTGCATCCATGCCGATGGCGTGGAGGTTCACACCGAATATTTTCTCATTGGCGAGCAATGCGTCCAGCTTTGACAGATCCTTGGGAGCGGAACTCAGTTCGTAATCTGCAACGTACTGACGGGCTTCTTCTAACAGGGGGTCTGAGCTGGGCGTAAATTTTTGTCCCTCATCATCGATGCCCATGAGATACCGGAGCCATCCGGCATAGACCAGAGGAATCAGCTTCAGGTCTTCCGTATGCAGGTCTGGAGAAGCTTCGTAAGCTTTGATGGTCTCGCCGAAGCGGATAGAAAGCTTCTGGGAGGTATCGGTAGCGATTCTCTGGGGGGAATCCGGAAGGAAGGGATTGGGGATTCTCACGTTCACCACTTCATCGATGAATTTCTTTGGATCCAGGATGCCGGGATTTACCACTACGGGAAGTCCTTCTTTGTAACCGATGACTTCCACCATGTTTTTCAATAACGGGTTCTTCATCTCTTCGGAGATTAAGGTATATCCCAGAAGGCAGCCATAGATGGCCAGTGCGGTGTGCAGAGGATTCAGGCAGGTACATACCTTCATTTTCTCCACTTTGTCTACGGTCGCTCTGTCGGTGAAGATGATGCCGCCTTTGTCCAGTGCGGGCTTACCGTTTGGAAAAGCATCTTCGATCACGAGATATTCACATTCCTCCGCATTGACAAAGGGAGCAATGTAGGTGTTCCTGGAAGTAACTACGGCATCCAGACCGCCGATATGATCCTCGGCCAGCATAGCTTCTACTTTGGCATCGGGTCTGGGGGTGATCTTGTCGATCATGCTCCAGGGGAAGGTGACTTTCGTCTGGTCATTGACGTAGCCTAAGAAGCCGGTTTCCACCAGTCCGTTGTCGGTCCATGCCTTGGCGAACGCATTGACAGCGGCATATAATTTGTCACCGTTATGGGAGCAGTTGTCCATGCTGACCATGGCAATGGGCAGTTCGCCGTGGGTGTATCTGGTATAAAGCAGGGAGACTACCTTGCCCAGGTAGCTTTCGGGGGCTTCGGGACCTTTTTCGAAGTCAGCGGCTACTGCGGGGAAGAGTTCTCCTTTGGCATTGGCGGTGGCATAGCCTTTTTCAGTGATGGTAAAGCTGGCCATCTGGAGAGAAGGATTTTCAAAAATCTCCCGGAGACGTGCATATTCTGCTTCGTTTTTGCTGTCCAGGATCAGAGACTCCATGATGCTGCCTACGATGGTCTTTTCCACGGTGTTGTCGGCCTTTAAGGTGGCGAGAATGCTTAAATTGTCGTGGGGACGGTAGCTTTTTTCAATGATCTCATAGTCATAGCCTTCCGCTGCGATAAGACCGGTATCCAGAACGCCGCTGTTTAACAGATTCTGTGCTACGTTGGCCTGAAAGGCACGGAAGATATTGCCGGCACCGAAGTGGATCCAGTGGGGATGTTCAACGGTGTTTTTATGAACGGTATCGTAATCGAATTCCGGCAGATGATAACCGGCAGCGAGAAATGCGTTCCGGTCGTCATGAAGACTTTTTAAGGTAAGTTCCATAATGGTTTCCTCCAAACTGATTTGTGAGTTTTCAGGTGCGATGGTTATTTCTGTTTATGGGATTTTTCAATAGCTTCCCACAGCCCGTTTAAATAGGTGGCGCCTAAAGCCCTGTCGTACAGTCCGTATCCGGGCATGGCCACTTCATCCCAGATCATACGTCCGTGATCGGGACGGATGGGACCGTCAAAACCAATATCATAAAGAGCCAGCATGATCTCGTACATATCGAAGGTTCCATCGCTGGACAGATGTGCAGCCTCCTCGAAATCAGTAGGAGAGTTGAACTTCAGGTTTCTGACATGGGCGAAATGAATGCGGCCTTTCAGGGAGCGGATCATATCCGGCAGATCGTTTTCCAGGTTGGTGCCGTAGGAACCGGAACAGAAGGTAACACCATTGTGAGGGTTATCCACCATCTTCATCATGCGCAGGATATTCTGCTTGTTGATGATGATACGGGGCAGACCGAAGACGCTCCATGCTGGATCATCGGGGTGGATCGCCATGTTAATGTCATATTTATCACAGGTAGGCATGATGCGCTCCAGGAAATATTTCAGGTTGGCGAAGAGTTTTTCGTCATCCACATCCTTGTACATTTCGAATAATTCTTTGACATGAGCCATGCGCTCAGGTTCCCATCCGGGCATTACGGTGCCATTCATATCTCCGGCAATGGATTCGAACATTTTAGCCGGATCAATAGCATCTACGGCTGCCTGATTGTAAGCAAGGACTGTGGAGCCATCGGGACGCATTCTGGCAAGCTCGGTACGGGTCCAGTCAAAGACCGGCATGAAATTGTAGCATACCATGTGGATGCCTGCCTGACCGAGGCGTTCCAGGGTAGTGATGTAATTGTCAATATACTGTTCGCGGTCAGGGGAACCAATCTTGATGGCATCGTGGATGTTGACACTCTCGATACCGGCCAGCTGTAAGCCTGCAGCCTCGATCTCAGCCTTCAGAGCAAGGATATCCTCCATTTCCCAGACCTCTCCGGGTGCGGTGCCATAGAGGGTGGAAATCACTCCGGTAACGCCGGGGATCTGACGGATCTGTTTTAAGGTGACGGTGTCGTATTTGCTGCCATACCAACGTAATGTCATTTGCATGATAAAAATCCTCCTTATAGAAAAAATGGTTTCGTTCTTTGCTGGCTTAAGCATAACAGATTTACAAATGCATTAAAATAGCATGAATTGCTTGAAATAGTGCAAAAATTGCTTTATAGTAAGACAGAGGGCAATGATCATGGGAAAATAAGGGCTGAAAGGCATGATACAGGAGAGTAAACGGATGGGCATGAACGGGAAAAGCAATCTGCGCTGCCGGGATGCGGCGGATGAACGACAATATATGCTGAGTGGGGACTATGAAGTCTATGAGAAGGTGGGGGAACCCATCGGAGCGGTGGCATTTCACTATCATGATTTTTACGAACTGATTTATATCATGGAGGGAGAATTTTCTTCCCTGATCGAAGACCGGGCTGTGAGGATGCGGAAGGGAGATTTCCTGCTGATCGATAAAAATGTCATGCACAAATATCATCCCACGGAGAGAGAAATGGATTCTTCCAGACGGATCATCCTGTGGATCAGCGACCAGATGTTAATGGAGCTGGCAGAAGGAGAACCGCTTCTCACAGAATGCTTTTTGGGAGTGGGACCGAAGCTGTATCATTTTCCCATTTATTATGAAGAGATCCTGCGGGGGTTTCTGCTGAAACTGGCCATGTCGGAGATCCTGGATGGCACAGATACACAAGGCAGCGGAATCCGGAAGGTGATGGACAGAGGAAATTTAAGTCTGTTTTTCGGTTATCTGAATGTGCTGTGCAAGCGTGAGGAATATTTATCCTCCACCCAGGAGATTGTGGGACATCCGCTGGTGGAGCAGGTGACGGGCTATATTGAAGCCCATATCAGCGCAGAAATCACCGTTGAGGATGTGGCAGAGGCCGTGCACATGAGCAAGTATTATTTCCTGCGGAAATTCAAAGAGATCACTGGCATGACGGTGCACAATTTTATTGTGAATAAGCGGATCATTTCCGCCTGCCAGATCATGTCGGAGGGGAAGAGCATCACCGAGAGCTGGCAGCAGACCGGTTTTGCGGATTATTCCTCTTTTCTGCGGAATTTCCGGAAAATCTACGGCATTTCCCCCAGAGAATACCGGGAAAATAACCGCAGCTTGATTATTTCCCAGTAAAGAGGTAAGATATCAAAGGCACGAAAAATAAGAACAAATGATCTGTCAATTACAGGAGAAAAAGAAATGAGTGAAAATAAAGTAAAGAAGATTCAAAATGGTTATTATACAGGAGAGAGACCACTGTTCCATGAGGAGCATTTAGAAATCGAAGATACGATCTTTGGTGAGGGAGAATCTCCGTTAAAGGAAAGCAGCAATATTACGTTAAAGAACAGCATGTTCCAGTGGAAATATCCGCTGTGGTACAGCAGAAATGTGGTGGCACAGGATTGTACCTGGGCAGAGATGGCGAGAGCCGGCGTATGGTATACGGACAATCTGCAGGTGAAAAATGCCCTGATCGAGGCACCGAAGAATTTCCGCAGATGTAAGGAGCTTACGCTGGAGCATGTATTCCTGCCCCATGCGGAGGAGACGCTGTGGAACTGTCAGAAGGTCACCATGAAGGATGTCAGCGCCAGAGGAGATTATTTTGCCATGAACTGCAGTGATATGCAGATCTCTGATTTTGAACTGGCAGGCAATTATTCCTTTGACGGGGTCAGAAATGTGGAGATCCATCATGCAAAGATGCTGTCCAAGGATGCCTTCTGGAATTCTGAGAATGTAACCGTGTATGATTCCTTTATTTCCGGGGAATATCTGGGATGGAATGCGAAGAATCTGACCCTGATCAACTGCACCATCGAGAGTTTACAGGGCATGTGCTATATCGACAATCTGGTGATGAAGAATTGTAAGCTGTTAAATACGACACTGGCCTTTGAATATTCCACGATAGATGTGGAGATCACGGACGGCATCACCAGTGTGCTGAATCCGGCTTCCGGAATGATACGGGCACAGAGCATCGATACCCTGATCCTGGATCCGGAGAAGATCGATCCGGCGCAGACACAGATCGTGTGCGGTAACATTGGCTGCAGACTGGACAGAAATCCGGAGGAAAGTGTGGGAAATTAATATGAGCAGTATGTTTGACAAAGAGGTTAACCGCCGGGGTACCGGCAGTATGAAATGGAACGTGGGAGAGAACGAGCTTCCCATGTGGGTGGCGGATATGGATTTCGAGACGGCTCCTGCAGTGACGAAAGCCATCATGGACCGGGCTGCACAGGGCATCTATGGCTATACTGAGGTCTCTGAGGAGTGGTATCGGGCTTATCAGGACTGGTGGCAGGACAGGCATCATTTTCCCATTGAAAAAGACTGGCTGATCTTCTGTACCGGTGTGGTTCCGGCGATTTCCAGTATTGTGCGTAAAATGACCACCGTAGCGGAAAAGATCGTAGTCATGACACCCTGCTACAATATCTTTTTCAATTCTATTGTAAATAATGGACGGAATGTGCTGGAGAGCAGACTGCATTACGAAGATGGTGTGTACAGCATTGATTATGAGGATCTGGAGGAGAAGCTTGCGGATCCCCAGACCAGCATGCTGATCCTCTGCAACCCGCACAACCCGATGGGAAAAATCTGGGATCGTGAAACGTTAGAGCGTATCGGAGAACTGTGCTGTAAGCATCATGTGCTGGTGCTGTCGGATGAGATCCATTGCGACATTACGAGACCCGGGATGGAGTATGTCCCCTTTGCTTCGGTATCGGAGCAGTGTAAAAATAACAGCATCACCTGTGTGGCACCCACGAAGACCTTTAACCTGGCGGGAATCCAGACGGCAGCAGTGATCGTACCGGATGCGGTGCTGCGGCACCGGGTGAACCGGGGACTGAACACGGATGAAGTGGCAGAGCCAAATGTATTCGCAGCCATTGCTCCCATTGCGGCATTTGACCGGGGCAGAGAGTGGCTGGAGGAGCTGCGTGAATATCTGTGGGAGAACCGTAAAGCTGCGGAAGCTTTTATCAGAGAAGAGATTCCGGAGCTTAGGACGGTATCTGCGGATGCCACGTATCTATTGTGGATCGACTGCAATGCGCTGCCCGGAGATTTGTCGGAGCTCGCGGAGTTCATCCGTAAGGAGAGCGGTCTGTATGTCTGTGACGGCAGAGAGTACGGCAACGGTTATGGATTTTTACGTATGAATCTGGCATGCAGACGGGAATTGCTGAAAGAGGGGTTGAAGCGTCTGAAAGAGGGTATCGGTGCTTATCAGAAGGCAGACATAGAAACACAATCATTTGCAAAAAAATGTGAAAAAATGACGTAATATGTTATACTGTATTTACTTGTGCGGTAAAAGGCGGTCCCAGGGACGCTTATGCCTACATAAAGGATAAAGGAAACAGGGGATTACGATGGAAAATTATCAGGAACAGTATAAGCAGGAATTACATCAGCAGGAGATTAATTCCAACCGGCGGACGTTGAAGGGATTTTTATGGATCTTTGTGACAATTCTGGTTCTCTGGCTATTGACTTTAGTGGGAATCTTTATTGTGGATGCCCGGATTTTTACCATGGCAGCAGGAATGTCGGCGGTAATGGGGATTCCTGTGTTATACATATACAAAAGGGTGGATTTGTCGAGGGAATGGGTGAAGTATGTGCTTCTGGCACTGACCTGTGCAATATCGGCAGTCATGGCGGCATTTTTGTCTTTTCATGCTGTGTTTATCTATGTATTGCCGCTTTTATTAGCGGTGCAGTATCGGAAAAGGATGGCTCTTTGGATCACATATGCTGTGAATGATGTGACAATGGCACTGAGCATGCTGACAGGATTTTACCATGGGATCTGTGATCTGAATCTTCTGCTTGGAAGTAATCATACCAGAGACTGGTATATGGAGCAGTGGAGGGCAGGGACATTGCAGTTTAGTCTGGAACCTGATCCTGTATTTACCATCTTGTTCTATGGAGCCTTGCCACGGGCAGTGATCCTTCTGGCATTTACCTTTATTTTGCGGTATATCAGCATTACCAGCCACGAGGATGCACAGAGGATCGCTGATCTGACATATCGCAAGGAGACAGATCTGGGAACCCATCTGTATAATAAGAACAAATATGAGGAAATGATTGCTGACTACTATCCGGTGGTTGACAGACTGGCTGTCATTTTCTGGGATGTGAATAATCTGAAATATGTTAATGACCAATATGGACATGCTGCCGGGGATGTGCTGATCCAGACGTTGTCTTCCGTATTATATGAATTATCTACTGACAGGAGGAAGGTTTATCGTGTGGGCGGAGATGAATTTGTCATGCTGATAGAGAACCCGGTGGAAGCGGAAATAGATTCCATGATAGAATCCGTGAAAGCTGCATTGCAGGAGAAAAACGGTCAGGGAGATATGCCGATTTCCAGTGCTGTAGGCTGGGCAGAAGGCAGTGGTGTGGATGTCCGTAAGATCGTCAATGAAGCGGATACAAAGATGTATGAGAATAAGACGCGTGGAAAGGAAGGAAGAAAGTAGAATGGCTAACTGGGTAACGGCAGGCTGCGGTGTCATTGCCAATGAACTGGCACAGGCAATGGAAAAAAGAGGACAGAAGCTATACGGGGTAGTTAATCGCACACAGGAAAAGGCAGAGGCTTTTGCGGAAAAATACGGAGTGCAAAAGGTATTTCAAAGCTTTGAAGAGGTATGCGGCGATAAGGCGGTAGATATTATTTATATTTCCACACCCCACAATACACATATTCAGTTTTTGAAAAAGGCTCTGGCAGCAGGGAAGCATGTATTATGTGAAAAATCAATTACCCTGAATTCCGAAGAATTGGACGAGGCAATGCAGCTGGCGAAGGAGCATGGCGTTGTGCTCGCAGAAGCAATGACTATCTATCATATGCCAATTTATAAAGAATTGTTAAAGAGAGTGGATGCCGGAGAGTTTGGAGATCTGCGTATTCTTCAGATGAATTTCGGAAGCTATAAAGAATATGATATGAAGAACCGGTTCTTCAACCGGAATCTGGCAGGAGGAGCTTTATTGGACATCGGTGTGTATGCGCTTTCTTTTGTCAGAATGTTCTTAAGCTCCTGTCCGGATCAGATACAGTCACAGGTGAAGCTGGCACCGACCGGTGTGGATGAGCAGGCAGGGATTCTTTTAATGAACAAAGAGCAGGAGATGGCTACGATCACACTTTCCCTTCATGCAAAGCAGCCCAAGCGCGGCATGATTTCTTTTGACAGGGCATATGTGGAGTTGTATGAGTACCCCCGGGGAGAAAAGGCTGTCATCACTTATACAGAGGACGGTCGTAAGGAAGAAATTACTGCAGGAGCCACTGCGGATGCACTTGTCTATGAAGTAGAAGACATGGAGAAGGCAATCGCAGGAAACCCGGAGATCATGAAACTGGCATACACAGAAGATGTGATGCGGATGATGACCCGGATCCGCAGAGATTGGGGACTCACCTATCCGGAGGAAGAGTAGAAGGGTTGCATCCCTTTTCTACGTATAGGGTACGGAAGATGTCTGCAACGCAGATCTCCGGGTAAGTGTATGGCGTAGGTGCGGTACGGGCGGCAGTCTCCAGCTGACGGTATCTGCGCCGCAGAGATCAAAGATAAAATTCTGGTACATGAATATGAAGTTTTTGAGCTGCTGGATGAAAAAACAGGAACGACCGGCGGCATGCAGGGAGAATACCAATGATACGAAATATCAGTCTGGGAGGGAGACTTCTGGCAGTGGGCATTATGCTTATCTTTGGCATGACCGGCTGTGGAACAGACAAGGAGATAACTCTGACGGGGACAGAAGTGATAGGAACAGAAGTGATAGGGATAGAAGCAACGGCGTCGGTGGATTCCACGGAAGAGACCACCATCGAAGAAAATGTGCCGGAGCAGACCACGGCGGACCGTATGGAAGGAAGGACAAAAGTGAAAGGCATTTACGTCACCGGTCCCAGGGCAGGCAGTGCCGGGATGGCGGATCTGATCCGTCTGGTGGATGAGACAGAATTGAATGCCATGGTCATTGATGTAAAAAACGATGAGGGGAATGTCACGTTCCGGCTGACAGATGAAGAAATCACACAGGATATTCCCGTACTGGACCAGATATCGGAGATGGGTGCCGGAGTGAGATATATCAGAGATATCCAGGCAATGATGCAGGAATTGAAAGAACATAATATTTATACCATTGCAAGGATTGTGTGCTTTAAGGATCCTTGTCTGGCAGCGGCGCAGCCGGAACTGGCACTGACAAAGCCTGACGGTAAGCCGGTGACGGATGCCAACGGGCTGGCCTGGGTGAATCCTTATAAACAGGAGGTCTGGGAATATCTGACGGAGCTTGCGGAGATGGCGGTGGATCTGGGATTTGATGAGATCCAGTACGATTATGTGAGATTCCCGGTGGGATCAGATGCTGATGCGGCGGAGTATGGTGTGGATATGGACGACTATCCGAAAAAACAGGCAATACAGGACTTTTTAATATATGCCGGTGACAGACTACATGAAAAGGGCTGTGTGGTCACGGCAGATGTATTCGGCACGATCATTGGAAGCGAGACTGATGTCCGGACAGTCGGGCAGGATTATACGGCACTGGGACAGACTGTGGATGTGATCAGTCCAATGGTGTATCCGTCCCATTATGCCAATGGCGTATTCGGGCTGAAGGTACCGGATGCCCACCCTTACGAAACGGTATTGGCCGCCATGCAGGGGTCGAAAGAGAATCTGCAGTCGGTCCCGGAGGAGGAGAGAGCTGTGGTAAGACCCTGGCTGCAGGCATTTACCGCCAACTGGGTGAAAGGACATATTTCCTATAACGGAACGCAGATCAGAGAACAGATCCAGGCGGTCTATGATGCCGGGTATGAAGAATGGATCCTGTGGAATGCAACGAACCGGTATTCACCGGATGGATTACTTATTGCAGGAGAAGAGCAGCAATAGTGACAGAAAGAGTTTCATAATACCGCCGGGCAGGAGTGCAAAGTCAGAAGCCCGGTCTGATAGGAGCATAAAGATGAAGATAATCAATAAGATCATGATAGGGATTGCGGTAATCTGTCTTCTGTTGTGCGGTGCAATCCTGGTATTTGCATTGAATCCGGATATGACCGGTTCTCTGGCACAGAGACTGTATGGCAATACAGTGGATACGACCATCGGAACCGAAGAGACCGGGGGAGGACAGACTTCCGGGAATGGAAATATCAGTGTGACGCTTCCTAATGGTATGCCAGGGGAAATGAACGGCTACGTAGCGCCGTCCATGGATCAGCTGCAGATTCCGGAGGATGTCAGCGGCAAGACAGGATTTACTCCCGTGCAGCCGGAAGAACAGCAGATTCCGGATAAAGAAGCACAGAATCTGGAGGAAACCTTAGGTTCCGGAGAAACGGGAGAGGGGCTGTCATTTTCCGCAGAGGAGTATCCGTATTATCAGATGTTGTCGGAGAATCAGCAGTCTGTTTACCGGCAGATCTATGCCAATGCACAGAACCTGACGGAAAAGTTTGCACCGGAGAAGACCGTGTCCGCCAGTGATGTAAAGACAGCGTTTGAGGCGGTGATCGGTGATCATCCGGAACTGTTCTGGCTGGAGACGGGTTATTCCAGCAAATATCTGGCTAACGGACAGTGTGTGGAGATCGACTTAAAATATAATAGTACAACCGCAGATCTGGAGAGCGCCAGACAAAGATTTGATGCAGCGGCACAGAACCTTATTTCCGGAGCAACGGGGCTTAGTGGTGATTATGAAAAAGAAAAGTATGTGCATGATGCACTGGCGGCGGCAGTGAGCTATGATCTGACGGCAGATATGAATCAGAGTGCCTACAGTGCGCTGGTGAACGGAAAAAGCGTGTGTGCCGGTTATGCCAGAGCTTACCAGTATCTGTTACAGCAGCTTGGAATTCCCTGTTATTATTGTACCGGCTATTCCGGTGGGGACCATGCCTGGAATATTGTGAAACTGGATGATGGATATTATAATGTGGATGTGACATGGGATGATGCGGATACCATCCGCTATGATTATTTTAACAGGACGGATGCAGATTTTGCCTCCACCCATGTAAGACAGAACCTATCGGTGTATCTGCCGGCCTGCAATGGCACAGCCTACAGACAGGAGACAGCACCGGGCGCAGCGCAGGCGTCTCAGGAAACTGTGACAACACCGGAGCCTGACGGCGGAACCACAAATTCCGTGGATGCTGCAAACGGGAATGGCACGGCTCCCGGACAACAGGGAGATGGGATACAGGATCCCGGACAGCCGGGCAATGACTTGAGCGGTTATATCAATCCCGATCCCCAGGAGCCCTTGAGATATCCGTCCGGCAGCACCGGAAGTTCCAACGGTGCTGCTGCGGATATGCCGGAGCCCAGGGCCGATGCTTTGACAGATTTAAATGCATACTATGAAGATTGTAAAAAACAGCTGACGAATCTGGGAAGCGGAGACCAGCATTTTGATAATGTGGTGTCAAGGAGTCTGTGGAGTACCATCGAACAGTCCTATAACACCGGAGCCTATGAACAGGGGTATGTAACGGATGTATTAAAAAAACTCGGCATGGAATACTTTGCAATCCAGTTGCAGCTGGTGGACATCGGAGACGGATATTATAGAGTGTATCATAATGTAGTGACCTACTAATACATCGTTCTGCAAATGATCAGCCCCATAATTTGTATAAATTTGCAACTGGAAAATGATAAACAACACCGGTATCGAAAGGATATCGGTGTTGTTTTAAAAATAAAAACAAGAATCATTACTAATATTATTGACAGATAACTAAACTGCTATTATAATAAAAGTAAGTAAATATATTATCAAATGTTCTTACGAATGCAGATATATGACGCTCGTTGATAATATTACATGGTGCTGAAATGTTGCAAATGTACAATAAACACAATAAATAAAAAGGCACAGGAAAGACATACTAAGAGAAACAGGCCGCAGGAGAAAAGGAGAACTGATATGAACAACCAGGCAATGCACAAATTAAGTTATGGATTATATGTTGTAACAACACGGGATGCAGAGAAAGCAAACGGCTGTATCGTCAATACGGCGATTCAGGCGGCGTCTTCCCCTGATCAGCTCTGCATTTGCATTAACAAGGCAAATTATACGCACGACATGTTATTAAAGACCGGTGTGTTCAACGTATCGGTGCTTAGTAAGGCAGCGCAGTTTTCACTGTATCAGCGTTTTGGTTTTCAATCCGGCAGAGAAGTGGACAAGTTCGCAGATTACACAGCGTACCAAAATGCAGAGAATGGTGTGCCTTATATCACGGAAGGCACCAATGCTTATCTGGCAGTAAAAGTCAGCCAGACTGTGGATCTGGGATCACACACCATGTTTATCGGAGAAGTGACGGAGATGGAAGTGCTGAGTGAAGAGGCGTCAGCAAACTATGAATATTACCAGCAAAATGTAAAACCGAAGCCACAGGAAGCCGGTAAGACAGAAACCGGACAGACCGTATGGCGTTGTACTGTCTGTGGTTATGAATACGTGGGTGAGGAGCTTCCGGAGAATTTTGTCTGTCCACTGTGCAAGCATCCGGCATCTGATTTCGAGAAAATACTGAAATAAGAAGGAAAGACCCAGATTATTTAAGAGCTCATTTTTCGCAGGAAAGAACAAAGTATAGAAGGAAGAGGAGATAGATATTATGAATATTAACAGTAGAAAAGTGGTAGTGGTAGGATGTGGATTCGTGGGATCCTCCTCCGCATTTGCCCTGATGCAGAGCAGACTTTTTTCAGAAATGGTATTGATCGATGCAGATCAGAACCGTGCGGAAGGAGAAGCCATGGATATCAGCCATGGTATGGTATTTGCCAGCCCTATGAAGATCTATGCGGGAACCTATGACGATATTGCGGATGCTGCGGTGATCGTGATCACAGCCGGAGCCAATCAGAAGCCGGAGGAGACAAGACTGGATCTGATCCGGAAGAACAGTGCTATTATGAAGTCCATTATCGGGGAAATCAAACAGAGACCATTTGAAGGAATCCTGCTGATCGTATCCAACCCGGTGGATGTTTTGACTTACATAGCACTGAAGGAGTCCGGCTATCCGGCCAATCGGGTCATTGGTTCCGGAACAGTATTGGATACCGGCAGGCTTCGTTATGAACTTGGTGAGCATCTGGGAGTGGATAGCAGAAGTATTCATGCTTTTATTATCGGCGAGCATGGGGACAGCGAACTGGCAGCCTGGAGTGACGCCAGAGTCGGGGGGATGCCTATCAATGATTTCTGTGAATTACGGGGACATTATGACCATGAGGCATCTATGGAGAAAATATTCCATAGTGTGAAGAACAGTGCTTATGAGATCATTGCCAGAAAGCATGCAACCTATTATGGAATTGCCATGGCGGTATGCAGAATCTGTTCGGCTATCGTTCGTAATGAACAGTCCATTCTGCCGGTATCCAGTCTGATGACAGGAGAGTACGGACTGGAGAATGTGGTCTTAAGCATTCCAGCTGTGGTGGATGAAAACGGTATCGAGACCGTGGTGCCTATAGCATTAAATGAAAAGGAACTGGCCAAATTCCAGCAATCCGCAGAGGTATTGAAAAAGGTGATTTCGGAGTTTTATCCGGATTGATCCAATGGTTTTAATAGAGTAAAATGACTGCGCTGTGTCCGTAGGACGCCAAGCTTTGTGAGCTTGCCGAGTTCTGCGGACATGGCGCTTCTTTCTACCCCAAGATAATCTGCCAGTTCCTGCCGGTTGAAAGGAATGGTAAAATCGTTGGAGCCTTTCAGCTTTGCCTGATCGGTAAGATAAGCCATCAGCTTCTCCCGGGTGGTTTTGCGGGAGATATATTTGATTTTCCGGTTCAGATACATATTGTTCTGGGCCACGATCCCCAGGAGATTGCGTACCAGGGTATGGTGAAATCTGCAGCCGTTGTCACAAGTGTTTAACAACATTTTTCCGTTTAAAAACATCACGGTACAGTCTTCTGCAGCCACAATGTCCACGGGAAGACAGGGGATTCCGGCGCAGACAAAGGCCTCGCCGAACAGAGAACCACGGGGGATGGATGCTGTGATATTGCGGTTGCCGTAGTAATCATCCTGCAAGATGTGAATGGAGCCGGATTCAATGATCCCGATAAAATCCGCAGGATCGCCTGCATGTCTGATATATGCATCCTTTTGATAGGATTTCGTATAGGCGCTCAGGCGTTTCAGCATTACCGGGATATCTTCCGGTAAAATATCCTGAAAGAGAGGACTGTCCATAATAAATGCTCCTTTTGTTGGAAAAACAACGTATTTGATGGAATGATTCTAGTATAAGCATTGCGGAAAGTCAAGGAACATTTTTGCGGAATAAGGGTACAGATTTCTGTATGCGAAGAAAATGATAAAAATGTTGGAAAAACAACATAACATAATCCTTGATTTTGATATACTGATCCCGTGACAGAAATATATGACGAATATTTCAAGTCTGATGTTTGAACTGGTAACTGATTATTTAGAAACAAACAGAGAGAATAGAGAAATCGAGGAGAAAACTATGATCCGGAAAATCATTCACATTGATGAAGAAAAATGCAATGGCTGTGGCATCTGTGCGACGGCATGCCATGAGGGTGCGATAGATATTATTGATGGTAAGGCGAAACTGGTCAGAGAACATTTCTGTGACGGATTCGGTGACTGCCTGCCAGGGTGTCCTACAGGAGCCATTACCTTTGAAGAGCGAGAGGCACCGGCCTATGACGAGACAGCAGTGAAGCAGGCACAGCAATTAAAGCAGCAGGAAAAAATGCAGAGGGAAGGCATGCAGATTCCTCATGGAGGATGCCCGGGAAGCCGTATGCGTCAAATGAACCGGACGGAGGGGACAGAAACTGCTGCAGAGAGCAACAACGTTACCATGACATCCCAGTTGAGTAACTGGCCGGTACAGATCAAGCTGGCTCCTGTGCAGGCTCCTTATTTTGACGGGGCAAAGCTTCTGATCGCAGCAGATTGTACTGCTTATGCCTATGCGAATTTTCATAAGGAATTCATCCGAGGCAAAGTGACTCTGATCGGTTGTCCGAAACTGGATGCGGTGGATTACAGCGTGAAGCTGACAGAAATTGTGCGGAACAATGACATCCAGTCTGTGACCATCGTGCGTATGGAGGTGCCTTGCTGCGGTGGACTGGAAATGGCGGCGAAGAAGGCCATACAGGATAGCGGAAAATTCCTGCCATGGCAGGTAGTGACCATCTCCATTGACGGGGAGATTTTGGAATAGAATTATTTTGCAGATGATGGAAAGGCATGGAGAATTTATATGCAAATGCAGGGAGACAGAATCATCAGTGCCCTGATCGGACTGGTGGGAGCCGTATCCAATAACGGGAAAACAGAGCAGACGGACAGTGTGATCCGGGATGCTTTTTTACAGTTGACAAATGGTGACAGCGAAGAGAAAACAGTGGAGAAGATCCATGCGGAGAAATTCGCCATTGCGCCGGATTGCGCCATCTGCCTGAATCCCTGCGGTAATACTTCGGACTACGATATGGCACAGTTCTACAGGGCAGATGCGAAGGTCATCGCTGCAAAGTGGAAGCTGATCGAGGCGATTCGCAAAAACTTAAGCTTGTCGGAAGTCGTCCCGGAGACTGTCTACCGGGGAATTGCTTATTTGGGCTATGACCTGGAGCCGGAGGTTTATGCGCAGATGCAGTCAGAAATCTGATGGACGATAGTAGAGAATAAATAATGAAAGCAGAGAAGAAAATTGAGAGTTACGAGCCATGCAAAGTCAAAACAGAAACAGCGATCTGGGAGCTTGCTCACAAGTCGCTGTTTTTGTTTTTGACTTTATACGGCGACAGCCGTCAATGAAATAAATGTGGAGCGTCTTTTGCGACACATTTATGAATTGAGTGCATGGCTCGTAACATAGGGCTGTCGTAGACTGGACGAACGCCCACGGCGAACGGAACATCACGCCTTGATGTCGCGTCTCCGGGTGTGAAT
>CAKSAM010000016.1 GCA_934436245.1 uncultured Acetatifactor sp.
AGAGGAGGAAACATGAAAAAAAGAATCGTAGCAGTAGTACTGGCAACCGTACTGGGTGCTGTATGCATCACCGGATGTGGTAATACCCAGGCAGCCGTAGAAAGCACTGTACAGGCAGGCAGTGAGGCGCAGACCACACAGGCAGCAGAGACAACCACAGCAGCTACCGAGAGCACCGAAGATGCAGATCAGGCAGCAGCCGATAACGTAGCAGCACTGATCGACGCCATCTATGTACAGGAGAGAAATGATGACACAGACAAACAGTGTGCTGATGCAAAGGCAGCATGGGATGCACTGACCGACGCACAGAAGGAGCTGGTAGAGGGAGAAAATGCAGATCCCGATTACTTCGGCAAAGATACCGGCGATGCTTCCAAGGATGATCCCCGCAATCAGGATGAGATCGGTGAGAACGAGATTCTGGTAGTAAGCTTCGGTACTTCCTTTAACGACAGCCGTGTGGCTGATATCAAGGGTATTGAGGATGCGATTGCAGCAGCCAATCCCGACTGGTCTGTAAGAAGAGCATTTACCGCACAGATCATCATCAACCATATACAGGCAAGAGATGACGAGCATATCGACAATGTAGAGCAGGCGTTGGATCGTGCCGTAGCGAATGATGTTAAGAACCTGGTCGTACAGCCTACCCATCTGATGCATGGTGCAGAGTATGACGAGCTGATGGAAGCGGTAGAAGCTTACAAGGATCAGTTTGCATCTGTAAAAGTGGCAGAACCCCTGTTAGGTGAAGTTGGAGCAGATGCTGCCATAGTAAACGATGACAAGAAGGCTGTTGCGGAAGATCTGACCGCAGAGGCAGTTAAGACCGCAGGTTATGACAGCTTAGATGCTGCAAAGGAAGATGGCGTGGCATTCGTATTCATGGGTCACGGAACTTCCCATACCGCAAAGGTTTCTTACAGCCAGATGCAGACACAGATGAACGAACTGGGATATGAAAATGTATTCATCGGAACCGTAGAAGGTGAGCCGGAAGAGACCGCCTGTGAAGAAGTCATCAAGGCTGTTGCGGAAGCAGGTTACACCAAGGTGGTTCTTCGTCCCCTGATGGTAGTAGCAGGTGACCATGCCAACAACGATATGGCAGGCGAGGATGAGGATTCCTGGTTAAGTCAGTTCAATGCTTCCGGTAAGTTCGACAGTGTGGATACGCAGATCGCAGGCCTGGGTGGGATCAAAACTATCCAGGATCTGTATGTGGCACATACTGCTGCAGCAATGAAATAGTGTAACTTTTCTATGAGCAAAGACAGTCATAGAGTGTAACTGTTATAAATAAAAAGGAATGTAGTATAAGTAATGAAGGCAAAGATATTGATGAACAAAATCATAGTAACAGGCAGCCTGACGGCCTGTCTGTTACTGACCGGATGCGGAGCAGACGTTCAAAATGCAGCATCCACAGAACCGGCAGAGGCATCTGCGGTACAGGAAAGTACCGTAGGGCAGACAGAAAGCACGGAAGCAGGGGAACCGGCAGGTACAGAAGCTGCACAGACTGAAGCACAGCTTCCGGATGGTGTCTACACCGCAGAATTTTCCACGGACAGCTCCATGTTCCATGTCAGTGAAGCCTGCGACGGTAAGGGAACCCTGACGGTAAAGGATGGTGAGATGACCATCCACATTTCCTTAGGTTCCAAGAAGATCCTGAACCTCTATCCGGGTCTGGCAGAGGATGCAGCCAAAGAAGGCGCAGCATTGCTGGAGCCTACTACGGATACCGTAACTTATAGTGACGGTATGACTGAAGAGGTTTACGGGTTTGATGTCCCGGTACCCGTAATCGGTGAAGAATTCGATCTGGCGCTGATCGGCACCAAGGGAAAATGGTATGATCATAAAGTCGTAGTATCCGATCCGGTGGCAGAGGGCAGTGGGGATACTGCAGGTGCTTTTGATCCGAACACCGTAGAGGACGGCAGCTATACCATCGAACTGACCATGGAGGGCGGAAGCGGCAGAGCCAGCATCCAGTCGCCTGCGCAGATCACGGTAGCTGGTGGGGCAGTAACGGCCACTCTGGAATGGAGCAGCCCGAATTATGATTATATGCTGGTGAATGATGAAAAATATCTGCCGGTGAATACAGAGGGCAATTCCGTATTTGAGGTTCCGGTGGAAGCACTGGACACACCGCTTACCATGATCGGTGATACTGTGGCAATGAGTACACCGCATGAAGTGGAATATACCGTAACTTTCCATTCCGAGACACTGCAGAGTGCAGAGGGCGGCAAGTAATACATATGTTGCCAGGGTCAAAAGGTCTAAGCCCACATGAGCTTGCTCATAGGTGGGTGAAAGACCTTAGGACCCAAATATTGCAGGCGATGAAAGGCATGAAAACTTTGAGGTCAGGAAGAAATAGAAGAAAATGGATCTATGTTCTGCTTCTCATGGGACTGCTGGGGCTAAGTGGCTGCAGCAGTCCTTCTTCTGCTTCTATAGAGACATCATCGGAGGTTACCCGGACAGCAGAGACTACGCAGGAAGAACAGACAAAATTAGTAAAGACAGGCAGCATGGAGCTGCAATATGCGGAAAATTTTACGGTGGATTATTATGAAGGCGGATACCAGATGCTGAACACTCTGCCGGATAATAAAAAATATCTTCTGGTGCCGGAGGGACAGAGTGTTCCCGGGGGTCTGGATGAAGACATCTGCATCCTGCAGGAGCCGCTTCAAAATATATATCTGGTAGCATCCGGGGTGATGGACATGTTTGCCTCTGTGGATGCGGTGGATCAGATCCATTTTTCCGGGCAGAAGCAGGAGAACTGGTACATTCAGAAAGCGCAGGATGCCATGGCGGCAGGGACTATGGTCTATGCCGGAAAATACAACAAACCGGATTATGAGCTTCTGGTGTCCGAAGGGTGTGATCTGGCTATTGAGAACCGGATGATCACCCATTCCCCGGAGGTAGTGGAAATGCTTCAAAGCTTTGAGATTCCGGTGATGATCGAATATTCCAGCTACGAACAGCATCCTTTGGGAAAAGTGGAATGGGTAAAATTTTTTGGAGCCCTGACTGGAAAAGAAGCGGAGGCGGAAGATGCCTTTGCGGAGCAGACAGAGATTCTGGAAAGAGTAAGCAGTGGGGAAAAAACAGGGAAGACCATAGCGTTTTTTTATGTCACTTCTAATGGCCTGATCCAGGTGCGACAGAGCACAGACTATATTCCGAAGCTGATCGGACTGGCAGGAGGAAGATATATTTTTGATGATCTGGAGAACAGCGGAAGTGGGCGTTCCACGCTGAATATGCAGGTCGAAGATTTTTATGCCGGCGCAAAGGATGCAGACATCCTGATCTACAACAGCTCGATTGACGGTGGCGTGACCACGGTGGATGAGCTGATCGGCAAGTGCAATATTTTAAAAGATTTCAAAGCGGTACAGGAAGGGCAGGTCTATTGCACCACCAATGATATGTACCAGCAGTCCATGGCAATCGGATATTTATTGCAGGATATGCATACGGTGTTGACGGACGATGATACCGTTAAGCTGCGTTATCTGTTTCTCTTACAGTAGGATTGTGGGAGTGCGTAGCACGGAACAATCCGCAGGCATCAAAGCCGGGGGCTTTTGACCCCGACATCATACGATTAACATACGAATAGGAAAAGAAGGAGAAAAACATGCAGCAGCGCAGGAAAATCAGATATTTCATAGCGTTTGTCCTATTGACGGCAGGCATTTTGGGGCTGCTGCTTTGCAATATAGGGATCGGAACAGTGAAGATCCCACTGGCGGAAATCCTGACCACAGGGAGAACACAGGAAGGCATGAATGCAAGGATCCTCTGGGAGATCCGTTTTCCCCGGACCCTGGCAGCGGGGATCCTTGGCGGAGCGCTGGCACTGGCTGGATATCTGCTGCAGACCTTTTTTCACAACCCCATAGCCGGACCTTTTGTGCTGGGAATTTCTTCCGGGGCGAAGATGGTGGTGGCACTGGTGATGGTATTTCTGTTTAGGAATACGGTCCGGGTCAGCTCCGGGCTGATGATCCTGGCGGCATTCTTAGGAGCCATGCTGTCCATGGGCTTCGTGCTTCTCATGGCGAGAAAGGTAGACAGTATGTCCATGCTGGTGGTCAGTGGTGTGATGATCGGTTACATCTGTTCCGCCATCACGGAACTGGTAGTGACCTTTGCGGAGGATGCGGATATCGTGAACCTCCACAACTGGTCCAGAGGAAGCTTTTCCGGAATGACCTGGGATAATGTAAAAGTAATGAGCGTCGTGGTGGCGGTTACCTTTCTGCTGGTGATCCTGCTGGCAAAGCCTCTGGAAGCTTACCAGCTGGGCGAAACCTATGCACAGAATCTGGGAGTAAATATCCGTACGCTACGGATCCTGTTAGTGGTGCTGTCCAGTGTACTTTCGGCATGCATCGTGGCATTTGCAGGCCCCATCTCTTTTGTGGGGATCGCTGTGCCGCAGCTGATCCGGAAATTATTCGGCACTACAAAGCCGTTACTGATGATACCGGCATGTTTCCTGGGCGGCAGTGTATTCTGCCTGTTCTGTGATCTGCTGGCGAGAACCTGGATGGCACCCACAGAACTTAGTATCAGCACAGTGACGGCAATCTTCGGAGCACCGGTGGTATTGTGGATCATGGTATCACGTAACAGACAGGAGCGCGGATAACTATGGAGACGCAGAAGCCTTATTCTTATTATATTACAACAGAAAAAATGAGTGTGGGCTATGACGGGAAGCCTCTGATCGAAGAGGTGGAGATCGCACTTCGAAAAGGGGAGATCCTGACATTGCTGGGTCCCAATGGCGCAGGAAAATCCACAATCCTAAAAAGCATTGCAGGGCAGCTGTCCCTGCTTGCAGGAACGGTGCGGCTGGACGGAGAAGATATGAAGTCTCTCACAGGGGCGGAGTTGTCCCGAAAAATGGCGGTAGTGATGACCAGACGCCTGAGGGGAGAACTGATGACCTGTGAGGATGTGGTGGCTACCGGAAGATACCCTTATACCGGACGTTTTGGTGTGTTGTCCAAACAAGACCACAAAGCAGTGGAAAACGCCATGGAGCTGGTACAGGTGGCGGAGATTAAGGAGCTTATGTTTGACCGGATCAGTGACGGGCAGAGACAGCGTGTGATGTTAGCCAGAGCCATCTGCCAGGAACCGGAAATACTGATCCTGGATGAACCTACTTCTTATCTGGATGTGAGACACAAACTGGAATTTTTATCGATCCTGCAGAAGCTGTGCCGAGAGAGGAAGCTTACGGTGATTCTGTCCTTACATGAGCTGGAACTGGCAGAGAAGATATCCGATAGAATCCTGTGCGTGAACGGCAGTACGGTAGACAGAACAGGGACACCGGAGGAGGTCATGACTGACGGGTATATTACCGAACTCTATGGCATCCGAATGGGAAACTATGATGAGGGTAGCAGCGATATGGAGCTGGCAGCACCGGAAGGAACACCACAGGTCTTCGTGATCGCCGGAGCCGGAAGCGGACGGACAGTTTACCGGAGATTGCAGAGAATGGGAATCCCTTTCGCTACGGGGATTCTATATGAAAATGATCTGGACTATCCTGTGGCAAAAGCACTTGCATCAAAGGTGATCGCAGAATCTCCCTTTGAGCCGGTGACACAGGAAAGACTACAGGCAGCGAAGGAACAGTTGGAAAAATGTGAACGTGTTATCTGCTGTCGGGAGAATTTCGGCAGCCTGGAGACTTTTCAGAGAGAACTTTTAGAGTACGCAGAACAACTGGGGAAGCAGATAGAAAGATAGAAAGCCCTTAGCAACAGAGCGGATGTTAGAAAACAGAGAAACGAAATTCCCGGGATGTCGGTGACATCTATGGGATGGAGAGAACGATGGCAAAAGTAATCATGATACAGGGAACCATGTCCGGTGTGGGGAAAAGTCTGCTGGTGGCGGGACTCTGCCGGATCTTTTGGCAGGACGGTTACCGGGTGGCTCCTTTTAAATCACAGAATATGGCACTCAATTCCTATATTACGAAGGAAGGACTGGAAATGGGCAGGGCACAGGTCATGCAGGCGGAAGCAGCGGGAATCGATCCGCTGGTGTGCATGAATCCTATTTTATTAAAACCAACCAGTCATACGGGATCACAGGTCATTGTAAATGGCGAAGTGTGGGGGAATCTGTCCGCCAGGGACTACTTTGCCCACAAGACGGAACTGATCCCGGAGATCAAGACCGCCTTTCACAGACTGGAGACCTATGCAGATATCATCGTCATCGAAGGTGCCGGAAGCCCGGCGGAGATCAATCTGAAACAGAACGACATCGTCAATATGGGAATGGCTGCCATGGTGGATGCACCGGTACTTCTGGTGGGAGATATTGACAGAGGCGGTGTGTTTGCCCAGCTGTTAGGAACGCTGATGCTGCTCACGGTAGAAGAACGGGAGAGGGTAAAGGGGCTGATCATCAACAAGTTCCGTGGAGACAGCACGATCCTGGATCCCGGAATCCGGATGCTGGAAGAGCGTGGACAGGTGCCGGTGCTGGGAACCGTACCTTATATGGAACTGTCGCTGGAGGATGAGGACAGTCTGACAGACCGGTTTGAGGCAAAACGTGTAGGACAGATTGATCTGGCGGTGATCCGCTATCCCCGTATTTCGAATTTTACAGATTTTGATGCGTTTGAACAGATGCCGGGGGTCAGCGTCCGGTATGTGACGAATGTAAGAGAGCTGGGAACGCCGGATCTGATCTTTCTGCCCGGCAGCAAAAATACCATGGGGGATTTGAAATGGATGCGGCAGAATGGCCTGGAAGCGGCGATAAAACGGGCAGTGGGAAAAGTTCCCATTTTCGGAATCTGCGGTGGATACCAGATGCTGGGTTGTGAGATCGCAGACCCGGACAGTGTGGAAGAAGGTGGACAGATCCGAGGGATGGAGCTGCTTCCGGTGCGGACAGTCTTGCAGAAGGAGAAACATCGCTGTCAGACCAATGGCAGATTAGAAGCGGTGGACGGTATTTTTTCCGGGCTTACGGGATGCGAGTTCACGGGGTATGAGATACATATGGGGCAGACGGTGTATTGCACCGGTGCGAAGGGCACCGTGTACAAGGCAGCTGGACCGGCAAACAGTGCAGAAAGCAATCGGAGCGCTTTCTGTGCAGACGATGCCACGGGAAACACGGAAATTACACAAGCTGTTATCGCTGACTCCACCGGCAGAATCTACGGTTCCTATATCCACGGTCTGTTCGACAAAGGCGAGATTGTCGGACGTATGATACGGACCCTGGCACAGGAAAAAGGAATCTCTCTGGAGGATGGAGCCTGGGAGGATTATAGCAGCATTAAAGAAAGACAGTACGATCAACTGGCGGATACTCTGCGGAAATATCTGCATATGGAGGACATCTATGGAATGCTCAGAGAAGCCCATATTTCATAACTATACCAGACAGGAACTTGCGCAGATCCGGATCACGGCACCGGACGAGGCGTTAAGAAGCCATGTGAAAAAGCACTGGGATACATTGGCGAAGCCGCTGGACGGCATGGGCAGCTTTGAGACCATCACGGCACAGATCGGAGCCATCGCAGGAACGGAGCAGATCGACCTTCGGAAAAAAGGTGTGCTGATCTTTTGCGCAGATAATGGAATCGTGGAGGAAGGTGTGAGCCAGACCGGACAGGAGGTCACACTGGCGGTGGCGAAGTCCATGGCACGAAAAGGTTCCTCTGTCTGCAGGATGGCAGAGAGTATCGGTGCAGAGACGATTCCTGTGGATATCGGGATGAATACTGAGGAAGCCATTTCCGGTGTTCTGGACCGCAAGGTACGTCCCGGTACCCGGAATTTCTTGAAGGAACCGGCCATGACCGAGGAAGAGACGGTACGGGCCATAGCTGCCGGAATGGAACTGGTGAGGGATTGTAAGGAGAAAGGCTATAGGATTTTGGCAGCCGGTGAGATGGGAATCGGCAACACGACCACCAGCAGTGCGGTGACGGCAGCACTGTTACAGTGTGCGTCAGAGGAAGTTACCGGCAGGGGGGCAGGATTGACGGATCAGGGTCTGCTGCGTAAGCAGCAGGTTGTCCGCACGGCACTGGAAACCTATGACCTGTGGAATGTGGATGCATTCACGGTATTACAGACAGTGGGCGGATTGGACATTGCAGGGCTGACCGGTATGTGCATCGGCGGAGCACTGTGGCATATGCCCATCGTGCTGGATGGAGTGATCAGCATGGCGGCGGCACTGGTGGCGGAGAGAATGTTCCCCGGTGTGCGGGAATATCTGATCCCTTCCCATCTGGGAAAGGAGCCGGCGGCGGTGAAGCTGGCGGATGCACTTCAGCTGTTCCCGGTGCTCCATGCGGGAATGGCACTGGGAGAGGGAACCGGAGCAGTCATGATGCTCACTCTGCTTGATATGGTGATGAGTATCTATGGACAGAGCGCTACCTTCTCAGAAATCGAAGTGGAACAATATAGCCGTTAACAGTTCAGCCATGAACATATCCGGGCACAAAAATCATGCTTGCATGATTTTGTGTGTGGATATGTTCATGAGATGAGCGTCGGTCTATGAGCAAGGGTAGTCACGAAGTGACGTAAAAGCGTGATAACGTGACCTTGCGAATGGTACTGGCTGAACATCGAGACGAATGGAGAAACAACATGATGACACTGATCCTGGGAGGCAGTGGCAGCGGAAAATCCGCTTATGCGGAAGAGTATCTGCTGTGGGCTGCCGGTGGTAAGAAAAAATATTATATTGCGACCATGCAGATCCGGGATGAGGAAATGCAGGCCAAGGTGGACAGACATCACAGACTGCGGCAGGGAAAAGGATTCACTACCATCGAACAGCCCACAGCACTGGAACAGGCAGCCACACAAATGGAACCGATGGGAGCCGTATTGTTGGAATGCATGTCAAATCTCGTAGCTAACGAAATGTTTTCCGGGGAGCAGCCTGCGGATCGACAGACGGTGGCCGCAAAAATTCTGAGGGACGTGGAGACATTAAAAAAACAGGCGGATCCGTTAGTCATCGTGACCAATAATGTATTTGAGGACGGTATTACCTACGGCAGTGCCACGATGGAATATATAGAAGCACTGGGCAGGATCAATGAGAGACTGGCGGCAGAGGCAGACGAAGTCCTGGAAGTCGTTGCCGGGATCCCACGGTGGATCAAGCCGTGAGCAGGATGAGCAGGATAAGAAAAATCACGGAACGGATAAGACAGGCAGAAGAGCCGGAACAGCCAGGATAGAAAGGAAACAGGCATGCGTATTATCAAATCATTTTTCATAGCGTTTTCTATGTATTCCAAAATTCCGATGCCGCAGTTCGGGTGGAAAGATGAGGACATGAGGTATGCCCTCTGCTTTTTCCCCTGGGTGGGGGCGGTGATCGGTGCCCTGTGGTATTTGTGGAAATGGTTCTGTGACCGGTTCACAGTGGGACTCCTGTGCTATGTGGCTGTGGGAACGGCAATCCCACTCCTGGTGACCGGAGGCTTTCATGTGGATGGCTTCTTAGATACCTGTGATGCCCTGCACTCTTACCAGCCGAGGGAACGGAAACTGGAGATCCTGAAGGACTCCCATATCGGCGCCTTTGCGGTGATCATGTCTGCATTGTACGGACTGGTCTTTCTGGGTGGATTTTCGGAAATCACGACTTTACGCACGCTTACTGTGGCGGGAGCCGGATGCTTTCTGTCCAGAGTGTTAAGTGGCATTTCAGTGGTGAGCTTCCCTTCAGCAAAGCAGGAGGGGACATTGTATCTGTTTGCAGATAAGGCACACAAAAGGGTTGTAAAAACTGCGCTGTACGGACAGGGAATCCTTTGTATTGGATTTATGGTGTGGGTATCTTTTGTGACGGGGGGAGTTGCTGTGGCAGCAGCATTGCTTATGTTTGCTTATTATTATCACCGCAGCAAAAAGGAATTCGGCGGCATCACCGGAGATACAGCTGGGTATTTTGTGACGCTTTGCGAAGGGGCCGTGGTGATAGCGGCAGCGATTGCGGAACATCTGACACCGGTTGTATAGAAAGGTGCTGCCGCAGATTCCGGCGTAGAAGTGCATTGGAAAAGGAAGATGGAAATGATATTGATCATTGGCGGATTTGCTCAGGGAAAACTGCATTATGTGGAGCAGAATTATGTGCACTGTGAGGATGGAGATGAGATGCTTGTCCTGGACGGAATGCTGAAGCCGGTATCGGATACCCCAATAGCACAGGCAGCTGTGGGAGGGGTTCAGACAATGCCAGAAAAGCAGCAGACAGGGCAGCAGACGTCCGGTCTGCATGTGATTGTCAATCATCTGCACCACTATATCCGGGAACAGCTGTGGAAGGGGACAGATCCGGAAAAGGCGATAGCAGATTTTCTGGACGAGCATCCGGACTGTATTCTGATCTGTGACGAGATCGGTAACGGCATTGTCCCCATGGAAGCAGAGGAAAGGAACTATAGAGAGCGCACCGGCAGAATACTGGAACAGCTGGCAGCACAGGCAGATGAGGTGGTGAGAGTCATATGCGGAATCGGTCAGAAACTCAAATAGAGAATCGAAGAAACACTCGGACAGATACACAGACAGAGATTCGCCTGACCCTGATACGACATGGGACAACACTTTCCAATAAAGAAGGACGGTATCTTGGGAAAACGGATGAAGCGCTAAGTCAGGAAGGAATCGGACGGTTGGAAAAGTCTGTGAAGGACGGAAGCTATCCCATCGTAGATTTCTTGTTTTCCGGTCCCATGAAGCGGTGTCAGGAGACAGCGCAGATCTTGTATCCCGGACGGGTTCCGATGCTCATACCAGAGTGGACGGAGATGGATTTCGGTGCGTTCGAGGGGCATAATTACAAAGAACTTTCCGGGGATCCCGAATATCAGAGATGGATCGACAGCGGCGGTACACTGCCGTTTCCGGGAGGGGAGAGCAGAGAGATATTTATCTGCAGAAGTGTTGCCGGATATGAAAAGATGCTTCACTACATGAAAGCGAGTTGGAAAAGAAGTGCAGCATCAGGACAAGGCAGTCGTAGTATGGAACAGAAAGAACAGGAAGAGATACAGCGTGACGAAAATGAAGCAGGGGATGCAGGGACGAAAAACACAAGGATACGGAACATATCCGCAGTTGTCCACGGCGGAACCATTATGGCACTGCTCAGTCATTTCCTCGGTGGAGAATATTTTGATTATCAGGTAAAATGCGGACAGGGCTATAGCGGCAGGCTGGTATTTCCGGCAGACGGAGCAGACCCGGAGTGGAAGGAATTTCGTCAGCTGTCTGAGTTTACAGCAGCGGAGCTTATAAAAGGAGAAACAAACGGATGAAATATCATATCCTGGCATTCGGAGTGGGATTTTTACTGGATCAGTTCTTTGGCGATCCCTATTTTCTGCCTCACCCCATCCGGGGAATCGGCTGGGTGATAGCGAAGGCAGAAAAGACGCTGCGTGCAGGCAATCCGCAGGAAAATTCCCCGGAGAGAGAGGCGGCGGAGCGCAGACAGGGAAAACTTCTGGCTGCGGTCGTTTTGCTGCTTACGGGAATGCTGGCAGCAGTGATTCTGTTCAGCGCTTATGCAATTCACCCGGATCTTGGAATGGTCATAGAGGCCGTTATGACTTACCAGATCCTGGCGGCCAGATGTCTCCAGGTGGAGAGCGGTAAAGTATGGAAACAGCTGACTGCCGGAAGCCTGGAGGGAGCGAGAAAAGCGGTCTCCATGATCGTAGGCAGGGACACGGAGCATTTGACAGAAGAAGGGGTGGCAAAGGCAGCCATCGAGACCGTGGCAGAGAATACCTCTGACGGCGTGATCGCCCCTATGCTGTATACTGCACTGGGAGGTCCGGTGCTTGGTTTTTTATATAAAGCGGTCAATACCATGGATTCTATGGTAGGATATCAGAATGAGAAATATCTTTATTTCGGCAGGGCAGCGGCAAAACTGGATGATGTGGTGAATTTTCTCCCTGCGAGGATCAGTGCCCTGCTGATGGTTGGTACGGCTTGTGTAAGCGGAAAAAGTTATAGTGGAAAGCAGGCATGGAGGATCTGGCGCAGAGACAACAGGAAACATGCCAGCCCCAACTCCGCCCAGACGGAATCTGTGTGCGCAGGAGCGTTAGAAATCCAGCTGGCGGGAGATGCCAGTTATTTTGGCAGGATCGTGAAGAAACCCTGCATCGGGGATCCCACAAGACCAGTGGAAGCGGAGGATATCCGCAGAACGAACCGGCTGATGAACCGGACGGCGTGGATCTGTGAGATTTTGTGTCTAGGGATTATGATGATAGTAACAGCAATATGAAGAGGGGACTTTGCCACACGGATTAGTGATGAGACATATTGTGAAAAAAGCGCAGGAAGCGGAAAGGAAGGAAAATGCAGCAGAATATACATGGCGGTGACATTTATAGCAGACAGATCAGGCTGGATTTTTCAGTAAACGGCAATCCCTTAGGGATGCCGGATGCAGCAGCACAGGCGCTCAGAGAGGCAGCGGCGCACGTTGGAGAATATCCGGATATTACCGCAGCGGCACTGACAGAAGCCGTGAGCCGGATGCTGTCCGGGGAATGTGGCAGAGAAATTCCGGAGGAGTATCTGTTGTTCGGCAACGGTGCGTCGGAGCTGTTTCTGGCGATCGTACGTGCATTCAGTCCGGAGCAGATTGTGATTCCGGTGCCTTCCTTCTACGGGTACGAGTATGCAGCGGAAGCGGCAGGCAGCCATATAGAATATGTATATCTGCCGGAAGAGACCGGCTTCTGCCCGGGGCAGGAGCTATTGCAGGCATTAACGGAAGAGACAGATCTGCTGTTTTTGACAAATCCCAATAATCCTACGGGGCAGCTGATGAATGCAGAATATCTGCATCAGCTGTTGGAGCATTGCAGGCAGCAGGGGATCATTGTTGTACTGGATGAATGCTTTGTGGAGTTCTGTGAGACCGACCGGGAACAGCCGAAGTCGATGCTTGGGGAGACCTGGCAATATGAAAATCTGTTGTTGGTGCGTGCATTTACGAAAAGCTTCGCCATGCCCGGAGTGCGCCTGGGGTATCTGGTGTGCAGCAACGCAGAGCTTCGGGAGAAAATACGTAGACAGCTGCCGGAATGGAACCTGTCGGTGTTTGCCCAGAGAGCAGGCATTGCCTGTGCGGAGCAGGCGGAGGTCCATCTGCAAAATACTGTGGAACATGTAAAGACCGAGAGAGCGTACTTACGGAAAGGATTGGAAAAACTGGGCATCCGGGTGGTGTCCGGAGAAGCGGATTTTCTGCTGTTATACACTACTCAGCCCATCTATGACAGACTGCTTGCAAAAGGCATTCTCATCCGGAACTGTGAGAATTTCAGGGGACTGGGAGCAGGCTATTACCGGATTGCGGTGAAGAAGCATGAAGAGAATGAAGTATTGTTACAGGAACTCGCGTAACATTACCGCCGGATGAGTTTGTTTTCTTTGCAGGGCGGTAAAATGCGAGCAGCCAGGCGGAATAGAAAACGATTTTTACCGCCTGAATGCCATTATGAGACCCAGAGGCGGTAAATTAGGCACAGCTAGGCGGAATAGAAGACGATTTTTACCGCCTGAATGCCATTATGAGACCCGGAGGCGGTAAATTAGGCACAGCCAGGCGGAATAGAAGACGATTTTTACCGCCTGAATGCCATTATGAGACCCGGAGGCGGTAAATTAGGCACAGCCAGGCGGAATAGAAGACGATTTTTACCGCCTGAGTGCCATTATGAGACCCAGAGGCGGTAAATTAGGTACAGCCAGACGATGGAAGATAAATTTTGGGGGAAATGATTTATGGAAAAAAAGAACATCGAATATGTATTGCCGGAAGAGATTGAGAAGCGTAGCTTTGCAATCATTGCCGCAGAACTGGCAGAGCGGGGCATCATCCTGCCTTTGGAGCAGGATATGATCACCAGACGGGTGATCCATACCAGTGCGGATTTCGATTATGCGGAGACGATGACCTATTCGGAAAATGCAGTGGAGATTGCCAAAAAACTGATAAAAAACGGTGCGGACATCGTGACGGATACTAATATGGCACTGGCAGGGATCAATAAAAAGGTGCTGGCTTCTTTTGGCGGCGAAGCGCATTGCTACATGGCAGACGCAGAGGTGGCGGCCATGGCAAAGGAGCGGAAGACCACCCGGGCAGCCATCAGCATGGAACTGGCTTCTAAACGGGAAAAGCCGGTGATCTTCGCCGTGGGAAATGCCCCTACGGCGTTGATACAGATCTATGAGATGATGCAGGAGAGCGACTGGCGCCCGGCATTCGTCATCGGGGTACCCGTGGGCTTCGTGAATGTGGAAGCCGCCAAGGAACTGATCCTTCAGACGGATGTGCCCTATATCATCAACCGGGGAAGAAAGGGAGGCAGTAATGTGGCGGCGGCCATTTGCAATGCCCTGTTGTATGAGTTGCGGAAAGAACGGCTCCAATAACAATCTGCGTGATGGATCAACGGCGAATTTGATCATGATGCAGCAATAGTGAGGTGGAAAGCATGCGGTACGGATTTACCACAGGAAGCTGTGCAGCGGCAGCGGCCAAGGCGGCCGCCTATATGCTGCTGACCGGCAGGGAGAAAACGGAAATTACCATAGAGACACCCAAAGGCATCCCCTATACGGCACAGATTCATGACATCTGTCGCAAGGAGCGGGAGGTCAGCTGTGCTGTGGAAAAGGATGGCGGTGATGATCCCGACATTACCACCGGGGCATTGATCTGTGCAAAGGTCTCACTGACGGAGGAAGTGGGCTGGGAAGCCGTAGAAGAACCCGGAAGAGAAGGCAAAGAAGAACCTGGGGAAGAATCCAGAAAAGAATGTGAATACGACCCCGGTGGGAATCCCCAAATCAGGCACACACATGCGCAGGCACAGGTCGTGATCGATGGCGGCTTCGGTGTGGGCCGTGTGACGAAACCGGGACTGGATCAACCCGTGGGAAATGCTGCGATCAATCATGTCCCCAGAGAGATGATCGAACGGGAGGTATTACAGGTATGCCAGGTACTGGACTATCGGGGGACCCTTTCGGTGGAGATCTCTGTGCCGGAAGGAGAACGTCTGGCGGAGAGGACTTTTAATCCAAGACTGGGAATCACTGGAGGCATCTCGATCCTTGGCACCAGCGGTGTCGTGGAGCCTATGAGCACCCAGGCCATTCTGGATACGATCCGTGTGGAACTGCGGCAGCAGCGGGCACTGGGGAGAGAAGCTGTGGTGATCTCTCCGGGCAATTATGGCCTGGATTATCTGAAAAATTCTTATCACTATGACCTGGACAAAAGTGTAAAATGCAGTAACTTTATCGGACAGACCATAGATATGGCGGTGGAAGAAGGCTTTAAGCGTCTGCTTCTGGTGGGGCATATTGGAAAACTTATCAAGGTGGCAGGCGGTATCATGAATACCCATTCCAGAGAAGGTGACTGCCGTATGGAACTGCTGACTGCATTTGCGGTAAAGTGCGGCGTGGCTTCGGAGGAAGCCGTGCGGCTCCTGTCCTGTGTCACCACAGAAGAGGCTGTGCGAATCCTGGAAGCGTGTGGCAGGAGACAGGAAGTCATGGACTATGCCATGGAGCGCATTTTATTTTATCTGGAGAAACGGGCGCAGGGAAAGCTTGCGATCGAATGTATCATGTATGCCAATGATTTCGGAGCATTGGCGAAAAGTAAGGAGGCGGAAACATGGTTTACTTTGTTGGCGCAGGAAGCGGAGCAGCAGATCTGATCACGGTACGGGGCATGCGGCTGTTACAGCAGGCGGATGTCATCATTTATGCGGGATCTCTGGTAAATCCGGAACTGTTACAATATGCCAAAACAGACTGCAGGATCCATAACAGTGCAAAACTGACGTTGGAGGAAGTGCTGCAGATCATGCAGGAGACACAGGAACAGGGGAAAATGCTGGTGCGTCTGCACACCGGGGAACCCAGCATCTACGGTGCAGTGCGGGAGCAGATGGATGCACTGGATACTTTACATATCCCCTACGAAAGCTGTCCGGGAGTCAGTGCCTGCTTTGGGGCGGCAGCATCCCTCAATCTGGAATATACCCTGCCCGGTGTCTCCCAGACTCTGATCATCACCCGCATGGAGGGAAAAACGGGAGTGCCGGAAAAGGAAAGTATCGAAAGTCTTGCGGTTCATCAGGCCTCCATGGCGATCTACTTAAGCACCGGAATGCTGTGGGAACTGGGGCGCAGGCTGGTGGCAGGCGGCTACGCTCCGGACAGTCCGGCAGCCCTTGTCTACAAGGCAACCTGGCCGGAGGAAGAGACCTATATCTGCACAGTGGAGACGCTGGCACAGGTGGCGGAAGAACATGGCATCACTAAGACAGCACTGGTATTAGTGGGGGATGTCATCACACATGGCAGTTACCAGAAGTCGAGACTGTATGCAGAGGATTTTTCCACGGAGTTCCGTAAGGCAAAAGGCAGCGCCATACAGACAGAGAAAAAGCAGGAGAAACAGGGTGAAGATTAGTGTGATCAGCTTTACGAAAACAGGACAGCAGCTAGCGGAACGGATCCGGGAGAACATGTGGGGGGGAGATGCGGTCACACTCTATACCAAGTGCTCCCGAACGGAAAAAAAGACAGTACCGGATGTGGATGACTGCGGTGATATCACCGCAGTGAAAGCGCCGGAGATGAATCCTGGGGCGCCGGAGAAAAATCTTGCAATCTGCGTCCGGAACAGCCTGTCAGTGTGGGCAGGGGAGCAGATGACGGCTCATCATGTGCTGGTTTTCATCGGAGCCTGCGGCATTGCGGTCCGGGCCATTGCTCCCTGGATCACGGATAAACTGCACGACAGCCCGGTACTGGTCCTGGATGAACAGGGGCAGTATGTGATTCCACTGCTGTCCGGGCATGTGGGCGGAGCCAACGAACTGGCGGTCCGGCTGGCGGGAGAACTGGGAGCCATCCCTGTGATCACCACAGCCACGGATCTGCACGGCAGCTTTGCGGTGGATCTGTTCGCCCAAAGGAACGGTTTAAGGATCTGCAACAGGGAAGGAATTGCCAGAGTATCTGCAAAAGTACTGGCAGGGGAAGAAGTTACCATGTCCGTACAGACAGGACATCTGGCGAACGATAAAGTGCTCCCACCGGGAATCCGGCTGACAGCATATCCGCCCACGGAAAAGGTGGATGTCCTCATTGCGGACAGTCCGGAGGCGGTGTCTGGGGAAGAGGCAGCAGAACTGCTTCTGCAACCGAAAAAATATATTCTGGGTGTGGGCTGTAAAAAAGGAACAGACAGCGCAAAACTGGAAGCTTTTTTAATGAAAATATTGGAAGAACAGGGGATTGCCATAGAACAGGCTGCAGCACTGGCTTCCATTGATGTAAAGAAAGAGGAAGGGTGTCTGTTGAAATTCAGTGAAAAGTACAGACTTCCGTTCCAGACTTATCCGGCACAGGAATTACAGGCAGTGCCAGGAGAATTTCATAGTTCCACTTTTGTAAAGGCGCAGGTAGGGGTGGACAATGTGTGTGAGCGTGCTGCCATGTGTGCAGCCGGCGCAGGTGGGTGGATCTGCCTGGACAAGCAGGCGCAGGACGGTATGACCGTGGCAATTGCTGAGACAGCATGGAAAGTATCGGTGTGATCGTAAAGACCAATCGGAAGGACTGTCAGAAAAAACAAAGATTTTTTCATGTAGCCAGGCACCCTTGGGACAATACCTACAAGTGATGGAAGCATGAGAGGATCCGGAGGGCTTGCAAATGATGGAAAGAGGAAAATCAGATGAGTAACAGAATCTATATCGTGGGAATAGGTCCCGGCAGGGAAGAAATGATGACCGGAGAAGCTATCGCAGCGCTGGAATGTGCGGATGTGATCGTAGGCTATACGGTATATATCAAATTACTGGGAGAGCGGTTTTCCGGAAAAAAACTGCTGACCACTCCTATGCGGCAGGAGGTGCAGCGCTGTGAGCTGTGTTTCAAAGAGGCAGAAGCAGGTAATCAGGTGGCATTGATCTGCAGCGGTGATGCGGGCATTTATGGATTGGCATCTTTGATGTACGAGCTGGGAGCAAAGCACCCGGGGACGGAACTGGTCGTGATTCCGGGCATTACGGCAGCCAGCAGTGGGGCTGCGGTACTGGGAGCACCCTTAAACCATGATTTCTGTGTCATCAGCTTAAGCGACCTGCTGACTCCCTGGGAGAAGATCGAAAAGAGACTGCGGGCGGCAGCAAAGGGAGATTTTGCCATGGCAATTTACAACCCTTCCAGCCACAGGCGTAAGGATCATCTGCAAAGAGCCTGTGATATTTTGCTGGAAACTATAGAGGGAGAGCGCCCCTGTGGCTATGTGGAAAACATTGGCAGAGAGGGCACCCGGGCAGTGATCTGTACGTTACAGGAACTGAGAGACAGGGAAGTCAATATGTTCACCACTGTATTTATCGGCAATTCGGAGACAGAGATCCTGGGAGACAGGCTGATCACCAGAAGAGGATATCGGGCTTAAAAAGGGAGAGAAGGCAGAGTGAGAAAGATCGTAATATTTGCAGGAACCACAGAAGGACGGCGGTTGTCGGAGATTCTGGCGGATGCCGGGATCACACATACGGTATGCGTGGCAACAGAATACGGTGAGATCGTGATGCGGGAACAGACGGAAAGCATGGAAGCGGCGCAGGCAGATGGGCAGCCACTTGTAAAACTTCACCGTGGCAGAATGAATCAGGAGCAGATGAGAAAATTTCTGCAGGACGAAGGTTATGAGATCGTGGTGGATGCCACACATCCTTATGCCAGGGTCGTTACGGAGAATCTACGGGGAACCGTTGCGGCACTTCATTCTTCGCAAAAAGAGATGCAGTTTCCCATCTATCTGCGTCTGGAACGCAAAATCGACAGGATCATAGAAGCAGATGGCAATGATACAAATATCCAATATTTTGAAAAAAATACAGATTGTGCGGAAGCGCTGGAAAATACAGAAGGCAATATTCTGCTGACTACAGGGAGCAAGGAACTGGCAGCGTATTGCGCCTCCGGCAGATTGCATGACCGTCTGTATGTGCGGATCCTTCCGGGCAGGGAGAGTCTGGAACTGTGCATGGAGCAGGGGATCAAAGGCCGGCAGATCCTGGCATTGCAGGGTCCTTTTTCCACAGAGATGAACGCTGCTATCTTCAGGCAATATGATATCCATCATGTGGTCACGAAAAACAGCGGCCGCACCGGAGGCTGTCAGGAGAAGCTGGAGGCGGCAAAAATGCTGGGGATCCCGGTGTATGTGATCGAGCCTGCGCAGAAGGCTTCGGATGTCACAGGAAATTCCCTGTGGACAGACACTTACTCTTTTGACGGGATCTGTGGAAAACTGGAACAACTCTGTGACTGTAAGCTTTCGCAGCAGGGCAGCATGGAAATCTGCCTTGCCGGGATCGGTATGGGCAGCAGGGAAAGCATGACGAAAGAAGTACAACATGCCATTGAGACTGCAGATATCCTGTTAGGTGCAGAGCGCATGATTGAAAGATATTCCGCCAGAATAGAGAAACAGCCCTATTATATGTCTGCCCAGGTCCTGCCATATCTGATAGAATTACAGGAAAGTGGGATCCTGACACAGCAGGAGAAGCTTCGGGTAACGGTTCTGTTTTCCGGGGATACCGGGTTCTACAGTGGATGCAGAAAGCTGTATGCAGCATTGCAGGAAGCGATCGGCAAGGGGCAGCTGAAAGGCAGAGTACGGATCCTGCCGGGACTTTCTTCCGTGGCTTCTCTGGCAGCCCGGGTGGGAGAAAGCTACGAGGATGCCGCCATTTTAAGCATACATGGGAAAAAAATGGGGCATCTTCCGGCAACAGTGGAGAACCATGAGAAAACTTTCCTGCTGACCTCGGGAAGTGAGGATATCCGTAAGCTCGGACAGATGCTGTTAAAAGCGGGACTGACGGATTGTGAAGTGATCGCCGGATATCAGATGTCCTATCCGGAGGAAAGCATCCGGAGCCTGACACCAAAGCAGTGTGAACAGGTTACGGAAGAAGGGCTGTATACCTGTCTGATCCGCAATCCTCACTGGCAGCCGGGACGCCTGACCCATGGAAGAGCCGACACCTGTTTCCTGCGAGAGGCTTCCGGGACGGAAGGAAAACTCCGGAGAACTCCCATGACTAAAGAAGAAGTCCGGGAGGTCAGCATCTGCAAGCTGCATCTGACAAAAGGAGCTGTGGTCTATGACGTTGGCAGCGGCACCGGATCCGTGGCGGTGGAGATTGCCGGGGTGCCCGGACGGGTGCAGGTCTATGCCATTGAGAGAAAACCGGAGGCAGTGGAACAGCTTCGGAAGAACAGAGAGCATTTCCACATGGACAATATGGAGATCATCGAAGCAGAGGCACCGGAAGGACTGGAAGGCTTACCTGCACCGACCCACGCTTTTATCGGTGGCAGCGGTGGAAAATTACTGGAGATATTACAGGTTTTATACCGGAAGAATCCTCACATGCGCATTGTGATCAATGCCATCAGCATGGAGACGATTGCAGAACTTAAGGAAGTCTTGGAAGCTTTTCCGGTGGAGAACGAGGAAATCTTGCAGATGCAGGTAAACCGGGTGAAGAAGCTTGGAAGTTATCATCTGCCCCAGGCGGAGAATCCGGTGTGGATCTGCTCGTTTACATTCCGGGAGAGAGGAACGGATCCTGCGGATAATGTGAAGGAAGCCGTACAGACCGGAAGAGAGACCGGAAGTGGGAAGAATGGAGAAGTACGGAGATGACCGGAGCACAGAAAAAGAAGATACGCCGCATTATGATCGCTGCACCGAAGAGCGGCAGCGGTAAGACTACGATCACTTGCGGTCTGCTGCAGATATTTAAGGAAAACGGAGAGAATCTCTCTTCCTGTAAATGCGGCCCGGATTATATCGATCCTATGTTTCACAGACAGGTGCTGGGAATCCCTGCAAGGAATCTGGACACCTTTTTCACCGGGGAGGACGGCACAAAAAAACTGTTTCTGAAGGATCGTGGGGAAGATGAACTGGTGGTCATGGAAGGTGTCATGGGATTGTATGATGGATTAGGCGGCATTAGAGAGGAAGGCTCATCCTATCATCTGGCAAAGGTGACGAAGACCCCCATCATACTGGTGGTGGATGCAAAAGGAATGGGCAGATCGGTGATCCCTCTGATCGCCGGTTTTCTGGCTTATGATAAAGAACATCTGATCCGGGGGGTGATTTTCAACCGGATGTCCCAGGCCTATTACGGGATACTGAAATCTCCGGCAGAAGAGGAACTGGGTATCGCAGTGCTGGGATATTTTCCGGAAAATAAGGATCTGCAGATCGCCAGCAGACATCTGGGGCTGTGTATGCCGGGAGAACTGGAAAATCTGCAGGGACAGATCCGGATGACGGCAGAAAAATTGAGGGAGACGGTAGATATTGTAAAGCTGCTGCAGATCGCAGAAGAGGCCGAATTGCTGGAAGTTGAAATGACAATGGCAGCTTCCCAACCGAAAAAGGAATACTGTGAAGAGGCAGTAGAAGAACCTGGTGCCACCAAAAACGATGGAACAATGCGTCCAAGGATTGCAGTAGCCCGGGATGAAGCTTTTTGTTTTTATTATGAAGAAAATCTGCGCCTGCTGGAACAGGCAGGGGCGGAACTGGTGTATTTTTCCCCACTGCATGACCGTACATTGCCGGAAAATATTCACGGATTGTTACTGGGCGGCGGCTATCCGGAACTGTATGCCGGACAGCTGAGTGGGAATAATGCCATGCGCACGGCGACACGGGAGGCAGTCACAGGTGGTCTGCCCACAGTGGCGGAGTGCGGTGGCTTCCTATATCTGCATACGACCCTGACGGACAGAGAAGGACATTCCTATCCCATGGCAGGAGTACTGTCCGGAAAATGCTTCGATACCGGAAAACTGGTGCGCTTCGGATACATCGAACTGGAAGAGACTGCCGGACATTTTCTGCCCTTAGGCGGCCGCATTCGTGCCCACGAATTCCACTACTATGACAGCGAAGGCAACGGCGCAGACTGCACCGCCACCAAGCCCACCACCGGACGAAACTACCCCTGCATCCACGTGGGCGAGAACCACTGGTACGGCTTTCCCCACCTCTATTATCCCTCCTGCCCGGAGTTCGCAGAGCGGTTTGTGGAGAAGGCTGCGCAATACAAGCAGCATAGAAAAGAAAAATGAGCGTAGGCAAAAAATGAGCTCTGTGCTATACTGCAAGGTATCAGAGATTGCTTTGACAGAAATGATATAAGTGGAGGGATTAAAACCGGCAAGGGCCTCTCAACTGCTTAAGTTTTTGTTGGACAATAATATTATTGAAACTGTTCAGGAATATGGAAAAGGAAAATATCGTTTTAAATAGTTTGAAACATTAATGATTATAATATGAGATCATTATGCTAAAAAGGTGAGTGAGAGAAAAGAAATGTTCAATCGACAGTCACTGCATATTGCTCTGTTAATGTGGGGATGTGTTTTTTGTCTGATTGCAACCCTTTGCATGTTAATGAGTAAGAATTTTAATAAGGAAAAACGAAAATGGCTGCTTTTGATGCAATTATCCTGCGCAATTTTGTTAGGCAGTGATGCCGTTGCATGGGCTTTTCGTGGCTACTCCGGAAATGTAGGATTCTGGGTTGTGAAAATCAGCAATTTTCTGGTTTTTCTATACAGTGATATAGTGCTTATGATGTACCATGGTTATGTCTGTTGTTATCTGTTTGAAAAGCATCCGGAACAGAAAAAACGACTTTGGATCAATGCAGTCTATGCGATATGTACCTTGGGAGTTTTATTAGTGGTAATATCGCAGTTTACGAATTTGTACTATTCGATTGATGAGCAGAACTTTTATCATAGAAATTCAGCTTATATTATTTCAATGATCATTCCGGTGTGCGGTATGCTGTTGGATCTGGGATTACTGATCCGATATCGTAGAAATGTCAGCAGGGAAATGTTGGTGGCGATGATCTCTTATGAGATATTATTGTTTGTCGCAGTTATTGTGCAGGCTTTTTATTATGGGGTATCGTTGATCAATCTTGCAATCTGTATTTCTATGATTCTGATTTTTGTATCGGCTATGGTGGAACAGAACAGAGAACTGGCCATTAAGCAGGAAGAAGCGGCAGATCTCCGGGTACAACTTATGTTGTCTCAGATTAAGCCACACTTTATCTATAATGCATTGACTGTAATTCAGCGTTTGTGCATCAAAGATCCAAAGATGGCACAGGAGACGGTAGCAGAATTTGCAACATACCTGAGAGGCAATCTGGAATCCTTGGACCGCAAAGTACCGGTTTATTTTGAAAAAGAACTGGAACATGTACAGTGCTATCTTGCTATTGAGAAAAAAAGATTCGGAGACAGGGTAAAAGTGGTCTATGATATTCAGGAGGAAGATTTTGTAATCCCGGCACTGACGTTGCAACCATTAGTGGAAAATTCCGTAAAGCATGGTATTTGCAAAAAAGAAGAAGGTGGCACGGTATGGATATCTACCGAACGGAAAAAGGATGTAGTCTATGTCATTGTGAAAGACAATGGCGTGGGATTTGAAAAATCTCAGACAGAAGGCAAAGAGCATGTAGGAATACAGAATGTAGAGAGCAGACTGCATAGTATGTGTGACGGTATGCTAGAGATAGAAAGCACAATGGGAAAAGGAACCATAGCTGTGATTACTTTGCCACAGAGAGATGGTAAGACGAAAAGCTCAGAAGAGGAAGAAATATGAGAATACTGGCAGCGGATGATGAACCACTGGCATTGGAGGAACTGGTAGGTACTATAAAAGAAGTAAACAGTGAGGCTGAGGTGGTATCTTTTGGCAGTCCGAGAAAGCTTTTGGAATATGTGAAAGAATATCCGGTGGATGTTGCTTTTTTGGATATTGAGATGGGAAGTATGTCAGGGGTAGATGTGGCAAAACAACTGAAAGTTCAATATCCGAAAGTAAACATCGTTTTTGTAACAGGATATGATCAATATATGCATACGGCGATTCATTTGCGTGCCAGTGGGTACTTGTTGAAGCCGGTGCAGGCAGATGAAGTCAGAGAGGAACTGCGTAATTTGCGAAATCCTATTCTGCCGGAGAAGAAAAAGATTTTGACAGCCAGATGCTTTGGAACTTTCGATGCTTTTGTTAATGGGGAAAGTCTGAACTTTGAGAGAAAAAAGACCAAGGAGCTTCTTGCATACTTAATTGACAGAAGAGGGAGCAGTGTGACAAGTGGAGAACTGAGAGCAGTTCTCTGGGGCGATGTAGAGACGGATGCCAATACTATGACCTATTTATCAAAAGTGAAAAAAGACCTGCTAAATACGTTGAAACAGGCCGGAGTGGATGACTGTTTGAAGATATCCTGGGGAAAATATTCCGTAATACCGGATAAAATTGTTTGTGACTATTATGACTATCTGAACGGAAATCCAGAGGGAGTCCGAGCCTATAACGGAGAATATATGCCACAATACAGTTGGGGAGAAATACAGAATGTATTGTTGCAGGATAAAATATAAAAAAACTAAAATATCATCATAATAGAGTGTAATTAAGCCGGGATGAAAAAGAATCCCGGTTTTTTATGCTTAAAAGCAAGGGTTTGGCAAGGTTGCCAGAGTATAATAGTGTCGCTGAAGTTATAAAGTAGCTTACTCCAAGTCAATTTACAAAGGAAAAAGGAGGCTTTATCTTGAGAAAGATTAAAGAAGAAACCATTCATACACTGGCACGCATCGGACGAAAGTATCGTCTACTTCGGTATCCGATTCTGGCAGTATTGGTGATATTTGTATTTATTTATAATGTGTTATTATATGGATTTATCCATTTTAAGATGCGGGAGCGTCTGGCCAGAGGACTGGCAATGGCGATGACTGTGGTGCTGGTATTTACCAGTGTGGATCTGACGGTATTGGCAATGTCCGCAGATCCTGTGCAGACAGAGAACTACGAAGAGGAGGGGGAAGATAATTCGGATTCGGTGAAGGCACCGGAAGAGTCTGCCAACCCGGAGACAAGCGCAGCCCCGGGAGAATCTGCAGATCCTGAAGAGAGCATGTCGCCGGAAACAACAGCAGAACCCGAGGCAACTCCGGCACCGGGGATGACAGTATCCGATGGCAATGCACAGGTACTTTCAGAGAACGTAGTAATTTTGCAACAGCGGATCAATGCACTGCCTACGGTGGAAGAATTCATTGCCATGGCAGACGGTACTTATGTGGAAGACAGTCTGTGGAATGAAGCACAGATGAAGATTTATTATGAAATGCAGGATATCGCAGACATCTATGACAGCCTGACGGAAGAAGAACAGGCTATGATAGATGTTACGAAGATGATGGAGTTGTTTGAGTATATTAATTCCGCCGTGATGCCGTTAGCAGATGGAAATTATGAGCCAATCACCATTTCTGAGGACTCTTTAACTGGAAACGCTATCTGGGGAGCATCGGAGACAAAAGATTCTAGGATTGCAATGGATGATCATGCATGCTTTTATGCGGCATCGAGATGTAACGATGGTGGATTGCCTGTGGATGGAAAATTGGCAGTGAATGAGGTGCCTTATCAGCTTGCAGCGGGAGATGATGCAAGCAAGGCGTATGATGGTAAAGATTGTATCCGGTTGACTGTGTCTGAACGAACGAATACGATGAATCTGGAAACAATCGGTGTATATAATAATATTTATGTGCTTGCTACAGCAGGTGGACCGGGAGAGGGTAACTATGCGGATTTTGGTGTTACTTTGCATTATACAGATGGATTTACAGCAGAGACTACTTATCGATTATACGATTGGTATGATTTGACGGACATCCCAGGGGTAGAAAAATATTATAATGTTAAGAGAATGAACATAGATTCGTCAACAACCTTGGATGGAACTACGGGAACCACAGGTGGACCAGTGATTCATTCTGCAGCTATTAATGTAAACAGTAACAAATTATTACAGTCTATTACTTTCACTATGAGAGGAAAAAATGGAGATGCAAGTGATATGTCTGGTTTGTACTGCTGCATCTTTGCCGTTACCGGCGCTACCCCGGCGGGCGTACCGGAAGCACCGGTGGCAACACGGGCAAGTAAGCAAGAAGGAGATATTTCCGGTGCATTTACAGCTAACTGGAATTCGGTCGCTGATGCTACCGGCTATCGCCTTGATGTAGCTACGGATCGTCAGTTTAAAAACATGGTAGCAAATTGCAATAATAAAGATATAGGCATGGCGGCTCAATACAAGGTATCCGGTAACGATATCAAGAATGATACGGTATATTATTACAGAGTCCGGGCTTATAATACAAATGGTCAGAGCCTCAGTTCCAACCGTGTGGCTACGGATCTGCCGAAGTGGATCAAGAATGCATTGAAGGAAGCGGATTACGATAGCGTAAGCTATGATGCCGAGACCAATACGGTAACATTTAACCGAGATGTCATTTTAAAGGACACCATACAGATCCCGGGAGAAGATTCCACCGTAATTGCCTTAAACGGTAACACGGTGACTGCTCCCACAGGAAAATCTGCAATTTCTGCGAACGGAAAAAATACAGAACTTACTATAAATGGAACAAGCTCCGATGGAAAGAAAGGCAGCATTGTCGGAAGTACCGGAAGTGACGGAAACGGAGTGGCAGCCATTGATTTCGGTAGTGCCGGGGCAAATAGCACAATTACGGTGTCCGGAAGTGAGATCAGGGGCGGCGATGGTGTCGGAAGTACGGATGGCACAACAACAGGAAATGCAGGAAATGGTGGTGCCGGTATTATCGCCGGTTCCGACAGCAATGTTAAAGTAGAAACCAATGCAACGGTGACCGGAGGAAACGGCGGCAGCACTTCCAACGGAACCGGAGGAAACGGCGGTGCAGGTATCAGCGGCGGTAAGGTATCTGTATCACAAAACGGAAATGTCAACGGAGGCAATGGTGGCAGCTCTGCAAACGGAACCGGAGGAAACGGCGGTACCGGTATCAACAGCGGAAGCAGCATAGCCAACAGCGGAAGTGTCAGTGGAGGAAATGGCGGTAACGGAACCGAAGCCGGAGGAACTGCCGGTGAAACGAACAGTGGCAGCGGCACTATGACCGGTGGCGGTAGTACCACTACTGGTAAACCCGGAAAAAAACCGCAGATGGGTATCTTGTCGATGAACGGCTATACCTATGGAGATATCGTCAGTCAACCGTCAGTCACCGGCATGCATGGGAAACCACAGATTACCTATTACTACAATCAGACAGGTGATAATACAGACGGAACAAAATGGGAAGACATTACACCGACTACATTGAATGCCGGGGATTATTATTCATATGCGGTATTAGATGAAACGGATGAATATCCGGGATACACTACGGCTGCTGTAAAATTTACGGTAGGCAGACGGATAATTACCGACGGCAAGGTTAACATCAAATTTGATGAGAATGGTAATATCAAAGTGACGGTTGAGGATTCTATGCCGGATGGCAATAAGACATTGACGGAAGGAACAGATTATACGGTAGAGAAAACGGAGACAACATCCGATGAGACCTTTGTGATCAAAGGATCGGGAAATTACCAATTTGAGATTACAAAGAAAGTTTCCAAGCCGGAATGGAAGGAAAACGATAAGAAAAAAACAGCAACGACCGTCGTCGTAGAACCCGGGGCAGAAAAGATTGCACCCAAAATGGATGCAGTGCCGGAAACGGATACCAAAAAGCTGCTGACAGAAATCGTTAAAAATTCGACAGTAAAACAAAAACTGGAGAGCGCAGATGCAGATCTGAATTATAATGCATTGCTGTATCTCGAAGTAAAGCAGGCAGACAGTTTGTTAACCGTGGAAGAGAAAAAGCTGATTGCAGACGGCATCAGTGCCGCAAAAGAATTACCCGCACAGACGATCGCCGGGAAATACATTGATCTGTCCTTATATATGACATATACTGTCAGCGATACTAGCGGAGTATTGGAGAGCGGTACAGAAAAGATTACCGATACTTCGGATGAAAAGCTCGGAGCAGGGAAAGGATATAAACGGGTGATCCGTCTTACCATACCGGAAGAACTGAGAGTCAATGACAATCATATCCGGAGAAGCTACTATATACTCCGTGTGCATGATAATGGCAGTGGGGTGTCACAGGTAGAGGTTCTGAACACTACACAGGAAGGCTATGTACTCACCTTTGAAACGGATAAATTCTCTACTTATGTGATTGCTTATGCGGATCAGAAAAAGAATGAGAATAAGAAGGATGATTCTTCAGACAGTGATGATACGCAGAGCCGGGAAGACACTAAAAATGATGTACAGGCGGGCGCAGGGCAAGTAAATCTGAACAAAGAGATTCCAAAGACAGGAGATGATAGCAATATGCTTTTGTGGATATTGTTACTGCTTGGCTCTGTATGCGGCATGGTGGGGATCAGCGTAGCTTATTGTAAGAGAAAGAAATCTATGTAATGAAAGAAAGACAAGCAAAAAACGATTCCGGAAAATCTTCACAAGAGAGGGTTTTCCGGATCGCTATAGCATTATTGGGAATGATATTTTGTGTAGCGGTTGTGAAAGTTGTTATGTATTATCAAGACATGCAAAAGAGCAAGAATTACGCACAGAAGCTACAGGAAGCTGTTATGCAGCAGACGGATGCGGAAACAGCAGACCAGGCTGACTTTGGGGAGAAAAAAGATACTGCGGAGGAAGAAAGTATTCCAGAGCAGATTGACTTTGCTTCACTGCAGCAGATTAGCACAGATGCAAAGGCATGGATATTCAGTCCGGAGACTAAAATCAATTATGTCATTGCACAGGCACAGGACAATGACTACTATCTGCATCGCCTGTTGGATGGGACGGAAGCAAGAGCGGGAACTTTGTTTCTGGATTATCGCAATCAGGAAGATTTTTCGGATTGGAATACTATTGTCTATGGGCATCATATGAAGGATGGAAGCATGTTTGCATCCCTGATAAATTATCAGAATCAGAATTATTATGAGGAACACCCGGTTATGTATTTGTATCTTCCGAAGCATAGATATCGACTTGAGGTGATTGCCGGATATACTACTGGAACAGAGGACCAGATATATACGATTCCATGGACAATAGCAGAAAAGCAGCAGCTGGTTGAATATGTTACGAAAAAATCTGATTTTCATGTAGGCGTAGTTGTAGACGAAAACGACCGTCTGGTAACACTTTCTACCTGTTCTTATAGTTATGATGATGCCAGATATGTGGTGATTGCAAAAATTGTGGAAGAAAAATAAAAAAACACTTGCATTGTACATCAATGTACGGTGTACAAAGAAATAGGGAAGTATTTCGGATGAAATATGTTAAAAGGACGAAACCGGCGGAAAACGCCAGGGTCGTCCTTTTTGATGACTGGGAAAATTTTCTTGCATAGACAGAGCAATTAGGATATACTTTTCCATAGGCAGAAAATATCTGATTAGATAAAATGATTCATAAATTCTTTTTCAGTGCAAACTGAAATCTTAGAGTATGAAAGAACTCTTGCTTAGATACCCCAAATATAAAATAGGAATAATAATTAAGACAATATATGGGAGGACTATGAAAAATAAGACAGAAGAAAACAGAGATAGGAATACTATTACTGTTTTGAATGGGAAAAAAGTTGTTCTGATTAATGATATTCGGTTCCAATCCAGAAGAAACATTCAATGGAACGAAATAGAAGAGTATTTAAAAGAATATATTGGAAAGTGCTATAAAATATTGGAAACATCTGAGGAAATATATATCGCAGTTGACTTCCCAGATGAATACAGTCATTCTCAGGATACAAAAGCAGTAAAGGGGGCCAATGAAAAGGCAAAAGCGAATGCGATTACTGTTATTGGAAAATTGATAGAGATAGCGGATCATAAAACGGAATATCCGGATTATGGAAATAAACACGGGAATAAAGCAAAATATGGATGGTATCGTTATGATACGAGATTAGGGATACCGGTGTACGATGAAAATAATGTGCTGAAAAGTTATAATATATTTAGTGCAAGATTATTGGTGAGACGTGATGGAAACGGGAAATTATACCTTTACGACATTGTAAGAATAAAAAAAGAAACGAGCAAGCCGCTTTAGCGAAAGCTGTACGGTAGTAAACTTCGTTTCCATAAGTACAATACAACAGATAGACAAAGATGTCAAGAAAGTTTTCTGGAATAACTTTTCCGAAGGGATTCAGATAAAATTTCTCAACTAATAAAATATGTGTTATAATCGTAGTATCTTTTTTGGTACGGAGGATAAACCTATGGATAAATCAAAAGTATATTTTACAGATTTCAGGACTCGTCTGGGAGAAGGACTTCCCACAAAATTAAAGCGTCTGATGAAGGCGGCGGGGATTCAGGATATTGATATGGATCACAAGTTTGTTGCCATCAAGATGCACTTCGGTGAACTGGGTAATCTGGGATTCTTACGTCCTAATTATGCGAAAGCGGTAGCGGATGTAGTGAAGGAGCTGGGCGGAGTTCCCTTCCTGACTGACTGTAATACTTTGTACCCCGGCAGCCGTAAAAATGCCATTGAGCATATGTATTGTGCATGGGAGAATGGTTTTACGCCTCTGACGGTGGGATGTCCCGTGATCATCGGTGACGGTCTGAAGGGAACGGATGATATTGAGGTACCGGTAGAAGGCGGCGAATATGTGAAGAATGCTAAGATCGGCCGTGCCATCATGGATGCAGATGTGTTTATTTCCCTGAATCATTTCAAAGGCCATGAGACGGCGGGCTTCGGTGGCGCTATTAAAAATATCGGTATGGGCTGCGGATCCAGAGCAGGCAAAATGGAGCAGCATGCACAGGGCAAGCCGGAGATCAACGAGAGTCTGTGCCGGGGCTGTAAGCGCTGCATGAAAGAATGTGCCAATGATGGACTGGTATATGATGAGACCACACATAAGATGCACATTGATCATGAGAAATGTGTGGGCTGCGGACGCTGCATCGGTGCCTGCAGCTTTGATGCGGTCCACAGCGGCAGTGATGCAGCAACGAAGGATTTCAACTGCCGTATGGCAGAGTATGCGAAGGCTGTTGTGGATGGCAGACCGAATTTCCATATCTCGTTGGTGGTGGATATCTCTCCGAACTGTGACTGCCACCGTGAGAACGATGCTCCTATTTTGCCTAATATCGGTATGTTTGCATCCTTTGATCCACTGGCACTGGATCAGGCCTGTGTGGATGCCTGCCTGAAGCAGACACCGCTGCCGAACAGCCAGCTGACGGATGCCATGGCGAAAGAGGGCTTTTGCGATCATCATGATCATTTTGAAAATACCACTCCCAATGCGGAGTACAAGACCTGCCTGGAGCATGCGGAGAAGATTGGTATTGGCAGCAGGGAATATGAACTTATTGTTATGATGTAATAAGCTGTCGGGGTCCTAAGGTCTTTCAAGGAAGTCCAAATGACTGAAAGAAGAAATCGTTTATAAAATAGTTTAGGAAAGGATGAACTTATGCGTCCCATGGTAAGCATCATTGTTCCGGTATACAATGCGGAGCAATATTTACGACGCTGTGTCGACAGCATTTTGAATCAGGAATACACAGACTTTGAACTGTTTCTGGTAAACGATGGCAGTACGGATTCCTCAGGTGATATCTGTGAGGAATACGGCGGCAAGGACACAAGAGTCATTGTGATCCAGAAGAAAAACACCGGAGTCTCCGACAGCAGAAATCAGGCGCTGGACCGTGCCCGGGGAAAATATCTGCAATTCTTAGACAGCGACGACTGGATCACACCGGATGCCACCAGATTGTTTGTGCGGGCGGCAGAAGAGTACGGATGCGATATGGTCATTTCGGATTTTTATCGTGTGGTGGGAGAGCGTCTGTCTCCAAAGGGAGACATTGAGGAGGAAGGTGTACTCACTCAGGAAGAGTTTGCAGCACATATGATGGAGAATCCGGCAGACTTTTATTATGGTGTTCTGTGGAACAAGCTGTACCGCAGGGATCTGGTGGAAGAGCATAACTTACGCATGGATACGGATATCAACTGGTGTGAGGATTTTATGTTCAATCTGGAATATATCCGCTATGCCAGAGTATTCTATGCCCTGCATGCACCCATCTATTATTATGTGAAGCGGAAAGGCTCCCTTGCCAGTCAGGGAATCAATATTTCCAAGACGGTAAAGATGAAGCTGAATGTTTTCGAGTATTACAATAACTTCTACAAACATGTGCTGGAGGAAGAGGACTACGAGAAGAACCGTTTGCAGGTATACCGTTTCTTCATTGATGCGGCGGGAGATGGAACCGTGCCACCTTCCATCATGCCGGGTTCCAAGAAGCTGGGATATGAGAGAACTTTTGTCAATACAAAGATCCTGCAGGCCGAGGGCCCGGCGGGGGATGCTTACCGCAAGCGCAAACTCCTGGAACATTATCTGGAACCGGTGGCATTAAAAGGAGATCTGAAAGTATCGGATGTGCGTCTGCTTCTGTGCCTGTGTGAAAAACATGTGTGGGACAGCAGACGGGAACTGGCAGATTTCGCCGGAATCTCCCGGACGAATCTGGCCAGCGGCTTACAGCGTCTGAACATGAAGGGATTTCTGAAAATAGAGGAAGTAAAGGAACCGAAGCCCACCAGAAAGAGTAAGACAACCAAAGAAACACAGAGTAAGGCTGCGGAAATGCCGGAGGTGAAGCGCAAAGAACGGAAAACTAAGATGGCCGTTACAGTCCTTCCGGCGGCGGAGGCTGTCATGAAGGAACTGGCGATGGCCCAGCGGGATTACGATGAGGCGAGATTTGCTGGTTTTACTGAGGAAGAACTGATAAAATACGCAGATCTGTCCGAGAAGATCAAGGAAAATACAAGAAGGGTCCTGGGGTAAAATATTTCGCCCTATAAATATCACTGGGGATAATTTTATACTTTGTTAATTGACATCGTACTTTCTAAAAAGTTATGATAAGAAAGTATATATGATGTCGGGGTCAAAAGCCCCCGACTTTGATACCTACGGATTGCTTCGTGCTACGCACTACCACAATCCGACCCAATATTCGCATATCGTGGGATTATCATCCCACTTTTATGCTCATATCGGGGTGGGTCCCAAGGTCTTTCACCCACTTATGAGCAAGCTCATGTGGGTTTAGACCTTTTGACCCTGGTATCATATATAGAAATGTGAGGGAAAGGAAGGTATTTGGATGAAGAAAAACGAAGAGTATATGTTGGAACACGCCGGACTGTGCAGAGCTGCAGACAGATTGGAACCCCAGATGTTCGACGAATATGGCGTACAGAGGGGACTTCGTGATAAGAATGGTAACGGCGTAGTCGCAGGCCTTACCAATATTTCACGGATCGAATCCTTTAAAATGGAAGATGGCAAAAAAGTTCCCTGTGAAGGTAGGCTGTGGTATCGTGGCTATGACTGTATTGAACTGGTCAATGGTTTCAGGGGAGACCATTTTGGATTTGAGGAAGTGGCTTATTTACTTCTGTTCGGTAAGCTGCCGAACCGTGAGGAGCTGAAGCACTTTAATGATATTCTTGCGTCCAGCAGAACTCTGCCAACTAACTTCACCAGAGATGTCATTATGAAAGCCCCCAGCAGTGACATTATGAATTCACTGACCAGGAGCGTTCTGACACTTGCTTCCTATGATAAAAACTGCAGCGATACATCCATTGAAAATGTTTTAAGACAGAGTCTGGGACTGATTGCTGTGTTCCCCATGCTGGCAGTTTATGGCTACCATGCCTATAATCACTATTCTAACGATGAGAGCATGTACATACACCGTCCCCAGAAGAAGCTTTCCACTGCAGAGAATCTGCTGATGATGCTTCGCCCGGACAAAATGTATACCGAATTGGAGGCGAGAGTACTGGATACTGCACTGGTGCTGCATATGGAGCACGGCGGCGGTAACAACTCCACTTTTACCACCAGAGTCGTGACCTCTTCCGGCTCCGATACCTATTCCGTTATTGCAGCAGCACTTTCTTCCCTGAAGGGACCCAAACACGGCGGTGCCAATATTAAAGTCGTAGAGATGATGCGGAATATCGAGGCACATGTGTCTGACTGGACGGATGAGGATGCGGTAAGAGCGTACCTGAACAAGATATTAAGCAAAGAAGCCTTCGATGGCAAGGGACTGATCTATGGTATGGGTCATGCGGTCTACTCGCTGTCTGACCCCAGAGCCCAGGTGTTTAAGAGCTTTGTGGAAAAGCTGGCGGTAGCCAAGGGCAGAGACAAGGATTTTGCTCTGTATTCCATGATCGAGCGGATCGCACCGGAGGTCATTTCCCAGAAATCCAGAATTTACAAGGGTGTCAGTGCTAACGTGGATTTCTACAGCGGATTCGTATACAGCATGCTGGAGATTCCGCTGGAGCTGTATACCCCGATCTTCGCCATTGCCAGAATCGTAGGATGGAGTGCACACCGCATTGAAGAGCTGATCAATATGGATAAGATCATCCGCCCCGCTTACAAGAGTGTGATGCAGGAACTGGAATATGTTCCTCTGGATCAGAGATAATTACCAAATTCAAATAAGGAAGGACTGCGTTTTTTGCGCAGTCCTTTGCTGAATCATTTTGGAGAACAGATCAGGGATCCTGCGAATAGATCTTACGGATAATGGATACGATCTCTTCAGCGGATTCTTTGGAGTCCTCCAGAATCCAGGTGACATAAATATTGTAGAGAGAGCCTGAGAAAGCCCGGAGTGTGTAATAAAAATCCCGTCCTTTGTCTTCTGTATAATAGGTGTCCAGAATGTAACCGTCCAATGCCTGCAGCAACAGATGCCCCAGACCGGTCTGCACCAGACAGGCAATGAAATCTTTATGATGGTAGAAATACTCATAGCAGTGCACCATGTTACGGTAATCATTATAATTGCCCTTGTCCGGCCAGTCAGCAACATCCTGTCTGTAGGTCTCCACCAGATCCTTCAGATAACTGCTGAGGATTTCGTCCAGAGAATGGTAATTGCGATAATAGGTCATGCGGGAGACACCGGCACACTCGGTCAGTTCGGTAATGGTAATATTGGACAGGGATTTCGTCTTAAGGAGCTGGATCAGAGCCTGCACCATACAATCTCTGGAAAAAAAGCTGGAATTATTCGTGGACATGACAGGTCACCTTCTTTGTAGTTTCTATATTATCAGTATATAAAACGTAACACAATCCGGTAAAATACGCAAGGAAAGGAGCGGCATATGGCAGGAACGGTAATAGAATATTTACAGAAATACGGAGACCTTTCTTTTCGGGAAAAGCCTCTGAATGATGTGGACAGTCTGGCATTGTGCCAGCTCTCTTATCTGAAATTTGACGGGATGGTCAGCGATGTGCGTCACAACGGTCCTTCTGTGACTCTGTGGGAGATCGCAGAGCGTCCGGATGTGGACAAGCTGTTCGGGGATGTTCGGTTCGAGAAAGAGAACCGGGCACTGTTTGAAGGCTTGTTAAGAGGCAGACGTTTCCGGAATATGAAGCTCAACTGCTATATCAATCTGGTGGAAAAGGAATGGGAGACCCAGTTCTCCGCCATTACTTTTCTTCTGGATGACGGTACCTTGTTTCTCGCATTCCGTGGAACGGATGAGACTATTGTGGGCTGGAAGGAAGACTTCAACATGGCATTCTTAAATCCGGTGCCGGGACAGGAATACAGTGTAAAATATGTAAATATGGTCACAGGCTGGCTGCATCATCCCTTCTATATCGGTGGACATTCCAAGGGTGGTAATCTGGCGGTCTACAGTGCCATGAAATGTGCCCCCTTTGTGCAGAAGCGGATCCAGAAGATCTATAGTCTGGATGGACCCGGGTTCCGTCCGGAAGTGTTGAAGGAATGTCATTATAATGCCATTGAAGATAAGGTGGTGAAACTTCTGCCTCATTCTTCCATGATCGGCATGATCTTCGAGCGGAATATTCACTACCGTGTGGTGGAGAGCAACAGCCACGGGCTGCTGCAGCATGACCCCTTCTCCTGGCAGGTGGAAGAGGATCATTTCGTGGATGTGGGAGAAATCTATGAAAGCCAGAAGATCATGAACGAGGCATTGAACGAATGGATCCTGTCCTTAAATGAGGAACAGGTACGTACTTTCGTGGATACGCTCTATCAGGTCATTTCCGCATCCCGGGCGGATAATCTGATCACCTTTACGGCAGACTGGAAAAAGAGCATGAATGCGGTAGTTACCGCACTGAAGGAAGTGGACGATCAGACTGCGGAAATGCTGCGGGGGATCATCCGCTCCCTGTTTGAGATTGCAAAAGTCAAGGTCAGGGAGGAACTGACCCCGGCAAAAAAGCAAAAACCAAGACACAGACTTAAAGGTAAGAGGAAAGAAGTGAAAGAAGAGGTTCCCCGGCACCTTCCGGCAGACGTTCCGGATGCCACTGCAGACCGAGAACCGGCAGCTCATCATGCTCCAAAGCTTCGGGGCAGCCATCATCGGGACAGACTTGTATGATGCGCAGATGCTGACCCAGACGGTTAATCCGCTGATGGTGGGCACTGTTGACACACATTTCGACAGGAAAATACTTGAAAAGACAGGAATTTCCCGACATAATGGATGTATGGAACGCATCCCCCGAAGGAATACTGTGTAACTGATCCCCCGGCATATCCTGCAAAATAGTACCGCCGAAGGCAACGTTGATGACCTGCATGCCCTTACAGATCCCGATGACCGGGATGCCTGCGGCAATGGCTGTGTCCAGTGCCTGGAACTGCAGGATGTCCAGTTCGGTGTCGATGGAGTGGGAGCCTTTGGGGTTCTCTCCAAAAAACGCAGGAGTGATATCCCCACCGCCCGGCAGGATCAGGGCATCGCAGGAGGTGACCTCCCCGGGGACTAAAGTAGTCACGGTCTGTGCGGGAAGCTTACGGAAAAAGGCTTCATAATTACCCGTCTGGCTCTTACGTCCCAAAATGACTAATTTTGTCATATGATTTTCTGATACCTCATTTTTTATAGTTAATATATGCCATAACTTTTGATTTTTGCGTGGGACAAATTAGCAAAAATGTATCTTACGTTTTTCAACAAATAGGAGTAAAATAGCAACGACCATGAGGGAGTGAGAACTCTTTCAGGGATGTTTACGGAAAGGAAGTGGTATTATGGAGGAATTGGCATCAGAACTGCTCAAGGAGCTGAACTGTGATACGGCATTTTCCATCAAGCTTCCGGCAGGTCTTCCCCTGATCGGCGGAGTACAGCTGGATATTGCAGAATCAGTCGTTATCACCTGGGTCGTCATGGCAGTGATTCTGATATTGTCGATCATCCTTACAAGCAACCTCAAAGTACACAATGTCAGCAGACGACAGCTGGTGGCAGAGACGATCGTGACAAAGCTGGAAGGCATAGTTACGGGAATGATCGGAGAGGAAGGCAGACGGTATGTACCATATCTGGTAAGTGTACTGTTATACCTGGGCATATCCAATATCATCGGATTGTTCGGCATGAAGCCCCCTACCAAGGATCTGAACGTAACGGCGGCACTGGCACTGATGAGTATCATCCTGGTGGAAGCTGCAGGCATCCGCAAAAAAGGTGTGGGCGGATGGATCAAAAGCTTTACCGAGCCTATTGCGATCGTAACACCTATCAATATCCTGGAGGTGTTCATCAAGCCCCTGTCCCTGTGTATGCGATTGTTTGGTAACGTTTTGGGAGCATTCGTTATCATGGAGCTGTTGAAGCTCCTGGTTCCGGTAGCATTGCCGGTACCCTTCAGCTTTTACTTTGATATTTTTGATGGACTGATCCAGGCATACGTATTTGTATTCCTGACATCGATGTACATTAAGGAAGCTATTGAGTAACTGGATAACTATTCAGAGCGATTTTGCAAATGTGCTTCTGAATGGTTATGAAACACTGATTCACACAAAAACGGAGGAAAAATCCTTATCTCGTCAGAGGGACCGGGATTTTAGCTTCGCAAAAACTAGGAGGATTTAATTATGATAGCTATTGGAGCAGGTATTGCAGCACTGGCATGTATCGGAGCAGGTATCGGTATCGGTATCGCAACAAGTAAGGCAGCAGAGGCTGTGGCAAGACAGCCGGAAGCAGAGAGCAAGATCACCAAGATCTTACTGTTAGGTGGTGCGCTGGCAGAGGCAACCGCTATTTACGGATTCGTTATCGGTATCCTGATCATTCTGTTCATGGCATAACTATCCGAAGCCGGAAACGGCACAAACGATCGTCGAATGCTTGCATTCGTAAGAGCGTTTGCGACGATTTACGGCGACTAAAACTCCATAAGCAAAAGAAAAGCATCGAAGATGCGGTTTTGCGCATGGAGGTTTCGGATAGTTATAAGGACCGAAGCCGGAAACGGCACAAACAAGCAGATAGTTATAAGGAAATTAGAAAACGGAACGTAAGAAAGGATGAAAGCACATGCTGAGATTAGATATTAATATTGTATGGACCATCCTGAATCTGTTGATCATCTTCGCTATCGTGAAGATCTTTCTGATCAAGCCCATCCACAAGATACTGGATGCAAGACAGGCTGAGATCGACAAGCAATATGCAGATGCCAAAGCGGCACAGGACAGTGCCGATGAGTTGAAGAGTCAGTACGAGGCATCCTTAAGCGGTGTCCAGGCAGAAAAGGAAGGCATCCTGAACGAAGCAAGAAGCAAGGCCGGCAACGAGTATGACCGTATTGTGGCAGATGCCCAGACCGAGGCAAAAAAGATCCTGGACAATGCCGACAAAAATGCCGCACTGGAAGAGCAGAAGCGTATTCAGCAGGCACAGGAGCAGATCGCCGGTCTGGTAGTGGAAGCTACCGCAAAGCTGGTGGCTGCCAGTCAGAACGCAGATTCAGACAGAGAACTTTACAACCAATTTATAGCAAAGACAGGTGAAAAGATTGATTAGTACAGCTTTAGAATACGCAAAAAGATTGCGTGAACTGAATATCCCCGGAGACATTGTAGGTCAGACAGGCGATATCTTCAAAGCCGTACCGCAGGTGAAACTGGATTTCGAATCCCCTGCTGTGTCACTGTCTGCCAAACACAATGTAATAGAAAAAGTATTCCCCTTACAGATCAGAGATTTTCTGAAGGTCCTGTGTGATAACGGAGATATCTATCTGTGGGATGATATCTGCACTGCGTATAGAGAACTCTCTCCCGAGAAAAAGGGTGAGTTCGTCGTGACCCTGTCCTATGTGACAGCACCGACAGAGGAGCAGTTACAGAATATCCGTGATTTTGTACAGAAGAAATATCACAGAGACGATATGGTCTTCGAGACGAAGGAAGACCCGGCTCTGGGCGGCGGTTTCATCGTCCGTGCCGGTAACGAAGTCTATGACTGGAGTACCAATGGCCGTATGAAGCAGTTCGCAGACAAGCTTTCCCAGGTAGGCAAGACTGCCAGCGAGCAGGGGATCATCTCTATCCTGAAGGGTGAGATCGAAGATTTCCACCTGCAGGCACAGGAGCATGAGATCGGTTCCGTCAGCTGGGTAGGTGATGGTATCGCCAATGTCAATGGTATCGACCATGCCGAGTATGGTGAGATCGTTATCTTCGATTCCGGTGTCAAGGGAATGGTACAGGATGTCCGCAGGGATGAGATCGGATGTATCCTGTTCGGTCATGATACCGAGATCCGTGAGGGTACCAGAGTGGTACGTACCGGTAAGAGAGCCGGTATCCCAGTAGGTGACGGATTTAAGGGCAGGATCGTGGATGCTCTGGGAGCACCCATCGACGGCGCAGGTCCCATTAAGGAAGAGGGGTATCGTCCCATCGAGCAGCCTGCTCCTTCCATCGTAGACAGACAGTCCGTAGGTGTACCTATGGAAACCGGTATCCTGGCAATCGATTCAATGTTCCCTATCGGTCGTGGACAGCGTGAGCTGATCATCGGTGACCGTCAGACCGGTAAGACTTCCATCGCCATCGACGCCATTCTGAACCAGAAGGGCAAGGATGTGGTATGTATCTATGTGGCCATCGGCCAGAAGGCATCCACCATTGCAAAACTGGTAGGAACCCTGAAGAAGAACGATGCCATGGATTACACCATTATCGTGTCCGCAACCGCCAGCGATCCTGCACCCCTGCAGTACATCGCACCTTATTCCGGTACGGCACTGGCTGAGTATTTCATGTATCAGGGCAAGGATGTCCTCATCGTATACGATGATCTGTCCAAGCATGCGGTAGCTTACCGTGCACTGTCCCTGTTGTTGGAGCGTTCTCCCGGACGTGAGGCATATCCCGGAGATGTATTCTACTTACATTCCAGACTGTTGGAGCGTTCCGCAAGACTGAGCGCAGACAAGGGTGGCGGTTCCATTACCGCACTGCCTATCATTGAGACCCAGGCAGGCGATGTATCCGCATACATTCCGACCAACGTTATCTCCATCACTGACGGTCAGATCTTCCTGGAGAGTGATCTGTTCTTCTCCGGTATGAGACCTGCAGTCAATGTCGGTCTGTCCGTATCCCGTGTCGGCGGTGCCGCACAGACGAAGGCAATGAAGAAGGCAGCCGGAAGTATCCGTATCGACCTGGCACAGTTCCGTGAGATGGAAGTGTTCACACAGTTCGCATCCGATCTGGACAATGCCACCAAGGAGCAGTTACAGCATGGTCATGTACTGATGGAGCTGTTAAAGCAGCCGCTGTGCAGACCTTTAAGCATGGCAGAACAGGTTATGACCCTGTGCGCAGCCAACGGCAGAGTAATGCTGGATGTGCCCGTAGATCAGGTGAAGGATTTCCAGATGCAGTTCTTAAGCTACATGAAGGAGCAGCACAGCGATATCGTTCGTCAGTTAGAGACTACCAAGGCTCTGGATGACGAGCTGAACAAGCAGATCTGTGATGCAGCAACAGAATTTAAAAAGGAATTTTTACAGAAATAATGTAACTATTCAGAACCCCATTCGCAAAAACGCTCTTTCAGGGCTTTGCTTTTGCTTATGTGGTTACTTCGCCCATTGGCTCTGAATAGTTACAAATAACAGGAGGTTAACATGGCAAATACGCGAGAAATACAAAGCCGTATGAAAAGCATTCAGGATACTATGAAGATCACCAATGCCATGTATATGATCTCTTCCACGAAGCTTCGGAAAGCCAAGAAGAATCTGGAAGAGACGGAGCCTTACTTCTATACTCTGCAGACGATGGTCAGCAGAATCGTCCGTCACTTACCGGAGATCGACAATAAGTACTTCGATGAGCGTAAGGACAAACCGGCCGGGGAGAAGACTACGGGACTGGTAGTAGTCACCGCTGATAAGGGTCTGGCCGGAGCCTATAACCATAATGTACTGAAAATGGCGGAAGAGCAGATGCAGAAAGCCGGGAAAACCGGAAAGTACAAACTGTTCGTCGTGGGTGAACTGGGACGTCAGTATTTCGGACACCGGGGTATCGAGGTAGCGGAGCAGTTCCATTACACCGCACAGAACCCGACCCTGCATCGTGCCCGTATCATTACGGAGACGATCCTGGAGCAGTTCCAGGCAGAGCAGCTGGATGAGGTATATATCATTTATACCAATATGGTAAACAGCGTGACAACCGAACCGCAGATGATGCGTCTGTTACCTATCGTAAAAGAACGGTTTATTACCAAAGACGGACAGGATCTGAGTATGTATCAGGAGCCGCTTGTCATGACACCGTCCCCAAAGGCAGTGCTTGATAACATTGTCCCGGATTTTGTCATGGGATATGTGTATGGTGCATTGGTAGAATCGTTCTGCAGTGAACAGAACGCCAGAATGATGGCCATGGAGGCTGCAAATAAAAATGCGTCCGCCATGATCCACGATCTGTCCATTCAGTACAACCGGGTACGACAGGCTATGATCACACAGGAGATCACGGAGGTCATTGCCGGTGCCAAGGCTCAGAAAAAGAAGAAAAAGGCAAGAAAGGAGGTCCTGAACAATTGAGTAACGTAAAGGAAAAAAATCATGGCAAGATCGTCCAGGTCATGGGACCTGTTGTAGACGTAGAGTTCGAGAACAATGATCTTCCTTTTATCAAGGATGCCCTGGAAGTATACAGCGAAGGCAGACGCCTGGTCATGGAAGTGGCACAGCACATCGGCAACAATACCGTCCGCTGTATTATGTTAGGTGCCAGTGAAGGACTTTGCAAGGATATGGATGTCATTGCCACCGGTAAAGGAATCCAGGTTCCGGTAGGTAAAAAGACACTGGGAAGATTGTTCAACGTATTGGGAGAGACCATCGATGGTGGAGAATCCCTGGAAGGAGAGGAGCATTGGGTCATCCACAGAGATCCGCCTTCCTTCGAAGAGCAGAGTCCGGTCGTAGAAATGCTGGAGACCGGTATTAAAGTTATCGATCTGCTGGCACCCTATGCAAAGGGTGGTAAGATCGGTCTGTTCGGTGGTGCCGGTGTAGGTAAGACCGTGCTGATCCAGGAGCTGATCCGGAATATTGCTACGGAGCACGGCGGCTATTCTATATTCACCGGTGTCGGAGAGCGTTCCCGTGAGGGTAATGATCTGTGGAGTGAGATGAAGGAGTCCGGAGTTCTGGAGAAGACCGCATTAGTCTTCGGTCAGATGAACGAGCCCCCCGGAGCACGTATGCGTGTCGCCGAGACAGGACTGACCATGGCAGAGTACTTCCGTGATGAAGAGCACCAGAATGTGCTGCTGTTCATTGATAACATCTTCCGTTTTGTGCAGGCAGGTAGTGAGGTATCCGCACTGTTAGGCCGTATGCCTTCCGCAGTAGGATATCAGCCCACACTGGCTACCGAGGTCGGTGAGTTACAGGAGCGTATCGCTTCCACGAACAAGGGTAGTGTCACTTCCGTACAGGCTGTTTACGTGCCTGCGGATGACCTGACTGACCCTGCACCTGCGACTACATTCGCACATCTGGATGCCACCACTGTTCTGTCCCGTAAGATCGTGGAACAGGGTATTTACCCTGCAGTGGATCCTCTGGAATCCACTTCCCGTATTCTGGAAGAGGATGTGGTAGGTAAGGAACATTATGAGACCGCACGCCAGGTGCAGGCAATGCTGCAGAAGTACAAGGAACTGCAGGATATCATTGCCATCCTGGGTATGGAGGAGCTGTCCGATGAGGATAAGGTCACCGTATATCGTGCCCGTAAGATCCAGCGTTTCCTCTCCCAGCCCTTCCATGTGGCAGAGAACTTCACCGGTGTACCCGGCAAGTATGTGCCTGTGAAGGAGACTATCCGCGGATTCCGTGCGATCATCGACGGTGAGATGGATGAGTATCCGGAAGCTGCATTCTTCAATGTAGGAACCATTGATGAGGCAGTGGAAAAGGCTAAGAAGCTCATGGCACAGTAAGGAAAGGCGGTGTGCATATGAACACCTTTAGTTTGAAGGTCATTGCCAGTGATAAAGTATTTTTCGATGGAAAATGCGGCATTATTATCGTACCTGCCCTGGACGGTGAGCAGGCCATTATGTCTCACCACGAGGATATGGTCATTGCCACGAGAGAGGGCGAGGTACGCTTCAAGGAAAAAGAGGATGATGACTGGACCAAAGCCGTAGTCGGTGTGGGCTGTGTCTACATTTCCCATAACCGTGTGATCATGCTGGTGGATACGGCAGAACGCCCGGAGGATATCGACAGGGTCCGTGCGGAGGCTGCCCTGGAGCGTGCGAAGGAACAGCTGCGTCAGAAGCAGAGTATCCAGGAGTATCATGTATCCCAGGCATCCATGGCGAGAGCAATGCTGCGCCTGAAGGAAGCCGGAAAATACGAAGTCAAATAAGAATCAAGTAAAATATTTGTAAAAAGTAACAAAATTAAGCCTGTAATGTTAGTAAATGTGTGCAATTCGGAAATTGTTATTTTTCTGCCATTGCGATAAAATCTCTTCAGAATCGTAAGGAGAGTTAAGCGATGGATTATTTACAGAAAAAATCAATACGAAGTCTCGCAGCTGCCATTGCAGGCTTTTTGCGTCACTGCGTCCGGAAAATAGGAATCACCAGGGAGAAGCTTCCTTCCTGCGTAGCACTTGCGGTATGTCCGCTGGTGACATTTTATCTGTTTGAAATGTATACCCACAATCCTTTCACAACGATGCATTTTAAGACACAGATATTGAACATGGCTTTTTATGTACTGACCGCACTTCTGTTATTCGGAATCGTTAAATATGTCCGGGCAGCTCTGATGCTGCAGACGGCATTCTTCATGGCGGCGGGTCTTGCGAATTATTATGTGTTGAATTTCCGGTCAGCACCTATTATGCCCTGGGATATTTATTCCATCGGTACGGCTGCCAGTGTGGCAGGGAATTTTAACTATACACTGAAGGGCAGCACGGTGCTGGTCATGATAGGATTCCTGATATTGTTATTGATCGAGAGCCGTTTTCATATGAGGGCACCGGGAAGAGTGGCTAAGAGAGCGGCGCTGATCCTGTTAAGTATTGTCATGATCTATGGTTATACCGGCATGATACAGAGCGAGAGTTTCGTGCAGAATTTTGGATTGTACGACAAGCTGTTTACCCCTACCGTCATGAATAAGAGAGATGGCAATATCGTGGCTTTTCTGATGGAAATGGAGTATCTGGATGTGGAGAAGCCGTCAGGATATTCTCCGGAGGAGACCGGCAGTAAGTATACACAGGCAGGACAGGATTCCTCAGGCCTTACGGCTGCAGTGGAGGATCCGGAGAGCGTAAAACGTCCCAATATCATTGTCATCATGGATGAGGCATTTTCCGATCTGGCGGTGAGAGGCGATTTCACCACCAATGAGGACTATATGCCCTTTATCCACAGCTTACAGCAGGGCGCTGAGAATACCAGAACCGGTTATCTGAATGTTTCCGTTCTGGGTGGGAATACTGCCAATACGGAGTTCGAATTCCTCACCGGCAATACCATCGGCTTCCTGCCCCAGGGCAGTGTGGCTTACCAGCAGTATGTGCAGAAGGAGACGCCGTCCCTGGCATCCTACCTGAAGGAGCTGGACTATCATACCGTGGCGATCCATCCGTATTATGCCAGCGGCTGGGACAGAGACAGAGTCTATCCGCTACTTGGCTTTGATGAGTTTTTATCCCAGGATGATTTCACGAATCCGAAACGGATCCGTAACTATATCTCCGATGAGAGCAGCTTTGCCAGGATCATCGAACTGTACGAGGATAAAAAAGAGGGAGAGCCTCTGTTTGTCTTTAACGTAACCATGCAGAATCACAGCGGTTACGAAGAGGAATTCCACAACTTTACCCCGGATATTACCGTGGATGGTATTGACTCCAAAGCATTGTCCATGTATCTGTCACTGGTAAAGCAGACCGATTCCGCCCTGCAGGGACTGATCGATTATTTCTCTCAGGCAGATGAGGATACCATGATTGTCTTTTTCGGTGACCATCAGCCTACAACTTATGTGAGCAACCCGATCTTAAGAAATAATAAAGTGGATCCGGAGACTTTAACAGACGAGGAAAATCTGTTAAAATACAAAGTGCCTTATGTGATCTGGAGCAACTTTGACATCGAGGAGCAGACGGACGGAGAGACCAGTGCCAATTATCTGGCCATGGATGTGCTGGAGAACTGTGATCTGCCGTTACCTGCCCTGCAGAGCAGCCTGACCGGATTTAGGGAGAAATACCCGGTGATCAGTGCAGCAGGTGTGAGAGAGGCGGACGGCACGCTCACAACGGTGAAGGAATGTGGGGAAGCATTGAACGATTACCGGAGTCTGGAGTATTATCTGCTGTTTGATTATGGAAGGTAAGAAAAAGAGATTGGTTGCAGGTTATTGGAGATATGAAGTTTAAGATGAACGACAATCAGACGACAGCAATAAGTGCAGAACGCAGGACGCAGAGAGGAATCTCTGTGCTTGCGTTCTTTGTGCCTGCATTTATTATGCTGATTCTTTTTATCATACGGGGCATATATCCTTTTGGTGACCGGAGTTTTCTGTTCTCCGACATGTACCATCAGTATATGCCTTTTTTAAGTGAATTTGTGCATAAGATCAGGTTGGGTGATGGTCTGGCTTATTCTTACAATGTGGGAATTGGTTCGAATTTTCTCGCTCTTTATGTGTATTACCTGGCCAGCCCCTTTAACTGGCTGGTATTTTTCCTACCGGAGAGCCTGATCATGGAATTCATGAGTTATCTCGTGATCCTGCGGATCGGTCTTATGGGGCTTACGTTCAGCATTTATCTGCGGAAAGCTTTCGGCACGGTGGATCCGGCGGTGATCCTGTTTTCAACCTGTTATGCCCTGTCCGGTTATCTGGCAGCCTATAACTGGAATGTGATGTGGCTTGACTGCCTGATCCTGTTACCGTTGATCCTGCTAGGAGCGGAGCGGTTGGCCAGAGAGGGCAGATGGGTCATGTACACTGTGACCCTGGGGCTTTGTATCCTGACCAATTACTATATTTCCATTATGGTCTGCATTTTTCTGGTGCTGTATTTTGGAACACTGCTGATCACAGAATACCATACCATGACGGAAGGACAGAGCCAAAAAGTAAAAACGGTATTCGGCAGGATCGGAAGATTTGCATTTGCATCTCTGCTGGCAGGAGGGCTGGCTGCGGCACTGCTGATTCCGGAGGTCTGCGCTATCTTGCGGACGGATTTCGGCAATTCGGATTTCCCCAGTACATTGGAGTCCTATTTTTCCGTGTTTGATATGCTGGCGAGACACTGCCTGTGTGTGACCACGGAGAGGGGACTGGAACACTGGCCAAATATCTATTGTGGTGTGGCGGTATTTTTACTGGTGCCCATGTATGCGCTGAATGAAAAAATATCGGTAAGAAAACGGTTCTGTAATCTGGCATTGGCTGGATTTTTGCTGCTCAGCTTTGGAACCAATGTTCTGGATTTTTTGTGGCACGGTCTGAATTATCCGGATTCCCTGCCTGCGAGACAGTCTTTTCTTTATATTTTCCTGATCCTGGTAATGTGTTATGATGCTTTCAGGAATGTAGAGGGTACTTCTCCCAGACAGATCCTGTACGGGTATCTGGCAGCAGTGGTATTTTTACTTGCCTGTGAAAAATTCGTGGTGAGTGAGGATTTTGATACAGGCATTGAAGTATTGACCCTTGTGTTTGTTACGATCTACGGAGTGGTTCTGTATCTGTACCGGACGAGAAAGGACGAACTGACCAGACAGGTGCTGGGTATTCTGGTACTGGCCTGTGTGGTGGCGGAGCTGAGCATCAATACATTTAATACAAGTCTGGGCACTACCGGACGGAGCGCTTATCTGGGAGATCAGGAGGATTATAAGGCGTTGTACGCCCTGGCGCAGGAACAGGAGGGGGAGAGATTTTTCCGTATCGAGAAGTTTACCCGTAAGACGAAAAATGACGGAACCCTGACGGGGTATCCCACGGCTTCGGTATTTTCCTCCACCATGAATTCTAATGTAATGGATCTGTATAAGAAGCTTGGCATGCGGCACAGCAAGGTTTATTACGGTTATGACGGTGCGACAGCTTTTGTGGCAGCATTGCTCAATGTAGATTACATGTTCGGCGAATCGGATAAATACGAAAACGGTCTGTATGAGCTCGTGAATAACAGCGGAGATGTTTATTTATATCATTGTAAATATACGCTGCCCTTTGGCTATGTGGCACCGACGGGCTGGAATGTTACGGACGAGATCGGTACCGGTGTGAGAGTGCAGAATCAGCTGACCGAGGATCTGGGGATCGCAGAGCCCTTACTGGATCGGGCGACCAGTGAGACTAGCGGAGACAATGTATGTATTACGGCGGACCGGGCAGGCTACTATTACGCAAGGATCAATGCCACAGGGACGAAAAAGGTTCAGGTGCTTGGGGGAACGCTGGAGACGCAGGATTACAGTGATCTGAAGGACGGATCCATTCTGTATCTGGGATATCTGTTGGAGGGAGAGCGCGTGACGCTGACCAACGGGGATGACACGGATGATACGCCGAAGGTGTCTGCGGAGGCCTATGTGCTGAATGAGGATGTGCTGGCACAGGCAGTGGAACGATTGTCACAGGAGCATCTGGAAAATGTGCAGATGGACAGTACCCATATTTCGGGAACCCTAAGTCTGAATGAAGCTGGCAGACTGATTCTGTCCGTACCTTATGAGAAAGGCTGGACAGTGTGGATCGATGGCGAGAAGACAGAACCCGGGACTTTCGGTGATGCACTGATGGCATTTGACCTGGAAGCCGGAGAACATACGCTTCAGATGCATTACGTGCCGGATGGATGGAATATCGGAGCACTGGTGAGTGGGGGAAGCATACTGATCCTTGTGGGCTGTGTATTGTGGCAGAGACGCAGCAGTAGAAAGACAGATCGCAGGGGGAATGACTCTTCGCAAAAGACAGCAGACGAAACAAAAGTGATGGATGAAACGGAAATGGCGGTTGAAACCGAAAACAGAGCGGAGAACACGGAAACGATGGAACACGGGAATGCGGAGAAAAGGCATACAGAGGAAAGTTCCGTGAAGGAAGAGACCGAAAAGAGGTAAGAAGGAGCAGATTATGACGAAGAAGAGTATTTGTGATACCCTGAGGCGTACCTGCCTGATCCTGGCGGGATCCTTTATCATGGCAGTCAACTTAAAAAGCTTTGTCCGCACCGGAGGACTGATTCCCGGGGGCTTCAACGGTCTGACCCGTCTGATCCAGGAGATCAGCGTTCTGCTGTGGCACTGGGAGCCGCCCTTTTCGGTGATTAACTTTATCTTAAATGCGGTTCCGGTAGTCATCAGTTTCAAATTCATCGGAAAGAAGTTCACAGGATATTCCTGCCTGATGATCGTGGTGAGCGGTATTTTAACGGATATCGTGCCGTCGTTTCCTGTGACGGAGGATATTCTGCTGATTTCCATCTTCGGCGGACTGATCAATGCATTAGCGATCAGTCTGTGCCTGTTTGCCAATGCCACCAGCGGCGGTACGGATTTCATTGCCATTTTCCTGTCGGAAAAATACGGCATTGATTCCTGGAACTATATTTTTGCGGGGAATGTGGTGATCTTAGGGATAGCCGGTGCTCTGTTTGGCTGGGATAAGGCACTGTATTCCATTATTTTCCAGTATACATCAACACAGGTGCTGCATGCACTGTATAAGCGATATCAGAAACAGACTCTGATCATTGTGACTAAGAAGCCGGAGGATGTCTATGAAGCCATTGCGGAGATCACCAATCATGATGCTACGTTGATCAAAGGAGAAGGCTGCTATTCCAGGCAGGAATGTGACGTGCTGTATTCCGTGGTAGGACGGGATGAAGTGAATAAGGTTGTGAATACGGTGCGTAAGACCGATCCCCAGGCATTCGTCAATATGATACGGACGGAGAATCTGGCAGGACGGTTCTATCAGAGACCGAATGATTAACAGATATAAAAAGAGAAGCCTGAGGGTCAGCAGTTTAACTGACACTCAGGCTTGCGTATTTTTTCGGAGAAACGCCTACTGCTTTGGTGAAGGCTTTAAAGAAATTGCTGTAGTCTGTGAAACCACTGCGTTCAAATGCTTCCATGACGTTACCGTTCTCATTCAGGACGGCTTTGGCAATACTGATGCGGCGTGCGGTGATGTATTTGTTGATGGTGGTGCCGGTGGCGGATTTGAAAATCCGGCAGATATAGGATTCACTCAGATAGAATTGTCCGGCCAACTGATCTACGGTAATTGGCTGAGAGATATTCTGATTGATATAGGCCAGAATATCATCCACCTGATGATTGTAACGATAGGTGGTATCCCTGTATTCAGCGGTATCTGTACCGGCATCGTCTCCTGTACCGGCCTGCTCTGCACTGCGCACGAACAAGGTATTAAGCATGACCATCAATTCCATGAAGGATGCATACTCTGTGATGTCATGGGCAAAGCCCTCTGCGGAAGTGATTTTGTTAATATAGTAGAGAAAGCGCTTCTGCTGTTCCTTGTTTAACGAAAGTTTATGAGAGAATGGAGCATTACGGTGTGTGAAGCAGAAACTCAGATCCGTTTCAGAGGTAGAGATCTGCTTCATGAAGTCCGGCGCTACCGACAGGACGATCCGTTCATGGATGGAGTTATCAATCTGGGTCAGCTTGTGGCTTTCGTACTGGTTGATGATAAAGAGGTCTCCCGGAGCGATGGAGTAGAAACAGTTGTCAATGAGGAACTGCTTGCCGCCGCAGATGGAATAGTAGATTTCATAACAGTCATGGATGTGCATCTCCATGGCTTTTTCTTCTTTATATAGGTGGGCAATGGCAAAGGTCCCGGAGGTCTTACAGTTTTCTATGGCTGTTTTACAGGAGGTAAGTTCTTCCATTTTTTCTTCCCTTTTCTCTTTTTCTTTCATTAAACACCAAAAGTTCAAAATTTGCAATGTTTAGATTAAAATATGAAAAGACTTTGAGGATTTTTTCTAGTATACTTAACTCATGCAAATGAGAAAAGCATTTACAGTTTTTCAAAATTTTTATAAAAAAGTAAAAATGTGTTGGAAATGGTTACAATGATATGCTATAATGTAAGTGCTTTCATAAAATGGTATCATTCAATGACGGCATGCAGGCTGATCATTGAGGAAAGAGAGGCGTAAGGTGGAACTTAGAACAGCAGTATCACCAAGAGATGTGAAGCATTACACTACAGAGCGTCTGAGAGAAGAATTTCTGATCCGGGATCTGTTTGTACCGGGCGAGATCAAGCTGGTGTACAGTCACATCGACAGAATTATTACAGGGGCAGCAGTGCCTGTAAGCCCTATCACTCTGACCGCCGGAGATGAGCTCCGTGCAGAGTATTTCTGCCAGAGAAGAGAACTGGGAGTGATCAATATCGGTGGAGCAGGTATGATTACCGTTGATGGCAAAGTGTACAAGGTAGGCTACAAAGAAGCCATGTACATAGGAATGGGTTCAAAAGAGATTATTTTTGCAAGTGAAGATGCAAAACAGCCTGCTAAATTTTATCTGAATTCCGCTCCTGCACATAAGACATATCCTACAGTGCTGATCAAGCCTGAGGGTACTCCCAAAGAGGGTGTAGTCATTGTAAAGGATGAGAACAAAGTAGAACTGGGTACTCTGGAGGATGCCAACCACAGAGTTATCTGCAAGTATATCCTTCCCGGACAGGTAGAGAGCTGTCAGCTGGAGATGGGTATGACGAAGTTAGAGCCCGGCAGTGTATGGAACACCATGCCCTGTCATACACATGACAGACGTATGGAGGTGTATCTGTATTTTGATATTCCCGAGGATGCATTTGTAATGCATTTCATGGGAGAACCGGATGAGACCCGTCACATTGTAATGCGTAATGAAGAGGCAGTGATTTCACCCAGCTGGTCCATTCATTCCGGATGTGGTTCCAGAGCATATACCTTTATCTGGGGTATGGTCGGCGAGAATCAGGATTTTGACGACATGGACGGTGTAGATAACAGAGATCTGAAATAAGAAGTTCCCATGTCTCTGATGAAGAAAGTAAGCCGTTTCCGAAAGGAAGGCTGAACATAAAAATGTAACTGAATAACTTGAAACATAAAGAAAAGGAGAAAACAAAATGTCTGAATTTACTAATTTCTCACTGGAAGGTAAGGTCGCTCTGGTAACCGGCGCATCTTACGGTATTGGTTTTGCTATCGCTTCCGCATACGCTGAGTGCGGTGCTACCATCTGCTTCAACGATATCAAGCAGGAGCTGGTAGACAAGGGAATCGCAGCATACGCCGAGAAAGGCATCAAGGCTCACGGCTATGTATGTGATGTTACCAATGAAGAAGCAGTGAACGCTATGGTAGCTCAGATCGAGAAGGAAGTAGGCACTATTGATATCCTGGTGAACAACGCAGGCATCATCAAGAGAATCCCTATGACCGAGATGACCGCAGATCAGTTCCGTCAGGTGATCGACGTAGACCTGAACGCACCTTTCATCGTATCTAAGGCAGTTATCCCCGGCATGATCAAGAAGAATCATGGTAAGATCATCAACATCTGCTCCATGATGTCCGAGCTGGGTCGTGAGACTGTATCTGCATACGCAGCAGCTAAGGGCGGCTTAAAGATGCTGACCAGAAATATCTGCTCCGAGTACGGTCAGTACAACATTCAGTGTAACGGCCTTGGACCCGGTTATATCGAGACTCCTCAGACGGCTCCTCTTCGTGAGATCCAGCCCGATGGCAGCAGACATCCTTTCGACCAGTTCATCTGTGCTAAGACCCCTGCTAACAGATGGTTAAAGCCTGAAGAACTGACCGGTCCCGCTGTATTCCTTGCTTCTGAGGCATCCAATGCAGTGAATGGACACATCCTTTATGTAGATGGCGGTATCCTTGCTTACATTGGCAAGCAGCCCCAGTAGAGCCCACGCAGTGCGGCTCACGAGTAAATATCCGGTGAGTTTACGAGCCGGATGTAAAGCACGAAGTGTGGATTTACAAGTGAGAAACCGGAAAAATCGAAGTACGGATGCGCAAGGGAAGGATTGTAAGACAATAAAATAAATTACCCACATCAGGTCAGTCGCAGAAGAATTTCGGCGGCTGACTGTTGTGGCGTTTAGAAAAGGAGTATCTCATGAAGATAGCTTTGATCAATGAAAACAGTCAGGCTGCCAAGAATGAAATGATCTGCGCTACTCTTAAAAAAGTAGTAGAGCCCATGGGTCATGAAGTATTCAACTACGGTATGTGCGGTGCAGAGGATCCCAATTCCCTGACCTATGTACAGAACGGTATTCTGGCAGCAGTTCTTTTAAACTCCGGTGCAGCAGATTTCGTGATCACCGGATGCGGAACCGGCGAAGGTGCCATGCTTGCATGCAATTCCTTCCCCAAGGTTCTGTGCGG
>CAKSAM010000017.1 GCA_934436245.1 uncultured Acetatifactor sp.
AATTCCTCTTTATAATTCAAGATGTAAATGAAAAATATTTGTGATTTTGTGGTAAATTTTACAGTTTGTTTAGAAATGGTATGGTTTTTGCTCCGTTTTTTGTTATAATAAGTTCACTTGCAGGAAAACATATCTGTCCGTCTGCAGACAGATTCCGGATTCAGTAATTGGAAAATGTTTTTCAGAAGTTCAAAAAATGATGAAATCACATTTATAATAAATTTATAATAACCAGAAAGGATAAAAATATGTCTATCAAAGCAGATTGTCATCTTCACTCTTCTTTTTCCGGAGATTCAAAGGCTCCCATGCCAGAGATGATCGATAAAGGGATCTCTCTGGGACTGGAAACCATGTGCTTCACTGAACATAATGACTTTGATTATCCCCGTACCGAGGAAGGTCCGGGCTCGATCTTTTTACTGAACACGGATTCTTATCTGTATGATGTACTCCGCTGTCGCGCCAAATACGAAGGGAAAATGCGGATCCTCTTCGGCGTGGAGTTGGGATTGCAGCCGCATCTGGCAGACCGCAATGAGGATTTTACTTCCGCCTATGATTTTGATTTCGTCATTGGCTCTACCCACCTGTGCCGGGGAATGGATCCCTACTACCCCGAATATTTTGAAAAGTTTTCTTCCGAGGAAGAAGCCATCCGTGCTTATTTTGCAGAGACGCTGGAAAATCTGAAATGCCATGACGACTATGATGTCTTAGGGCACTTGGATTATATCGTCCGTGTGGCGCCGAACAAAGATAAAAATTATTCCTATGACAAATATAAGGATGCCATCGATCCGATCCTCGAGTTATTAGTCCGACATGGAAAAGGTCTGGAGTTAAACACCGGAAGCTTCCGCTACGGTCTCAGGCAGCCCCATCCCTGTACCGATGTATTGCGCCGCTATCACGAACTGGGCGGTGAGATCATCACCGTAGGAACCGACGCCCACAAGACACAGGATGTAGGATCCTATCTGGATCTCGCCTCCGAGATCCTGCAGCTGTGCGGTTTCAAATATTATACGATCTACGAAAAACGCAGCCCGGAATATCACAAGCTGTAAAATCCTTTCACTAAAAAAACTCTGTTGCCTACTTCCGACAGAGTTTTTTTAATAGCCGACATCCGTGAGCATAGATACTGATACCCCCGGTCTTCGACAGATATTCTCCCACTCCCGTGGCACTGTCCACCAGTACCGGGATCACACTGTGCCCTTCCGCTGTGGGAAATACCGTCTCCATGGCAATGTCCATCGCCGTCTCGTTCTTCAGCCAGTCTCTGTCACTCTGTGTCAGCTCCGTCCGGTACAGGAACACGATCTCGCAGACAGCTTTTGTCTTCTCTGGGATTCTCTCCATCCGTGATGTGATATTGTCGCAGGTCTTTCCCGGATATTCTGCATCTGTAAGCGCCACATAGTAGCATACCGCATCTTTCGTAAAGGAGAACTTTTTCTTCCGGTAAAATCCCTCTTCTGTCTCCCGAAAACCATGTTTTTTCAGGCGTTCTTCCATGGTCTGTTTTCCTGCATCTGCGATCTTCGTAAAATCCCGGTTCAAATACTTATCCACACCCTTCTCCATATCCAGTGCTGCCGCATCCGGAAAGATACGGATCAGTACCACGACGCTGCTGATACTTAAGATGAAAAAAAGAACAAGGAATACCCAGCCATAAGAAAGGTGTCCTTCAGAATCGCTTAACACAGCCGGCAGAATAATACACACCCACGACAGTACAAACAAAGCAATCCCTATTACCTCCCAGGTGATCACCTCTTTCCTTGACTTTTCTCCGGATATTTTTTTCTGTTTATCGTTTTTTATAACCGCCTGTTTTTTCTTTCCACTCGTTTTCCTGCTCATTTTTCCTACATCCCTTCAGCTTTTCCCCTTTGTAAAATAAAATACCCTCTTCTCTTTCAAAATAAAAATAAGAAAAAAGAAGAGGGGGTATTTTCAAGCCGTTCATTTATCAGCCGCCAACGGTGGGCGAACATTATTTACATCTTTATCATATTGCCATAACGTTCATTTGTCAATCTTTATTATTTTTCCAAAGTTGGATGTGTTCTTTCACCAGTTCTCAAAACAATGTATTGGCTGTCCATCACACGGAAGCCGTTCTTTTCCAACAATTCCGCAAATACTCCCTGTCCGGGAATGAGTTTACCTGTAAAGCTTCCATCGTAGATCTGCCTTACGCCGCAGCTGGGGCTTCTGGACTGTAAGACTGCAAGATCAATGCCATTCTCTTCGGCGATCCGGAGTGCTTCTTCTGCGCCTTCCCGGAACTGCCTGTCCACATTTATGCCTTTGCAGTTTCTGACCACACCGTCCACGATCTCCGATGGATCTCTGGGTATTGTAAGTCCTCCCAGTACTTCGGGGCAGACTGGGATCACCTCATGCCCTTCCAGATATTTTGCCACACGCTCGCTGTAATTATTTTTCCCGTTATATTTGCAGTTCTCGCCCAACAGGCAGGCGCTGACCAGTATTTTCACGTTCCACTCCTTCTCCCACAGAAAACAAATTCCATATTACAAAACCGGAACTCTTTTCCGCACATCCGAAAAATGTCCCGGTTCTTTATCGTTACATTCATTTTGCACTGACTAAACAGACATCTGTTACAATAGCGGTGCGATCAGGCGCATGATACACTGCCAGCCTCTCACTGCCATATTTTTCCTTCCATCCCGGTATTTATCGGTGACTTCCTCACTATCCTGTATCAGCTTATCAAAATCTGCCTCAATATCCCGGATAGCATCGCAGCCGTGCATCCATACACCATTTTCAAAATGATGGTAAAGACTTCGGTAATCCATGTTGATGGTACCGACGGTCGCCGTATCCTCATCACACAGCATCTGCTTCGCATGCAAAAAGCCCGGGGTATATTCATAGATTCTCACGCCCTGACGCACCAGTCCGGAATAATAAGATCTGGTCACACCGTAGATGATTTTTTTATCCGGAATACCGGGGGTAAATACACGCACGTCCACGCCCCGTTTGGCTGCCAGTCCCAGCTCTCTCGTCATCTCATCACTGATGATCAGATAGGGAGTTGCCACATAGAGGCGTTTCTTCGCCGTCTTGATCAGGTTCAGGTAGACATTCTCACCCACCGGCTCTCCGTCCAGTGGAGAATCCGCATAGGGCTGTACATAGCCGGACGCCTTCTGCACATTTCCGTCTTCCACACCTTCCTGCCATGCCTTCAGATATTTTTCATAATCTGTATCCGCCTGTCCCATAACGTTCCACATTTCCAAAAACATCATGGTAAAATTCTGTACCGCTCTGCCGGTCAGCTTCACACCGGTATCCTTCCAGTAGCCGTAAGGATGCGTGATATTAAAATACTCATCTGCCAGATTATATCCACCGGTGAATCCTACTTTTCCGTCGATGACCATAATCTTACGATGATCGCGATTATTCATGAAAATATTTAAAAAGGGCACTACATAGTTAAATACCCGGCACTGTACACCGATGGCATTCATGCGGTCTATAAAGCTTTTATCCAAAAAGCCGATACAGCCCACATCGTCGTACAGGATACGGACTTCCACGCCCTCGGCAGCCTTTCTTGCCAATACATCTTTCAGCCGTGCAAAAGCCTCCGCCTCCTCTATGGCATGATATTCCAGGAATATAAAGTGCTTTGCCTTCTCCAGTTCCTTAAGCTGTTCCTCATATCCCAGATAAGCTTCCGGATAGAATTTCACATCTGTTCCATCATACACCGGATAATTACCATACTTCCAGACATAATGGCATTGATTTGCCAGCAGAGGATCTTCCTGCTCCAGCCGCTGCAATATTGTCTCATTCTGAACATTCAGAGGAATCAGTTGTGCATCCACATCCTCAAATTTCCGGATGATTTTATGCATAGCCTCTTTATGTCCGAACAATCCGTAAATACACAGACCGAACACAGGAAATGCCAATATTACAATGATCCAGGGCATCTTAAATGCAGCATTGGTATGTTTCCCATAAATCCTGAGTGCCACCAGTAGTGCAAACAGACTGGTCAGCAGGGAGATCACTGAAGAATACTGATACAGTTTGATCATCAATACCAGTATCCAGCCGATCTGTAAAAGCACAGCCAATGCTGCAAACGCAATTCTTCCTATGCTGTTTTTCACATTCCCTTTTACTTCAGAACGCATCTGCTTTTTCTTACCCATAATGTCCTCTTTTCTCATTCGTCCTGCCAAAATCACAAGTAATCTCCCCATCACAGACTGCCTGCACTGCGCACAGACAACCATGAATATATCCTATGATGCCAGGGTTCCAAGGTCTAAGCCCACATGAGCTTGCTCATATGTGGGTGAAAGACCTTGGGACCCACCCCGATATGAGCATAAAAGTGGGATGATAATCCCACGATATGCGAATATTGGGGGGATTGTCTTATGGTATAACATTTTTGAAAAAATCTCAATAGGTCTATAGACTACAACTGTCCTCTTTTGTCTGTCTAACCACAGCTTCTGTCACACAGTACCACCACTGTAGACGGCGTGGTCTGGGCAGGAATACTTCTTGTGGAAGAGGAATAGATGACCACCAGATTATGATTTGCGGGACTCGCCTGGAAATACTGGTTGTTCACGGTACGCACATCCACGGTGCCATCCAGATTCAGCTGCAGAGTCTGCTCCTCATTGACCAAGGAATTGTTGTAATAGCTCACATCCACATACCGGTCGCTTCTCTCTTCAGCCACTACCACTGCAGTATACTGAGGTGGATAGATCAGGGGCATGGGGGCATCATTGCGATACCAGAAGGTTGCCATCATTCCCACTGACAACGTCGTGAAATCCACCACATAGGTATCGGGGTTGATAAAAAAGTTCACTGTATTGCCATCCGTATCCTCGATAGCAGCAAATAACAGACATCCGTCGGCTCTGCGGCCGCCCTGTCCTGCCGGTACCAGATCCACGATCGTTCCCTTCATGGAACAGAAGCTGTTTCTTCTCATAGGTCTCTGAAACGAAAATCGATAATCCATAGTCTCTCCTGTGAATTATAAAAGCTTTCTTCTAATATATGCACGCCTCGCTGTTGTTGTCACACCTAGGATAACGGTTTCTAAATAACTACACCATTCACGTAGAATATTTTTCTGAGAGTGCAGGATAAAAAACGTAGGCGTAGCGGGCTACGCTGAGGATTTTTAGCCTGTGCTATCGGGAAAATAGGCAAGTGATATGGGGTAGTTAATTTAAAACTGTTATACTAGGATAAAACAAGGGATCACTACTGTAAAAATAGTGATCCCTGTTTTCCTACAGAACAATGGTCCCACCGCCCAGTACATGCTCATCCTGATAGAATACCATGGCCTGCCCTGGTGTTGCGGCACGCACCGGTGCATCGAAGGTACAGAGTACTCTGCCATCCGGTTGTTTTGTAAGCGTTCCATATTCTCCCTTATGATTATAGCGGATCTTCGCCAGTACTCTGACGGGTTCTGTGACATCCTCCACTGCCATATAATTCACATTTTCACATAATACTTTGTCCGTGAAAAGTTCCCGGTTGGAACCGATCACCACCTCATTGGTCTCGGGGCGGATGGCAGTAACAAACACCCTCTCTCCCATGGGAAGCTCCAGTCCTCTGCGCTGTCCTAAGGTATAATGGGTAATTCCCTTATGATGCCCCAGTATCCTGCCGTCCTCCGCGACAAAATTGCCCGGACCCGGTACCTTTTCTCCTGCTTCTCTGTCAATAAAGGAAGCATAATCGTTATCCGGCACAAAGCAGATTTCCTGACTGTCCGGCTTATGTGCCACCGGAAGTCCCGCTTCTTCTGCCATGGCACGGATCTCATCCTTAGTGTATTCTCCCACCGGCATCAGGGTATGAGCCAGCTGCTCCTGCGTCAGGTTATACAGCGCATAGGTCTGGTCCTTCGCCGCCGTAACGGAATTGCGGATGGCGAAACGGCCGTTTGGCAGTCTGTCGATCCTCGCATAATGTCCCGTGGCAATATAATCCGCGCCGATCTCTAAGCTCCTCTGTAACAGGGATTCCCATTTCACGTAACGGTTGCAGGCAATGCAGGGATTGGGGGTATGGCCTCTTAAATACTCGTCCACAAAATAATCCATGACATGACACTTGAACTCTTTTTTAAAGTTCATGACATAGTAAGGAATCTCCAGTCTCTGTGCCACTCTTCTGGCATCATCCACCGCTGACAGACCACAGCAGCCGCCATTGGCTTCCTTGGCTGCTTCCTCTTCGTCCTGCCAGATCTGCATGGTGACACCGATCACGTCATAGCCCTGTTCCTTCAATAACATGGCCGCCACGGAGGAATCCACGCCTCCGGACATGCCCACTACTACTTTTTTCTTCATAGATCTTAATAGTCTTCCTCTTCTTCGCCCTCACTGATATCGTTCTTGGGCTTCTGCAGTCCCTCAATAGTGATATGGTTCTTCTCTGCATAATCCCACAGAGCTGCATGAATGGCTTCCTCTGCCAAAAGTGAGCAGTGTACCTTTACGGGAGGCAGTCCGTCCAGAGCCTCCATTACCGCCTTGTTCGTTACCTGCAAAGCTTCCTGGATGGTCTTACCTTTTACCAGTTCGGTAGCCATGGAGCTGGTAGCTACGGCAGCACCGCAGCCGAAGGTCTTGAACTTTGCTTCTCTGATGATCCCGTTTTCATCAATATCCAGGAACATTCTCATAATATCTCCGCACTTGGCGTTACCTACGGTACCTACGCCGCTGGCATCCTCGATCTCCCCGACATTTCTGGGGTTCTGAAAGTGATCCATTACTTTTTCACTGTACATGTATCTGTTATCCTCTTCTTTCTTGCTTAGTTGTTCTTCTGATTTTTCAGAAAATCTTCATATAAAGGAGACATATCCCGCAGTCTCTGTACGATTTTCTTCACTTCTTCTGCTACGATATCCATTTCTTCCTTCGTGCTATCCTCAGACAAGGTCAGACGTAAGGAACCGTGAGCCTCCTCATGCTTTAAACCAATGGCTAACAGCACATGGGAAGGATCTAAGGATCCGGAAGTGCATGCGGAACCGCTGGAAGCACAGATCCCCTTCATATCCAACATGATCAGCATGGATTCTCCCTCGATGAACAGGAAGGAGAAATTGATATTATTCGGAAGTCTCTTCGTGCGGTGACCGTTCAGCCAGCAATGAGGGATCTCATTCTCCAGACGTCCGATCAGATAATCCCGCAGCTCGATCTCCTTGCGAGTCTTGCTGTCCATGATACGCATAGCACGCTCTACGGCTGCCCCCAGTCCCACGATACCGGGAATGTTCTCCGTTCCGGCTCTGCGGCTTCTCTCCTGCGCTCCGCCGTGTACAAAAGAACGGATCTTCACTCCTTTACGGATATATAAAAAGCCGATACCCTTGGGGCCGTTTAATTTGTGTCCGCTGGCACTGAGCATGTCTATATGCATCTCATCTACATTGATGGGAACCTGCGCATAAGCCTGTACCGCATCCGTATGAAATAACACGCCATGCTCCTTGGCGATCTCACCGATCTCGGCGATAGGCTCGATAGTACCGATCTCGTTGTTGGCAAACATCACACTGATCAGAATGGTATCTGGGCGGATGGCTGCTTTCAGCTCATCCAGGCTGATCAGTCCGTCTCTGTCCACATTCAGATAGGTGATCTCAAAGCCTCTCTTCTCCAGATACTCACAGGTATGGAGAATGGCATGGTGTTCGATCTTCGTGGTGATGATATGTTTTCCCTTGGAAGCATAAGCTTCTGCGGTGGCTTTTAATGCCCAGTTGTCGGACTCGGAACCGCCGGCGGTAAAATAGATCTCTTCCGGCTTCGCTCCCAGGCTGTCCGCGATTGTCTGGCGGGCATGATCCATAGCCTTTTTGCTCTCGGCACCCAGACTGTAGATGGTGCTGGCATTGCCGTAATATTCACTGAAATACGGGAGCATCGCATCTACGACCTCCGGTGCCGCCTTCGTTGTTGCTGCATTATCTAAATATATCATATTGCCTCATTTCTGCATATTATATGCTTGTTTCGCTGCTATTCATGATAGCATTCACTTTACGGTTCTGTCAACAATGGAGACCGAATATACTTTTGCAAGATCTTTTATCCGAAAAGGATCCAGATTCCGCTTATGAAGCATGCACAACGTCATCCGCTGATCTTTGGCACTTTCATTCTGACCGCTACCGGTCTCATCACCCGCATCATCGGTTTTTTTTACCGGATCTATCTGTCGAGGCTTTTCGGAGAAGAGGGTATGGGCATCTATCAGCTGCTCAGTCCTGCTTTGTCTCTCTCTTTTTCCCTTACGGCGGCCGGATATCAGACTGCCATCTCCAAATTTGTTGCCGCCGGTACCGCAAAACAGCATTCCGATGATCTGAAGCCGTTATTGGCCGGGATCAGTATTACGCTCCCTTTATCTCTTGTAACAAATGCTGTACTGTTTCTGGCAGCAGACCCCATCGGCAATTATCTGTTAAAGGAAAGTCGTACGGTATCCATGCTGCGGATCCTGTCCTTCTCTATTCCCTTTGCTGCATTGCATGCCTGCATCAATGGCTACTTCTATGGGAAAAAAAGAGCTTCTGTTCCCGCCGTCACACAACTTCTGGAACAGTTTGCAAGAGTCGGGTGCGTCTTTCTCATCGCCGGAGCCGATCTGGCAAAAGGGCGGACCCCTTCCATCAGTGTTGCGGTCTTAGGCCTGACTGCTGGCGAAATTCTGTCTATGCTGGTATCCCTGATCTGTCTGTATCTGGATCTGCATCAATACGTCTCCGGTTCCTCTCTGTCAGATTTTCTTCCCTCATCTTCCGTATACACGGATCTGTTGGGAATGGCTCTGCCGCTGACGGCCAATCGTATCGTACTAAACATTCTGCAAAGCATCGAAGCTGTATCCATCCCACAGAAGCTTTTGCTCTACGGTTATGATACCACCACTGCTTTAAGTGTATACGGCGTACTCACCGGTATGGCCATGCCCATGATCTTTTTTCCCAATGCGCTCACCAGTTCTGTAGCCGTTCTTCTACTGCCCATGATCTCTGAAAACCATGCAAAAGGTAATTGCGATGCTGTGTGGCACGATACCTTACGCACTGTAAAGTATTGCAGTCTCATGGGATTTTTCTGTCTGTGCTGCTTTTTGTTTTTAGGGCGCTTTATGGGAACAGTGTTGTTCCACAGCGAACTGGCCGGTCATTTTATCGTGACTTTAGGATTCATCTGTCCCTTCTTATATCTGGATACCACGCTCTCCAGCATTCTGCAGGGACTTGGAATGGCCGGAAGGATCTTTCTCTCCAATGTAATCTGTCTGCTGATCCGGCTTGCCTTCGTATTTTTTGCGATTCCACAGATCGGCATGCAGGGATATCTCTGGGGAATTCTGGTAAGTCAGCTGATATTGGCAGGAATCTACTTTTTCTTCCTGTATCTTTTTTTCCGGAATCGTACATCTTCCTGAATTTTCTGTACAAAAATACCTCCAATGCCCGGCTTGCGCCTGACAAACGGAGGTACCTGTTCTTATTTTCTGTTCTTATTTTCTGTTCTTATTCTGTAAACACGCTCTTACTTCCTACAAAATACTGATACTGCTGCAAAATCTGGTCTTTGCGCATATCTGAGATTGCTTTCTCAACATCCAGGGAATGGATATCACTATCTCTGCCAATGTATCCGAAATCATCCTGCTTGTGGAAAGTAATGGAAATATCCTCCAGTGCTGCATTGGCGTAGGGCTTTTTCTCTGCTGCCTGTGTACTCTCTGCCGGAGCTCTCTCTATCTGTCCAGAAGATTTGTCCTTTGTCTTTTCCTGTATTTCACAACTATAGTATCGACTGATCTTATGAAAAGTTAAGTCCTGTTGTGATTTTAGTTATGATTCTTGTCGTTCTTGTCATTCAGGACACTCTTTAATTCATCCATAAAGGTGTTCACGTCCTTGAACTCCCGGTACACGGACGCAAATCTGACATAGGCGACCGCATCCAGATCCTTTAACTTGTTCATCACAAGCTCGCCGATGGTGCCGCTGGGGATCTCCCGTTCTTCCCTGTTGAAAATCTCGTTCTCCACTTCATCCACCAGAGTTGTGATCTGCTGTGCACTGACCGGACGCTTATGACAGGCTCTGAGCACACCCGCTTCAATTTTTGAGCGGTCATAAGCCTCTCTGTTATTATCCTTTTTAATGATGATCAACGGAATCGTCTCAATTTTCTCGTAAGTGGTGAAACGTTTCCCACATTCATCACATACACGGCGGCGGCGAATGGAGTTGTTATCTTCCGCCGGTCTCGAGTCGATGACTCTGGTATTTTCATGGCTGCAGAACGGACATTTCATAGGCATCCTCCTTATAAAAACCACGTGTTATTTATGTTAAGATTATAGAAGATTCAGCAGTTAATGTCAACTAAAATTATGTCCGGTCCGATCTGTCTGATGTCCTTATATGGAATAACGATATTAGGTTCGCAGCGCAAGAATCCCAGCCACTGATTTCCACCGGGCACCATGATTTTACAGATACATCCGCTGCATTCATCAAACTCCAGATCGCATACATGCCCCAGTTTTTTGCAGTCCCTGACATTGATCACATCCTTGCATTTCAGTTCTGAGAAAAGCATCCCGGGCTCCTCCCGTTTTCTTTCTATTTATTATATGATACCACAGTATTTTTTGTTCGGGAAAAACTGGAAAATAGGTTCCCATAGTATATCCATCCGCCGTCCTGTGAATAATGTAGGTATCAAAATCAGCTGCGCAGCAAACATCCTCAAGAATCGTGGGATTTTGCGAATACGTGGAGCAGGTTCTGAATATTCAGCACAGCAACGGGAGGTCTCAATGATACAGGGAAAAGTGGAAATCTGCGGCGTTAATACAGCAAAGCTGCCTTTACTGAAAGCAGCGGACAAGGAGGCACTCTTTGCGAGGATCCGTGAAGGAGATACTTCTGCCAGAGAGACTTACATTGAGGGCAATCTGCGTCTTGTTTTAAGTGTGATCAAACGGTTTTCGAACACTGCGGAAAATGTGGACGATCTGTTCCAGATTGGCTGCATCGGTCTAATCAAAGCCATTGACAATTTTGATTCTACGCTGGGGGTAAAATTTTCCACCTATGCAGTGCCAATGATCACTGGTGAAATACGAAGATTTCTGCGGGACAACAATAGTATCCGTGTCTCCAGATCCCTGAAGGACACCGCCTACAAAGCGATCTACGCCAGAGACACCTTGACCAGAAAAAATCTGAAGGAGCCCACCATGGAAGAAATTGCCGCAGAAGTAGGTATCTCCAAAGAGGATATCGTCTATGCACTGGATGCCATGCAAAATCCCATGAGCCTCTATGAACCGGTATACACCGATGGCGGTGACACCCTCTATGTCATGGACCAGATCAGCGACAAAAAAAACAAGGAAGAGACATGGGTGGAACATCTCTCCCTCAGTGAGGCCATGACACGTCTGAACGACAGAGAACGTCATATCATCTCTCTTCGTTTTTTTGAAGGAAAGACCCAGACCGAAGTAGCCGAAATGATCGGCATCTCCCAGGCTCAGGTCTCCCGCCTGGAAAAAAATGCATTAAAAACCATGCGCGGATATCTCACTGCGTAAATTTTAATCTCGCATTCCTCGCAACATATGATGCAGCAGCCAGAATACCCAGTAACCGATCACCGCTCCCAACACATTGGTCAGAATATCATCAATCTGAAAATAGCCTCTTCCGGTAATAAGCTGGAAAGTCTCTACTCCCAGGCTGGTCACAAACGCTGCAAATGCATTTCTGAAAAAGCCCCTCATCCATGGGAACGCCCAGGGACACACAAAACCATATGGCATAAAAAGAAGGATATTTTCCACCACAAAAGCATTGTTTCTCGTATTGATCCCCCAGGTCGAGAAAAGCTGCAGATCCATTGCACGGCTCCCGCTGCCATCCTCCCTGGAGAAAAAAGTGATCACCAGTATGATCATAAGGTACAGGGAAAATGCCATGAGTCCGGCCATTGGAAATGCTTCTTTCCCTTTCCGTTCCCTCCTGGCATTCATTGCATTCAGGATCAGTCCCATCACAGCTCCTGCCATCACCCCGTATGGAAGATACTTCATGGCACCGTTCAGATCCCTGATTATATATTTCCAAATCATCCTTTATTCATCCTATATCCGTTTTTCAAATTCCCGTTTCACATCTGATAAGCGTCCCAGTGAGAAGGGGCCTCATCCCATAGTTTCTTATCTTCAAACAATCGGTCGTTCATCCAGCCGACTGCGTCCACCACACCGTCCTCGTCAAAAGAAAAAAGTGCCGTCTGCTTTTTTTCTTCCGGCGTCTTAAAATAGTTAAAAGGCTCCGGCCACACCGTCGCCTTCAGTTTCTTACCGCCTTCCGTATCATCCGGATCCACTGTCTGCTCCAGCCGGTAACGCATTCCCTGGTGACAGCCGGTAAATTCCGTTTTCTTTAAGTATTCCATAGATAATATATCATCACGCTGTATCATGTATTTGTCCTTTTTATTATTGCTTCTGATCCTACTGCCGGGAAACATAATATATAGTATCATGTATCCCGGCAGAATGCAAAGTCAAATATGAAGGCTGATCTCCTTTTTCAGCTGTCTCATAATCTTTTTTTCCAGACGTGAAATATAGGATTGTGAAATTCCCAGAAGATTCGCCACTTCCTTCTGGGTCATCTCTTGTCCATCCACCGTTCCCAGACCGAACCGCAATCTCACTATTGTCTTCTCTCTTTTTGACAGCTTGCTCACAGCATTCATGAGAAGCTTTCGTTCTACCTCATTTTCAATTCCGCGATAAATCACATCTTCATCCGTACCCAGAATATCTGACAACAGCAGTTCGTTACCGTCCCAGTCCACATTCAACGGTTCATCAATTGACACCTCCATTTTTGTCTTGTTGTTACGACGCAGATACATCAGAATTTCATTTTCAATGCAACGGGAAGCATAGGTTGCCAGCTTGATGTTTTTTTCCGGATTAAAGGTGTTAATAGACTTGATCAATCCAATGGTTCCGATAGAGATCAGGTCCTCTACACCCACTCCGGTATTGTCGAATTTTTTTGCTATGTAGACCACAAGGCGCAGATTATGTTCGATCAAAATTGCCTTTGCTTCGTCTTCATATTCTGTCCCCAGGTCACTGATCACCTGATTTTCCTGATCACTGGGTAACGGCGGCGGCAGGACTTCTGCACCACCGATATAGTGGATATCTCCTTTTCTGTGCAGCAGATAAGGCTCCCTGCGCATCATTTTAAACTGCATTTTCCCCGGTATTGCTATCTTTAAGATCATATTTACTCCTATCTGCCGCATTGTGCTCTACCATATGATCCGGCATTTCTATTTTACTCTGCAATCTCATCCGAAAGTCCCTTATTCGTCTTCTTCCTTCTTCGTGTTCCTCCATTCTGCCGCAGAAGTGCCGGATGCAGTAACATTGAAATTTCTTCTCCCACGATTTCTTCCGTGCTCACTGCCAGATATACATCGTTGTATTTCTTCTCAACTCCCTGACTGATAATGATCATCTGTGGCACCCTGTACCCATAGAGGATCCCACTCTTTTTCCCCACACTGTGATAGGGAATTGCCCGGAATACAGGCAATCCTTCCGGCCACAGCTGTTCAAAGACCCGTGCGTCCAGCACGGACACCGGTGCTCCACTTATGGGTTCTGTCAGAGTATTGCCGGAATCTGCCAGTGCATGGATCCGCAGAGTTTCTTTCACCCCCTGCAGTAACACATCACAGTACACAGCATTTTTTTCTTCCTTTTTTCTCCTTTGCAGGATCAGCCAGCCGGAAAACATTCCACTCCCTAAAACCATACAGATTCCCGGCAGATATTTCTGTCCCATGGGAAATCCCCGTAATAAAGCAACCAGAATCCCTCCGAGCAAAAAGGTAAAAAACAGCTGTTTTCTGAAATAGCTCTCCAAAGCCCACAGGTTATGGATTGGAAATGCAGCATACAACATCAGTACCGTTCCCGGCAAAAAGCAAAACAGAAGCTTCCCTACAGCAGTTCCGCTCCACAAAAAAGGAAGCAGATAGCTGACGGCTCCGATTCCTGCTCCCACAAGCAGCCGGTACCACGTGGCAGTGTGGCCCATACTACAATCCACCAGGCACAGGAGCAGCAGATTCATTCCGAAATTCAGGAGGAAAAGGCTGTCTATGTAAAGTTCATAATGCATCACACCCCTCCTTCAGAATTATTATAAGGGGTGGTCTCAGCGGATTTTGTCAAATTTTCATCCGCCGGAACCTTTTTCTTTCCATTGTTTTCGACACCGCCTGCAGACAGTACTGCTGTTCACTGCCCGGAATCTGCTGTTTTCTCCGTTTCCACAATCTTCTCCAGTCCCAGATAAGTCAGAATATTTTCATACAGCTGCCGGATAATGGGGGCTGCTATCTGGCCTCCGTAGTAAACACCCTGTGGATTGTTGATAATGGCTATGGCAATGACCTGCGGATCATCCGCCGGTGCAAAACCGATGAAAGAAGAAATATACCGTCCACTTCCTCTGGGCAGTGTCTGGCTGGTGGCCGTCTTGCCTCCAATGCGGAAGCCCTGCACCTGGCCGTTTCTACCAGAGCCCTCCGCCACCACCATTTCCAGGATATAACGCATGGTAGCACTGGTCTTCTCCGAGACGATTCCCGTCTGCACCGGATAGGAAAAGGTCTCTTCCACTTCCCCGTCACGGTTTAGTGCCTCGATTCCAAAATGTGGGGTGATCCGGTTGCCCCCGTTGATTATAGAAGATGCCGTGGTCAAAAGCTGAATGGCTGTGATCTGGAAAGACTGTCCAAAAGCCACCGTTGCCAGTTCCACATTTCCCATATCTTCTTTTTTATGCATGATCGTCGCTGCCTCTCCCGGCAGATCTATTCCTGTCTTTTGTTTTAAATCAAACTGTTCAAAGTAATGATAATAATTATCTACTCCCAGGCGAAGGCCTACGGAGATCAGTGCCGGGTTACAACTATTCTCCATGCACTGTACAAAAGTCTGGCTGCCATGCCCGGCAATCTTGTGACAGCGGATCCTGCGGTCATCCACGATAATAAATCCAGGACAGGAAAAAGTACTTTCCGGAGTCACCACACCTGCCTCCAATCCGGCGGCGGCAGTGATGATTTTGAAAGTAGAGCCCGGCTCATAGGTATCACTGATGCAGCCATTCCGCCACATGGTATTCAGTTTCTCCTGCTTCTGCTCCGCTGTCAACGTAGCCGGATCCACCGTCACAATATTTCCGTTCTCCTTCACTTCCGTCAGCTCCGGCAGGGTATAAGGGTCGTTCAAATCAAACTCCGGGTAATTCACCATAGCCAGGATCTCGCCGTTCTGGGGATTCATAGCCACAATGTAGACGCTGTCCGCCTCCTTGGTGGCACAGGCCTGTGCTGCCAGTTGCGTGGCATATTCCTGGATATTCCGGTCTATACTGATTCTTAAGTCTCTCCCCGGAATCGGTTCTATCCGGCGTTCTCCCGCAGTATCCACTTCGATTCCTTTCGCATCCGTTATGGTAAGAATCATACCTGCTTCTCCCCGCAGAGTTTCCTCATATTTTACTTCCAGTCCTACAATCCCCTGGTTATCTCCACCGGTGAAGCCCAGCACCTTGCTTGCCAGTTCTCCATAAGGGTAATATCTTTTATAATCTTCATCCACCTTTACGCCTGCCAGGTCATATTCCCGGATCCTGTCACCGATGGTTTTTTCCACATTGCTTTTGACTCGCTCAATAGAAGAATATTTCTCCACTCGTTTTCTCGCCTCTGCTTCCGGGATCCCCAGTTCTTTGGTCAACATGGCAATCACTTTTTCCGGCTCTTTGATCTGATTATGGATGACAGAAATCGTGCACACTGTCTTATTATCAGCCAGCACCACACCGTTCCTGTCCAATATCCGCCCTCTGGCCGCCTTAATGCTCCGTTCCCGCTCATGCAGTCTGGTTGCCGCTTCCGCATAATAATCCGCCCTCCACACCATCAGATAGATCAGTCTTCCTAACAGACCGCACAGGGCTATCGCACACAGAAAAAAAATGGTCATGATCTTCTTACGATGAAAAAAACGATTCTGATGATCCGACATAAAAAACCTCACACAAGAGCTTTCTACATCTTATTGCTCTACGTGTGAGGTTATGTAAACTATTCATCTGGCTGATTTAACAAGTTATCATTCACAGGGCTGTCTCCCAGAGTATCATCGCCGCCGACATCTGCCCCCGTAACAGGATCGATCAAGCCACCATCAATAGGGCTTACCAAATAGCCTGTAGCCGGATCCTTGGGGTAATTTCTCCATTCCTCGGAAGCTGTGGGATTCTCCCCAGTCTGATCTTCACCGGTGCCGTCTCCGCCTCCGGTCTGATCGTCTCCGTTCTGTCCATCGCTGGTTCCATCACCGTTATTCTGATCATCTTCATTTTCAGGATTCTGTGTATACTGGTTGGTGATTTCAATCTGCTTTTCTGCCAGCTCCTGAATTTCTTTTTCGGACAGTTCCTCTGTCATAAAGATATTCAGATACGGCAGTACTTCCGTCAGTACATTCCGGACGATCCCTGTAGCGAACTTTGCATCATCCTGCGGTGATGCATTGGCACGATCCACCACAACGTAAATGGCGATCTGGGGATCATCCGCCGGTGCATATCCCATAAAGGATACTACATACTCACCGTTTTTACGGGGAATGGTCTCTGCGGTACCGGTCTTGCCGCCGATGGCATAACCTGCCGGTCTAGCCGTTCTACCGGTTCTGCGGTCACCACCCTCTTCCATAACGGTCGCACGGCAATACTGTCTGATCTTTGCCGAAGTGCTCTCGGAAATGGTCTGGCGTAAGACTCTGGGCTCGATGTTCTCCACCGTAGCGCCGCTGGAATTGGTAATCTTATCCACCATATGCGGCTCATAATAATAACCGCCGTTGATCAGGGAACAGAATCCGCTGATCATCTGGATCATTGTTACATTGAAGTTCTGTCCGAAACTGTTGGTAGCCAGATCCGCACTACCCATCTGATCTACCGGGAACAGGAGGCTTGCAGTTCTCGCCTCTCCTGCCAGATCGACATTGGTTTTCAGTCCGAAGTTAAAGGTCTGCTGGAATTTTGCAAATTCCTCTTTTCCCATAGTGGCTGCAATCTTCATCAGTGCCACATTGCAGGACCAGGCAATGGAGTCCTGTACTGACACATCTCCTTCACCGCCGGAACGGTAGCTGTGGCATTTGATCGTATGTCCACCAACCTCCAGATATCCGTTACACTGATAGTGCTCATTGCCGGTGATAGCACCGCTCTCAAGTGCTGCCGCTACAGTAAACGGTTTTGCTGTGGAACCCGGCTCGTAGGTAGTGGAGATACAATAGTTCTTCCACAGGTAATTCAGGTTGTCCAGCAATTCGTCATCCGTTAAAGCATCAATGTCTTCCTGCGTAAAATAGGTATCTGTCTTGGTCAGGACATCATAACCGCTGGCATTGGTCACCATCTCGATCTTACGGGATCCCAAAAGCGCATCCGTATTCCTGGTATTGTTCAGGTCATAGGTAGGATAGCTGGCCATGGCCTTAATATTTCCGGTATTGACTTCCATGATGATGCAGCCCACATTTTCCGCACCATTGCCGGAGTGTACCGCATCTTTATGCTCATCATTGAACTGCTTCAGATATTTTTCCACAATTCCCTGGATGTTGGCATCAATGGTGCTGTGTACCGTATTTCCATCCACTGCCGGTTTGATCGTACGCTCCAGATTAGCATCATCATTCAGATAACCATATTCTCTTCCGGTGGTTCCGTTCAGCACATCATTGTAATACTCCTCCAGGCCGTACTGTCCTTCGTTGTCCGATCTGGAGAATCCGATCACATCTGCTGCCAGGGAACCGTTGGGATACACTCTCTTGTACTCCTCCTGGAACCATACACCTTTTATTTTGCTGTTTTCCAAGGCCGCTGCCTGGAACCCACTGATCTGATCATAGGTCAGTCTTCTCAAGGGAACATACCAGGAGGAATCGGGATGGCTGGTCACATACTGTCTCACCGCCGTCATATCCAGATCCGGAAAATTCGCTGACAAAGCTTCCATGGTAGGCTCCAGATAGTCGTCACGATCCAGCATAACATAAGAGTCGATAACCAGATTATATACCTTCTCGCTGACCGCCAGTTTCGTTCCTTTTGCATCTACAATATCTCCGCGGCGGAACGGCAGCGTTACAGAATCGTATTTCTGCTGTGACAGTACCTGTTTTTCATAGGTGGCACCATCAGCCTTCACGATCCATGACAGGCGGACAGACAGCAGAATAAATGCCAGTATGATGAATGCATACAGGCATAGTAATTTTTTCTGCATTTTTAAGGAAAATTTCTTTGGTTTCTGTTCCTTCACACTTGAGGCCTCCCGGGCTTAGTTCTGGCTGTTATCAGTCTGACGCATATAATCATTGCTGATGCTTTCATAAGGGATTACCTGTCCCTCGGCAGCATAAGTCATTCCCAGCTCACCAATGGCAATTTTCTTGATTTCTTCCAGATTAATATTACTGGTGATGCGGCTGTACTCTTCATCATTGGACAGCTTCAGAGAGTTCAGTTGACTCTCCATTCTGGATACTTCTGTGATTTTCGCAGTAAGCTCTGACTGCATCTGGATATAGTTCACCAGAAACAATGCGCAGGCTATCAGTGCTCCCATCAGGAAAGTCACATAGCCGATGCTCATGTGTCTTGCTTTTTCTCTGTTTTTTCTCGTCTCGTGAGACATCTGTCTCCGGGGCTCTTCCATCTGCCTCCGGATCTGTAAATCTCTTGCTGTATTATCATATATGTAAGGAGTATTGCCTGCTCTTCTTCTCTGTGCCATACTCTTTCTCCCCCGCTTTCACTGTTAAAATCTTTTATTTTTTCTCAAATACCCTGAGTTTTGCACTCTTGGATCTGCTGTTTGCTTCCAGTTCTTCCGCACTGGGAAGAATGGGTTTTCTGGTGATCACCTTTCCCTTGGAGACCTTACCGCATACACATACCGGAAATTCCGGTGGGCAGGTACAGGGATTCTCATTCCTGCGGAACGCATTCTTCACGATCCGGTCTTCCAGGGAATGGAAGGTAATAATGCAGAACCTTCCACCGGGATGTAACAGATCGATCAGCTCATCCAATGCCTTTTTCAGTACTTCCAGTTCCTGGTTGCATTCGATACGGATCGCCTGGAAGGTCTGCTTGGAGGGATGTCCGTTCTGCCGCATCTTTGCCGGAACTGCAGCTTTGATGATCTCGTTTAGTTCAAAGGTAGTTTCAATAGGCTTGTCCACCCTGTTTTTCACAATGTGTTTTGCTATATTTTTTGCAAAAGGATCTTCGCCGTAATCCCGGATGATGTGATACAGCTCCATCTCGGAATAATTGTTGACGATATCCTTCGCTGTAAGGGTCTGTCTGCGATCCATCCGCATGTCGAGTGGGGCATCAAACCGATAGGAAAATCCTCTGTCCTCGGTATCCAACTGGTAAGAAGATACTCCCAGATCCAGCACGATCCCGTCCACACCGGTAACACCATATTCTCTCAGTGCCTCCACCGCATTCACGTAATTGTTGCGGATCACAGTCACCTTATCTCCAAAGGGCTGTAATCTTGCAGATGCTGCCGCAATAGCCGCATCATCCTGATCGATTCCGTAAAAATGTCCATTTTTCAGATGGCTGCATACTTCGTAGGCATGTCCGCCACCTCCCAACGTTCCATCCACGTAGATGCCGTCCGGTTTGATATTCAATTGTCCAATGGTCTCATGCAGCATCACAGAATAATGATTAAATTCCACGACGGTCATCCTTTCTCAGTCACTCTTTTCTTACCCGTTAAATCGTCAGTCCCAGTCCTTCCATGGCGCTGGTGATCTCATCCATATCTGCATCGGAATTCATGCTTTCCCACTTATCCTTGCTCCAGATCTCCACACGGCTGCCGACCCCGACTAATACTACGTCTTTTTCCAGTCCGGCGAACTCTCGCAAGTGTGCCGGCAACAGGATTCTTCCCTGCTTGTCCACTTCTACCGTAGCCGCACCAGCCAGGAAGAAACGGGCAAATTGTCTTGCTTCTTTGTTGATCAGAGGTAATGAGGTCAGCTTCTGTTCAAAAGCATTCCAGTCATCGCCCGCATACACAAATAAGCAGCCATCCATTCCCTTGGAAATCACAAATTCCTCGCCCAAAGTCTCTCGGAATTTCGCCGGAATGATCAACCTGCCTTTCGTATCTAACGTATGGTTGTACTCGCTCATAAACATCGCACTCACCACCATTCATCCAAAAGGGGACTGCCACGAAAAGGAGGTCTTTTTTTAAAAATCTACCACTTTGTGGCACTTGCCTCCACTTTCTCCCACTTTTATTATGATTTTATACTAAAATAGGGTATTTTACAAGAGAAATCAAGTAGCTTTTTTCGACACTGTAACGCAAAAAAGCGCCCTGTCTTACGACAAAAGCGCTTTTTACTACTATATCTTGTATAAAAACAAGAGCAAATACAACATCTATGTATTTGCTCTTGTTTCGTTATTCTTAATAAATTTTTAAAAATTTTTAATTATTTTCCACCTTTTGCTGTTTTTTCAGCCGGATACGTACAAAGACATCCATCACCACCGCAAAAATTACCATACACAGAGATAATACCTGGGATACTGCCAGGGTCGTACCCGGAATAAACAGAGTATCGGTACGGATGCCCTCGATCCAGAATCTACCCAGTCCGTAGCCTCCGAAATATAACAGACAGACCTCTCCATCGAACTTCTTGTACTTGCGGTACACCACCATAAGTATCAGGATCATCAGGTTCCACAGGCTCTCGTAGAGGAAAGTGGGATGTACCTGAATGTAATTGGTCCCCTCGATAATGTGGGCTGCTACATTCTCGGAAATATCCCGGCTGCGCACAGCCTCAATGGGAAGCCGCATGGCCAGAAAAGTGTCCGTATATTCCCCAAATACTTCACGGTTCATGAAATTGCCCCAACGGCCGATGGCCTGTCCCAGGATCAGACCGGGGACACACAGATCTCCCAGCCGGAACGGGTTGATCTTCTTGATCCTGCAATAAATGAACAATGTCAGGAATGCTCCGATCACACCACCGTAGATTGCCATACCACCGTTACGGGTATTGAAGATACTTAACAGATTGTCCTTGTAATAGTCCCAGGCAAATACCACATAATAGATTCTGGCACCGATCACGGAAAAGATCACGGCATAAATGGCGAAATCCCAGATCATATCCGGATTTTCTCCGGTCACCTTTGCCTCATGTACTGCCATCAGAATACCTGCCAGGACACCGATGCCGATGATCAGACCGTAAAAGGCAATCTCAAAACCGAATACGGAAAAGCTTCTGGGAACATTCTCCAGGTAAATGCCTAAATGGGGAAATGCAATATCTCCTGCATTCATCATAATATTTAATTCCTTTCTTGGTACTATCCGGCTTCTCCGCGCTTTGCGCTCTCGAATCCGACACAGGCATTCGCATTCCGGGCTATCGCCCTTCTTGCTCATGTCTGTTTGATCCGCTAATAGACAGATTGCTCTGCCTGCAAGCAGTCTCGCAATCTGTCTATTGCGGATCTTAGTATTACACGTTGAATCTGAACAGGATCACATCACCATCCTGTACCACATAATCCTTGCCTTCCATGCCGACCAGACCCTTTTCACGGGCGGCTGCCAGAGATCCCTGCTCCAACAGATCCTTGTAGTTCACTACCTCTGCCTTAATAAAGCCTCTCTCAAAATCTGAGTGGATCTTGCCGGCTGCCTGGGGTGCCTTGGTGCCGATCTTGATAGTCCATGCTCTGGTCTCATCCTCACCGGCGGTCAGGAAACTCATCAGACCTAAAATATGATAGCTTGCCTTGATCAGCTTTTCCAGACCGGATTCCTTTAATCCAAGATCGTCTAAGAACATTGCTTTCTCGTCATCATCAAGCTCAGAGATTTCTTCCTCAATCTGTGCACAGATCACGAATACCTCACTATGTTCGCCTGCTGCGAACTCTCTTACTTTCGCTACCATCTCATTGGAAGCACCGTCATCTGCCAGATCATCCTCGGATACATTGGCTGCATAGATCACAGGCTTGTAGGTCAGCAGATTGTATTCCTTTAACAGAGCCAGCTCGTCCTCGTCGGTGACTTCCAGGCTCTTCGCCATCTTACCGCTCTCCAGATGCTCCTTGATACGTTCTAACAATGCCAGTTCCTTTGCATAGGTTTTGTCCATTCTGGCAGCCTTCACTACCTTGGACAGTCTTCTTTCCAGTACTTCCAGATCTGCAAAGATCAGCTCCAGATTGATGGTCTCAATATCACGCAGAGGATTTACACTGCCGTCTACATGAATGACATTGGGATCTTCGAAGCATCGTACCACATGCACGATAGCATCCACTTCACGGATATTGCTTAAGAACTGGTTGCCCAGTCCTTCACCCTTGGAAGCACCCTTCACCAGACCTGCGATATCCACGAATTCGATCACTGCAGGAGTTACCTTCTTGGAATGATACATCTCTCCCAATGCTTTCAGTCTGTCATCCGGAACTGTTACCACACCCACGTTAGGATCAATGGTACAGAAGGGATAGTTGGCAGATTCTGCGCCTGCCTTGGTCAGGGAATTGAAAAGTGTGCTCTTTCCCACGTTAGGAAGGCCTACGATGCCCAGCTTCATTTTATCTTTACCCGTTCAAAAATCCCTCTATCAACGGAATTTTTGCCTTTCTGTTTATTAGTTGAACAATATAATCTAAAATTATAACATAATATGTGACTTTTTCAAACACCTAAATGCTTTTCTTTCGAAATAAAAATATGCTATAATATGCAATATCATACACCAAAGAGGAATAATCAATGAAAAGAATCCATTATTTTGATTTACTTAGATGTACCTGCTTTTGCTTCATTATTTTTTATCATCTGCTCTTTCAGCTTTATCTCTCAGGAATCTGTCCTGTAGAGAGACTCAATCCTCTGTTTTCCAACAGCAATATGCATCTGGCAACCCTGGGCGTTGCTGTATTTTTCATGTTATCCGGTGCCAGTCTGTCCTATACCGCAAAGGAGAACTTCAGCCCCGTAAAATATTACAAAAAAAGATTTCTGCGCATCCTGATTCCTTTTTATATACTTTACATTGCTTATTTCCTGTTTCTCCTTCTCCAGAGCCATTCTGTCCACAATATTTTCCCGGAGGGAGTTCCTGCGTGGAGAATTGTTTTTACTTTTCTGGGAATGGACTCCTGGGTCAGCATGCACGGGATCAGCACCTTTTCCCTTACCATCGGAGAATGGTTTCTGGGATGTCTTATCCTGTTATATCTGATCTTTCCATTGCTTCGGTTTTTTATGATAAAAAATGGAAAGCTCTTTTTTATCATTGCTACCGGAATTTATCTGGTTGTTTTATTTCATTACAATTTCTCCGTCCCCATCCATATGAACTTCTTCCTGAAGGGCTACGAGTTCGTGATCGGTATGATGATTGGTTATTATCATGAAAAATTCAACTCCAAATGGATCTTCTTATCCCTGCCGGTGGTGATTTTCTTTGTTCTGTGCCCTTTTGCACTTCCTATCAGCACCGGATTGAAAATAACGATACTGGCCATTGCCTTCTGGATTTCCGCAGCATGCCTGGAACCGGTTCTCGAAAAAGGAAAGGGGAGATTTCTCCTTACGATAAGCAGCTGCTCCTATGAAGTATTTTTGGTCCACCATATCATTATCTATTTTATCACTCCGAGGGCTATTCCCTATATGCGCGGTATGGTGGGGGTTTTAGGTTTGTTTCTCGTTGAATTGCTGTTGATGGCAGTGTTGGGATTTCTTTTGAAATTCATCTCTGATCAATGCATTGCCACTCTGTCCAGTCTTACTGCTGTTGAAAATAAACGTTAATCCCCTGCAGTAGTCCTTCAGCTAATTGATCCAGTACAGTATCACTGTGATCGGAATATGCATTTCCCAATTCCATATCCACGGAAGGGATTGTACTATAAGAGGTCTGGGTCAGGTCAATGCTCATGTTTCCTTTTCCATAGATTATTGCTCCCTGTCCCCGCAGCCCCTCTACCAGATCTGCTCCCAAAGCATCGTGCTGCTGCCAGTAGGATGCCACCGGCTCCATGCTCCTCAATGCCTCCGGCACCGAGATGTAAAAGCATCCCTTGTCATAGTCCTTGCCGTCACCGCTGTCCCAGTGCAGTGCAATATGGCAGTCTGCCACATTGTTGCTGATCACAGTTCTGGCTACATTGTCAAGCTGTACATCCTCGCCATCCCTGAGCATCAGCACATCATATCCGGAAGCAAGCAGCTTGTCCCGCAGGATCTGCGCCATCTGCAAAGTAACCGTTCGTTCCGGTGTCCCATCCTGAAACGTCATTCCGCCGGACACTGCTAAAGCTTCCGTAGCTCCCGCTGCTGTGCTGCCTCCCGTAGTCTTGGCCGAACCGTCTGGATGGCACAGCGTCTTTACCTTGGATCCTCCTGCCGTGCCATGTCCCGCATTCACTCCGATAATGATTCCCTTTCGTCCGGACTTCTCCGGTGCCCGGTATAGTACTGCGGCTCCGGTATTGATCTTCGAATGATCCGCATATTCCCAGTCCGGGTTCAGAGTGATCTGTTGTAAATCAGTGTATTCTGCTGGCTGGCTTGACCCCGTTTCTGTCTGGTCAGCCCCGGTGGCTTCTAAAGCCTCCGGGGTATTGTTCTCCTGTAACGTTTGTGTTTCCCGTGCCGGGGCATCTTCCGGCTCCCGGGATGGTAATGTCTCTGCCTGTACTTCCCCACCGGCCACTACAGAAGCCAAGTTCTCCGGATATTCAGCATTTTTCTGTGCACCACAGGCAGTCATGCCAGCTGTCAACGCCATACCGGCTATGATTGCCATCATCCTGTATTGTTTTCTATCAAGCATCTCTCTTTCCTTCCTCCGACAGGAAAAGAACCACAGCTGTAGTCTTACAGCCATGGTTCTTCTGTTCTTTCTTCTTCACGATTCCAGAAAACAGTCTCTGACTAACCACGCAGTTTGAAACGCTCTAACAGTTCATTCAGAGTGGTGGCAGAAGCGGAAAGCTCCTCACTGGTAGCGGAAGTCTCCTCTGCTGCTGCAGAGTTAGACTGGATAACATCGTTGATGTCCTCCACTCCCTTTTTAATGTTGTTGACAGATACTGCCTGTCTGTCAGATGCGGTACGGATATTGGCAACCTCCTGGATGATCTGATCCAGCTCCGCCATAACCTCCTGCATCGCTTCATTGGTCTCCCTGGTCACTTTATTGCCCACTTCCACTTCATTCATGGACTCTTCGATCAGTTTCTTGGATTCTACTGCGGAGTTTGCGCTCTCTTCTGCCAGCTGTCTGATCTGATCAGCTACGACTGCAAATCCTCTTCCGGCCTCTCCGGCACGCGCTGCCTCAATAGAAGCATTCAGGGACAACAGATTGGTCTGGGATGCAATATTCTCAATATCAGCAATGATCTTCTCGATGTTCTGGGTCGTTGCATTGATCTTCTTCATGGCATCTACCAGTTCATCCATCTTCTTCTGACTGTTGGCAGCCTCAATACCTACCTGTTTTGCTTTATCATGTACAATATCGGTAGACTTGGTATTCTCCAACACCTGAGTGGTTACTTCCTCTACGGTAGCTACCAGTTCTTCAACAGATGCAGCCTGATTGGTAGCACCTTCAGCAATGTCCTGGGCACTGACAGCCAGCTGATTGCTTCCTGCAGATACCTGTCCGGAAGAATCCTGAATCCCATGCATGGTTTCGCTGACCTTGTTCACCATCTCATCCAGTTCATCCAGTACGTTGCGGAGCTGACCTACATAAGCATCAGGACAGCTGCTGTGTACATCAAAATTACCCTCGGAAAAATGCTCTACAATAGCCTGCAGATCTGATACCACTTTTTTCAAAATAGCTGCTGCGGTCTCAAAGCTGTCAGAAAGTCTGCCCAGTTCATCCCCGGATTCATAGGGTACTCCGATCTCAAAATCACCGGCAGCAATCTTCTCAGACGCCACTACCAGGCTTTCAATAGGTTCCACCAGCATTTTGGTAAGCATTTTTGACATAGCTGCATTAAATGCAATAGCTACTACAACTATGACCACAACAATTACGCTTCCCACATAGCTTTTTGACTGTATCAATCCCACAACTGCCACCAGTGCCAACACCACATATAAAACATCCATAATGCGGAACACAAAAGAAAGCTTATTTTTAATTGGTTTCTCCCTTAACATTTCTTCCAGTTTTTTCATTTGTTTCCTGCTCCTTCCGTGAATTAACCTATATGCATTTTATTTTAATTTGCTCTGATAGTTTCGTCAAGATTTCTCTGATTAAAATTATGTAAAATTATGGTAATATTCAGAACGCCATTTGCGAAATCATTTCTGCAAGGCTTTACTGAATAACATGCCTGCATGCTATCTGCTCATCTCCAATAACTTTTCCCGCATTTCATTTTCAATTTTCTGCAGATCTTCTTCGGCACTCTGTCTTCTCGCCCGGCCTTCCTCCTGGATCTTCATCACTTCGTCCAGTGTGGTCATCAGCGTCTGATTCGTGGTCTTGAGAGTCTCGATGTCTACAATACCTCTCTCAGCTTCCTTCGCAGTCTCCACGGATGCCACTTTCAGTGCTTCTGCATTCTTCTTCAGCAATTCATTGGTCATATCCGATACCGCACGCTGTGCCTTGGCTGCATCCGTTGCATGATCCAGCCCGATGGCAATCACCATCTGGCTCTTCCACAGAGGGATCGTATTCACCAGTGTGGACTGGATCTTTTCGGACATTGCAATATCATTAGACTGGATCAGACGGATCTGGGGTGCCATCTGCAGGGAAATTGCCCTGGTCAGCTCCAGATCATAGATCTTCTTCTCGAATCTCTCACACATTGCCGCAAAATCCTTCGCTGCCTGAGTATCCTCCGGCAGTCCGCTCTTCTGTGCTTTTTCCAGAAGTTCCGGCAGTTCCACGCATTTCGCCTGTGTCAGTTTCTTTTTGCCTGCCAGGATGTACATGGACAGTTCTTTAAAATAATTCAGATTCAGCTGATACAGCTTGTCCAGTACCGCCACATCCTTCAACAGCACCACCTGATGACTTTCCATGGCATCACAGATCTTGCTGATGTTCACTTCCGCCTTATCGTATTTTGCCTTTAGATTACTCAGTCTGTCTCCGCTTTTCTTGAACAGTCCGAAGAAACCTTTCTCTTCCTCCTCATCAAACCCTTTTAACTGTGCCACCACATCTGTCAGAAGCTGTCCGACTTCTCCCATATCCTTGGTACGAACGTTATTCAATGCTGTTTCGGAAAAATCTGCGATTTTCTTCTGGCTTCCGGCACCATACTGTAACACCGCCTGTGTATTGCCAAGATCGATCTGTCCCGCAAAATCATCCACCATCTTCTGCTCTTCCGGGGTAAGTTCTACTTCCGGAACCGCCTGTTCCTCTACCAGTTCTTCCGGTTTTTTCTCCACGATCTCTGCTTTTGCTTCCGCAAACGGATCCAATGTGAGTGTAGGAGCCTCTTTTGTTGCTGCATCTAAATCAATCCCCATGATAATAGCCCTGCCTTTCCGCGATTCTTGTATCCTGTATCTTTTATTTTGCTTTTGCAAAATCTGATTCCATCAATCCTTCCTTTGCCAACATCGTCTGCAATACCTGTGCATCTGCCGATGCATCAAAGGCTGCATCCCGGAACAGATTGTTTAACAATGTGACAAACGCCTGATTGATCATATCCAATGTCTTCTCGATCTCTTTCTTGGCCTCCTGAATATCCTGTCCCGGACTGCTGACCTCATCAAATTCCGCATACTGTTCCACCAGCTTTAACATGGTCGGCAGGTAGTACTCCATCAGTTTGTGCATCCGATGCATCTGCTCCGGATGTTCCTGCACACGGTCAAAGATTTCCTTTAAAAGATTTTCCAGCCGATATAATTTTTCTGAAATAGCTTCTCCCTGAATCTTATCATTAAGGTCACGCAAATGTCGGATATATTCCATTCCCTCCGCCACCATACTGTGCAATTCCTGTTCTCTGCTGTCCTGTTCTTCCTGACCTGACGTCTCCCCTTCCGTATCCTGCTTTTTATTCTCCTGTTCCTGTTGATTTTTCTGGGCGAGATAGGCCTTTTCTGTTTCCAGATACTGATGATAGATCACGTCATTCAGCATAAAACAGGTCTCTTTATCATCCAGGTGTCCGTCCGGAAACATTCCGGCTTTCAGCATCCGGCGCAGATCCTTTCGGACATAGCGTACACTTCTCCCTGTATAACGTGCCATTTCGGTGATCACTCCATACATCTTGGTGCCACACAATTCCAGATACTTCTCCGCACGCTTCAATCTCCTGCGCTGTCCATTACCGTAAGAGATCATCTCCAGAAAAATCAGAGCAAGAATACCGGGGAGAATTATCTCACTTGATTGTGCCGTTCCAAAGGCTGTCAGCAACAATTTTACTAATAGTCCCAATCCGCTGAATCCAAGCCCGATTCCTCCAAACACGGTAAACAGTATTCCGGATACGTTACCCTTCTTTTCCATTTTGACCAGAGAAGTCATTTCTGTTGCAGTGACCTTTCGGGAATTTACCGGCTGTGCCTGTGCTTTCCGCTGTTCTTCCCACTGCCGTTCCCGTTCTCTGCGTTGTCTGTGCCACTCCTCATTCTGCCTTCGGTGTTCTTCCCGCTGTTTTTCACGCATTTCCCGTTCTGCCTGAATCTCCGCTTCTGTTTTTACTTCCTCACGTTTTTTATCCTGCCAGTTGCGTTGGGAATTCCATACCTTTTTTTCTGTATTTTCCCGGGCAAGGTTTGCCTGAAAATCTGCCTCTCTGAGTGCATCATTGACAGTATCTGTCACCAACACATTCAGTGCATGGAAATCTCCTGTCTTCATTGCCTCGGCAATCGTTTCTTTAAATTTTTCCCCTAAATTATTATTCTGCACTTCACTCATAATTAATATTTTCTCTGATTTTTCAGTTCTTCATAAAGCAGGCAATAATTCTCATACCGAATCTGTGAAATTTCCTTTTCAGCCACAGCATCCTTCACGCCGCACACTGGTTCTGAAATATGAGAACATCCACCGAATCTGCAATATTTTTCAAAAGGAATAAACTCCGGATAAAACCGGGCCAGCTGCTCCTTCTCCAGCTGGAACAACCCCAGAGAACTGAAACCGGGAGTATCCAGAATATAAGTATCTCTGGCAATGGAAATCAGCTCGGAATGTCTCGTGGTATGTCTGCCCCTCTCAATTTTTTCGCTGATAGAGCCCGTTTCCATGACAGTCCCTGATTGCAGACAGTTCACCAGTGAGGATTTACCTACGCCGCTGGGTCCGGCCACCGTAGTCGTCTTTCCCCGCAGCAGCTCCTGTATTTCTTCTATACCTTCTCTTTGGGCTGCACTGGCTGTGATCGTCCGGAATCCTGCCTGTTCATAAATTACCCTGTAATCCTCTTTTTTCCCTTCTTCATCAATATCCTGCTTATTGAAGCAGATTACACAGGGAATCTCCTGTTGCTGCATCATGATCAGGAAACGGTCCAACAGATTAAAATTCGGCTGAGGCTTAGCCACGGCAAAGATCACCAGCGCCTGATCCACATTGGCTACCGCCGGCCGGATCAGTTCACTGTGTCTTGGAAGTAATTCCCTGATATTTCCCTTTTTCTGTACTTCATCCAGAACATCCAGTTCCACATCATCCCCCACAAGGGGCTTTCTGTGATCCTTGCGGAAAACACCCTTTGCCTTACATTCATATACTGCTCCATTACAGTCTACGTAATAAAATCCGGCAATTCCTCTAATAATCTTGCCCTTCATAGTTTCCAGCCTTACTCCTGTTCCTTTACAAATTCAATTCTTCTGGTAAAGGAACGATCTTCTGTTGTACCCGGAACATTTACTGTGTTGCCGTTCTCATCCGTTGTGGTGGTTCCCTCTGTCGTCACCTGATAGGTCATGATAATGGTTCCTCCAGAGGATCCCAGGCCATAATAGTTTGCTGCCTGAGGAAAACTCGTGGTCCTGGTATCCAGAAGTACCTGTCCGTCATCTGTAGTCAGCTTGATGCCCACCTCTGTTCCGGATACATAATCCGGTGCTTCGGAAGTCGTAGGTGCCGTAATATTGGCATTGCACTTGTAGGTAACCTTCTGTGCTCCCTGACTGACCTTAATATCGATGGAAGTTCCCTGATCCACGTAGGAACCATGAGAATAGCTCTGATAACAGATCATGCCTTCTCCCACTTCATTACTGTAAACATAAGTCACACTGCCCACCGTCAGTCCGGCTTCGATTGCCTCTACCGTACCATCCTGTTCTGACAATCCGATCAGATTCGGTACACGGATCTTGGTATCTTCTTTACCCATACTTACTGTTACAGTTATCACACTGCCTTTCGGCGCCTTGTTTCCTTCCGTAGGAGTCTGGGAAATAATACGGCCTGCCTCTACCGTATCAGAATAACCTTCCATCTTGTTCACCAGGAAACCCTTGCTTACAAGCTGCGTATTCGCCTCATCAAAAGTAAGATCCACCACATTGGGTACTTCCACTCCCTGGGTTCCGGCACTCGCCTTCAGTGTCACCTTGCTTCCTTTATCGATCAGAGCCCCGACACTGACATCGGTATTGATGACCACTCCCTCTGCCACAGAATCGGACTCTTCATATGATACATCAGCCAAAATACCAAGGCTGGTCAATGTATTTTTGGCATCTTCCACATTCATGCCGTAAACATCCGGCATAGAGACTTTTTCCTCCTCTGCTGTCCCAGTCTCCTCCGTAGTAATGATGGGACCGGCCTGGCCATTATCTTCTTTTTTACCCCCAAATATTTTTATCGCCAGCACAATCAGTACCACACAGATCACTACACCGGCTACAATTGCCAGAATCGTTGTCACACGCTCCATCTTGGGGTCGTAGTCGTAGTCATCCTCCCCCTCTATATCCTCTTCATTTTCATAGGCAGCCTCTGCATCCGATCTAAGACGCATTGTCTCATCATGATCCGGTTCCTCATACTCCCGTCCACTTTGATAGGGCACTTTTTTCTTGATCTGCGCCATATCCTCATCGGAGATCATCCGGGTACCACCCTCCATATCCGGATCGTTACTTACTACAAAATCTTCTTCCGGGTTGATCAGAGACTGTTTCAGATCGGCAATCAGCTCCGCCATATTCTGATACCTGCGATCCGGAGATTTCTGACAACACTTTAATACAATGCTTGCAACGCTGGACGGGATCTCCGGCACAAATTCCTTGGGAGACGGCATCTCCTCCTGAATATGTTTGATGGCAATGGCCACCGTCGTTTCTCCGTTAAAAGGGACTCTTCCCGTCAGCATCTCAAACATCGTGATACCCAGAGAATAAATGTCACTCTTTTCATCACTGTAACCGCCTCTTGCCTGCTCCGGTGAAGTATAATGTACACTTCCCATAACATTAGAGGTGATCGTGTTACTGGTAGCCGCCTTGGCAATGCCGAAGTCCGTTACTTTTACCTTGCCATCCTTGGAAATAATGATATTCTGCGGTTTAATATCCCTATGGATAATGTGGTTGTTATGTGCAGCCTCGATTCCCATGCTTACCTGAATCGCAATGCTGACTGCCTCTTTGTAGGACAGACGGGCTTTCTTCTCAATGTATTTTTTGAGTGTAATTCCCTCTACCAGTTCCATTACAATATAATAAATTCCGTTTTCTTCCCCTACATCATAGACATTTACAATATTGGGATGCATCAGCCCTGCAGCCGCCTGCGCCTCAATCCGGAATTTGGATACAAAGTTAGCATTCTCACTGAATTCCTGCTTCAGGACCTTGATTGCCACATAGCGATTCAATTTATGACATTTTGCTTTATAGACATCTGACATACCGCCGGTTCCGATTTTTTCCAAAATCTCATAGCGGTCGCCGATCATCATTCCTATTTTGATCATTCTTGCTCTCCATTTCAAAAAAAGCTGGGTAATTTATGCACACGGTTCAATCAGAATCACACTGATATTGTCTCTGCCACCGTTTGCATTGGCTGCCTCAACCAGACGTTCTGCTTTTTCCACAAGGTCTCTGGCACCACTGATAATCATACGGATTTCCTCATCCTCCAGCATATTCGTCAATCCATCGGAACACATCAGAACAAGGTCTCCTTCCTGCAATTCCACAGTAAAGAAATCCGGTTCCACACTGTCTTCCGCTCCAACCGCTCTGGTAATAATATTCTTGTCAGGATGATTTCTTGCATCTGCGGGATCCAGTTCGCCGATACGTACCATTTCCTCCACATAGGAATGATCTCTTGTAATCTGCCGGATCTCTCTGTTTACCACATAGAGTCTGCTGTCACCTACATTGGCTACCTGTAAAAATCTGCCCATGCATGAGGCCACGACCACTGTTGTTCCCATTCCTTCCAGTCTGCTGTCTTCACTGGCTCTCCTGCGGATCACCCCATTGGCCTCTTCTATTGATCTGCGAAAAATAATCGTGGGATTCTTTTCGAAAGAATTCTCCATCTCGGCAAGCATGGTCTCCACGGTCACCTTGGATGCATAATCTCCCGCATTGTGGCCGCCCATTCCATCTGCCACAATAAATACATTGGGCAGATTACCTACCGGTTTTTCAGAAGTATAAATGTAGTCCTGATTTACTTTTCTTTTCCTTCCGATATCGGTTATGGAAAATGTTTTAAGCACTTCAAACTTCCTCCTGTGAGATTTTATCCGGATCACGGTGTTCCTGTACGTGACGGCGTCTCAGCTGTCCGCAGGCACCGTCAATATCCCGGCCCATCTCCCTTCTAATTGTAACATGTATCTTTTTACTTTCAAGTTTATTTTTAAACGCCTGGATATGCTTCGTATCTGACTGCACATAATCCCGCTCTTTAATAGGATTTACCGGAATCAGATTAATATGACAGCATAATGGCTTTGCCAGGGCAATCAACTCTCTGGCATCTTCCTCCGTATCATTCACACCGCCCACCAGGCTGTATTCAAACGTAATTCTCCGACCTGTCTGTTCAAAATAATACTGACATGCTTCCATCAGCTCCTTAATAGAATATCTGTTGGCTATGGGCATCAGCTTTCTTCTTTTTTCATCCGTAGTTGCGTGTAAAGACAACGCCAGTGTGATCTGCAGTTTTTCATCCGCCAGCTGCCGCATTCTGGGTACGATTCCACAGGTGGAAACTGTAACGTTTCTCTGACTGATATTGAGTCCGTTTTCATCAGTCAGAAGATGCAGAAACTTCAGGATATTGTCATAATTGTCCATTGGTTCCCCTGTCCCCATGACCACCACATTGGAAACACGCTCACCGGTCAGTCTCGTAATGGCATAAATCTGATCCAACATCTCGGAAGGTGCCAGGTTACGCTCCAGTCCATCCAGGGTAGATGCACAAAATCTGCACCCCATACGGCATCCTACCTGGGAAGAGATGCACACGCTGTTGCCATGCTTATACTGCATCCACACACTTTCCACCACATTGCCGTCCGACAGTTCAAACAGGAATTTTTTCGTACCGTCTATCTGTGATTCCTGTATTCTCACCGGATTTACACATGTATATTCATAATTCTGCTTACACTGTTCCCTGAATTTTGCGGAGAGATTCGTCATCTCATCAAAGCTTCTGGCAAGCTTCACATGCATCCATTCATACATCTGCTTTGCCCGGAATGCTTTCTCTCCCATGCCTTCCAGTTCTGTTTTGAGTTCTTCCAGATTCAGGGATTTGATATCTTTTTTTACATCCATTTTCCTGTTCTCAATTCTTCGTCTTACGCTTTTCTGCGCAGTCTTGCAAAATAAAATCCGTCGGTCTCATCTGTTCCCGGCAGAAGCTGTCTCTCTTCTTCCAGGACAAACGGGAAATGCTCACAGATCCAGGCAGCCATCAGACTGTTTTCCTGCTTATGGATCGTACAGGTGCTGTAGAGCAATACGCCACCGGGTTTTACATATTGCCATCCGGCTTCCACGATTTTCTTCTGCAATTCCGTGATAGACCGCAGGCTTTCCGGCGTGACATGATACTTGATATCTCTCTTTTTCCCCATGACTCCCAGTCCGGAACACGGCACATCCATCAGGACCACATCCGCACTTTCTTCTTTGGAAGCATCATGTACCGTGGCGTCATATACCTCAACTTCTACATTTTTACGCTGCATACGATCCAGATTTTCCCGGATCAGATCTGTTTTGTATTCCGATATGTCTCTGGACAAGACCTGCCCTCTGTCGCCAGCAAACTCCGATGCAAGAATCGTCTTGCCACCGGGTGCCGCACACAGATCCATGACAAAATCGCCCTTTTGAATCTTTGCTGCCTCCACTGCCAGCGCAGAAGAAGCATCCTGTACCGTAATTTTTCCTTCCGCAAATCCGGGAAGTTCACTTACGTTTTCCAGATTTTCCGCCAGATAGACATACGCCAGTTCCCTGCTCTGTTTCAATGTCACCCCGGTCTGCCTGATCTGTTCCGCCAGCTGATGATGCTTCGTCTCATCAAGTCCGATAGAAAATCTTAAGGATACCGGATGAATCTCTAACAGTCCTTTTAAAAGTGTTTCCGTTCCCTCTGTACCATATTCAGGCAGCCACAGGTCCACGATCCACTCCGGCATGGAATATTTCACACTTAAATAAGCTGTTGCATTGTCCGGAACTGGCAGGGGCATGTGATCCTTTTGTCTGGAAATATTCCGAAGAACCGCATTCACAAAACCCTTTAAGGTACGGAAGCCTCTTTTGGCAGCCAGTTTACAGGCCTCATTACATACCGCACTGTCCGGAACAGAATCCATATATAAAATCTGATAAGTACTCATGCGAAGCAGACAACGGATCAGCGGCTTCATTTTCCGGACCGGAACAGAAGAAAAATGATCCAGATAATAGTCCAGCTCCAGTTGTCTCTCTATAGTGCCTTCCGCAGTTCTTTTGATAAATGCTTTTTCCCGTGGATCCAGATAATCATATTTATCCAGCACCGCTTTCATCAATTTATGGGAAAAATCCTGTCCTTTTTCCAGACCGAGCAGAATTTCCACGATAATCTCCCGGGGATCTGTTGTCGCATTACTCACGTTCAGTCTCTCCTTCTGCGGTTACCGCCATACAGCAGGATCAGACGAAGCAGCTGTAATGCGGAGGAAGCCGCACCTGCCACATAGGTCAGCGCAGCAGCCGTCAGCACTTTCTTACCGCCGCTTACTTCTTCCCTGCCCAAAAGCCCGTATTCTTCCACCTTCACAATAGCTCTGTGAGAAGCATTGAATTCCACCGGCAAGGTCACCAGCTGGAAAATAACGGTCAAAGCAAACGCCCAGATTCCCAGCTGGATCAGGGTCTGGTTCCAACTAAGCAGTACTCCCAGAAAGATCAGAGGGATACTCAGATTGCTTCCGATGTTTACCACCGGCACCAGAGCCGCACGGATACTCATGGGTACATAGCCATGGGCATGCTGGATAGCGTGTCCGCATTCATGGGCAGCTACGCTGACCGCTGTCACTGAGGTTCCGTTATAATTATTGTAAGAAAGTCTCACCGTGTCCGTACGGGGATCGTAATGATCACCATCATTGGAATTCAGACACTCGATCTGTACATTGTACAGCCCTTCTCTGTTCAGGATATTCCGGGCAGCTTCCGCTCCCGTCATTCCCCTCATATTCCGTACCTTGCTGTATTTGCGCATGGTGGAGTTCACCAGTGCGCTGGCTGCCAGGCATAGTACCAATCCGATCAGCACCAGGACATAAGTCGGGTCTAAGTAATAACCATATCCATAATAACCACCGTACATAGAAAAGTCTCCTTTCTACCTGTTCTACCTGTCGCCCATGATTTCTCCTGGCTGTACCTTCACTCCCAGCAGGAAGTCATGAGCCGTCATGCGTTTTTTACCTTCCAACTGCAGTTCCATAACCTTTAAGGAACCTTCTGCTGCTGCCACTTCAAAGGAATCTTTCGTCACTGTAAGAATTGTTCCCGGCATTTCTGTATGCACAGTTGCCATAGGGATTACTTTCCATATCTTCAGTTGCTTTCCATGATAGAAAGTATATGCACTGGGCCAGGGTGTCAATCCCCGGATCAGGCGGTCCAGTTCCACCGCTGTCTTAGAAAAATCCAGTCTTCCCATCTCTTTTGTAATCAGCGCTGCATAGCAGGTCTTGCTGTCATCCTGCTGTTCCGGAGTCAGTTTCCCGGCCTCTAACAGCGGAAGTGCCTCTGTAATCGCCTCCCCGCCCAATACCATCAGCTTGTCATGTAACGTCTCGAAGGTATCCTCGGAAGTAATTGGAATCTTTTTCTGATACAGCATATCACCGGTATCCAGTCCGGCGTTCATCTGCATGATCGTCACGCCTGTCTCGGTCTCTCCGTCGATGATCACTCTCTGGATGGGAGAAGCACCGCGATATTTCGGAAGCAGGGAGGCGTGGATATTCAGACATCCGTACTTCGGCAGATCCAGTATCTCCTGAGACAGGATCTGTCCGAACGCTGCCACGATGTAGACATCCGCAGGATATTTTTTTAATTCTTCCACAGCCTCCGGCGTCTTGATCCTGTGGGGCTGGAATACCGGTATGCCATGCTTTACGGCACATTCCTTTACTGGAGGAAACTGTAATTCTTTACTTCTGCCTTTTGCCTTGTCCGGCTGCGTTACCACTGCCGTGATCTCATGTCCCTGTGCGATCAGTGCTTCCAGGGCTCCTACCGCAAAATCGGGGGTTCCCATAAATACAATCTGCATAGCCTGTCTCCTTTCCGGAAAACTTATTCTTCTTCCTCGTCCTCATCGTCGTAAGTCATGTCCTGCAGCGGTCCCTCTGCCTTTTCCACATAGAGATGACCGTCTAAGTGATCCAGTTCATGGCAGATGGCTCTGGCAAGCAGCTCCGTTCCCTCCACTTCAATCGGCTTCATGTTTACATCCAGCGCCACTGCTTTTACATAGTTGGGTCTGGTCACAATGCCGAATTTGCCAGGTACGCTTAAGCAGCCTTCCTGCCCGGTCTGTTCTCCGCTGCTCTCTACGATCCTGGGGTTGATCAGGATATAGGGATCCTCACCGGTGGTATCGATCACTACGATCCGTTTCAGGATGCCCACCTGCGGTGCTGCCAGTCCCACGCCGTTGGCATCGTACATGGTCTCCAGCATATCTCCGATCAGTTCTCTGATCCTGGGAGTCATTTCCTTCACCTCTTTACAGGTTTTGGTCAATACCTCATCTCCATATTCTCTAATATTTCTAAGTGCCACTGCTCTTACCTCCTATTATTCAAAGTGCCACAAACAAAAGCTCCCTTCATAGAAAATCAGCTTTTCCTGCAAGCAGTAACGCCGACTTCCTATGGGTGAGTTTTATAACACATTTACAGGGTCAAAATCGAATTGTATGCTCAATTGCCTGGGTTGCCACTGTCTGAGCGTTTCCTCAACAATATCCTTCACTCCTACCAGTACCTCATACTCAGCATGCTTTACATAAAAGACATGCCGGTAAATATCATTGATTCTGCTGATATTGGCCGGAGCCGGTCCCAGTACCTGTATTTTTTTAGTCTGCAAAAAGTCCATATTAGACTTTACCACATCTGCCAGTCTCAGGGCAAGCTGTTTTACACTTTCTTCCTCTTTGCCATAAATCTGTACTGCCAGCATATGTGCAGCCGGTGGATAACCGGACAGCTCTCTGTACAGAATTTCCTCCTGATAAAAGCTCTCATAATCCTGCGATGCTGCGCAGGTAATGGCATAATGCTCCGGCTGGTACGTCTGGATCACGGCTTCCCCGGGAAGTGTGCCTCTGCCGGCCCGTCCCACTGCCTGTGTCAGGAGCTGGAACGTCCTCTCTCCGGCACGATAGTCCGATGCATTCAAGGACAGATCAGCCGCCAGAATTCCCACCAGCGTCACCCTGGGGAAATCATGTCCCTTTACGATCATCTGGGTACCCACCAGAATATCGGCCTCACCATTGGAAAAAGAGGATAAAATCTTCTCATAGCTGTCCTTGGTCCGTGTGGTATCCGCATCCATTCTGAGCGTCCTTACCCCCGGGTACAATTCCTTCAGCTTGTCTTCGATCTGCTGGGTACCCGCCTTGAATCCCAGAATATATTTCGATCCGCATTTGGGACAGAGTCCGGGCATTGGCTGCATATATCCACAGTAATGGCAGATCAGTCTTCCACCTTTATGTTCCGAAAGAGAGACATCACAGTGCGGACATTTCATCACCTCTCCACAGGCTCTGCAGGATACAAAGCCTGCATACCCTCTCCGGTTCAAAAACAGGATTGTCTGCTGTCCTTTGTTCAACCGGTCCGTCATAAGCTCCTGCAGTTTTCTGCTGAAAATGGACCGGTTGCCCTCCTGCAGTTCCTGTCTGAGATCTACGGTATACACGGTGGGCAGTTCTCCGCCTGTCAACCGCTTTGTCAGCTGAAACAGACGATACTCTCCCTTTCCTGCCCGGTAATACGCTTCCAGAGAAGGTGTGGCGGATCCCAATACCACACTGGCGCCATACAGCCTTGCCACCTCCAGCGCCGTTTCCCTGGCATGGTATTTGGGCGTACTTTCACTCTTATAGCTGTTCTCCTGCTCCTCATCCATGACGATCAGTCCCAGATTGGGGAATGGTGTGAAAAGTGCCGATCTGGGGCCTATGATCACATCGATCTCTCCGGCCTTGGCTCGTTCACACTGATCATATTTTTCCCCCGGCGACAGGGTGGAATTCATTACACTGACCCGGTTCCCGAATCTCTGGTAAAAGCGCAAAAGCGTCTGATAGGTCAATGCGATCTCCGGAATCAGTACAATGGCCTGCCGTCCTCTTTTTATCATCTCCCCGATCAGCTGCATATACACTTCCGTCTTACCGCTTCCGGTAATTCCGTGGATCAGGTAGGTCTGTCTGCTTCCGGCATCGAAATCTTTCAGCACTTCCGTGACGATGGTTTCCTGCTCTTTGCTTAAAATATAGTGGGTACCATCCCCCGATTGCACTTTTACCGGATTACGATAGCTTTCGGAACTGACCAGCCTTGCCGCTCCGCTTTTTACAATGCTGTTCACCGTAGCCGCACTGACTCCCAGTTTTCCGGTGATCCACTCATAGGGAATTGTCTCCTGTTCCAATAGCGCCCGTAGCAGTCTTGCCTTTGCCACCTGCTTTTTCCGTTCACTCTCGCCCAGCAAAGATACGATTTCCTCTCTGCTCATCTGGCGTATTAATTGCCGGTGTTCCAGTTTTTTTACGGATTGTCTGGCAGGCAGCACCGTCTTCAGTGCCTGGATCATGGTGCATCCGTAATTGCGACGGATCCAGGCAGCCAATGCGATCATCTTATCCTCCACGCCGTTTTCCTTTTCCGGAATTTCCACAATGTCTTTGATCTTCGCCGGATCAAACTGGCATTTTTCTCCGACTCCCACCACATATCCTCTGATCATGCGATTGCCATTGCCAAAAGGAATTATGACACAGCTTCCCGGTTCCACCCGTTCCCGGAGTGTTTCCGGCACCCGGTACTGAAAGACCCTATCCAGTTTTTCATGTGAGATATCTACAATAATATCCGCATATAACGTACTCAATCCATTTTCCTCGCTGTTTTCACCGGGATCTGTGTCTTTGTTTTACGATGATCTTACAGTTCTTTTCCCACTGCAGAACCGGGAACGTGTCCTTCTGCCAGAATATCTCTGATCAGATCTCTCTCATCCATAGGATGCTTTACACCTCTGATCTCCTGATAATCCTCATGTCCTTTTCCTGCCAGTACGACAATATCTCCGGGTTCTCCATGCTCTATTGCATAGGTAATCGCTTCCTTGCGGTCACAGATCTCTACATATGTTCCATTGGTTTTTGCCATGCCTGTTTTGATATCATTAATAATATCCTGTGGTTCCTCGAATCTGGGATTGTCGGAGGTGATGATCGTCAGGTCTGCCAGTTTTCCACTGACCTCTCCCATCTCAAAACGGCGCTGTCTGGAACGATTGCCCCCACAGCCAAACAGGCTGATCAATCTATGGGGCTCATACTCCCGCAGCGTTGTCAGCAGGCTCTCCAGTGCCATGGCATTATGCGCATAGTCGATCAATAGGGTAAACTTATCGGATACTTTGATCATTTCTATCCGGCCTTTTACCTTTGCCTGTAACAATGCCTTCTTGATATTTTCCTCATCCACTTTAAAATGGCGGCAGATGGCAATTGCCGACAGCGCATTATACACACTGAACTTACCGGGCATCGGTACTTCCACATTGAAATCCATCAGTCCTGTGACATGGAATGTCACCCCCAGTTCTCCCGGCTTATGCACCAGCTTCCTGTCTTCGGCCCGAAGCATACAGTTTTCGCCCATGCCAAAGCTTTCCAGCGTACAGGTATGTCCCTCTGTTACTTTCTGCCAGTGCTCATCATCACCGTTCACGATTCCTACTCTGCACTGCTTGAACAGCATGCCCTTACATTGCAGATATTCCTCAAAGCTGGCATGCTCGTTGGGTCCGATATGATCCGGCTCCAGATTGGTAAAAATGCCGTAATCGAAAATAAATCCCTGGGTCCGGTGCAGCATCAATGCCTGGGATGACACTTCCATCACTACCGTATTCAGCCCCACTTCCACCATCCGTGCAAAATATTCCTGCAGCAGATAGGATTCCGGTGTGGTATTATTGGCATGAATATGCTCTTCTCCGATGATCACCTCGATGGTTCCTACCAGTCCCACTTTATATCCTGCATTTTCCAGAATGGATTTTACCAGATACGTGGTAGTAGTCTTCCCCTTAGTCCCCGTGATACCGATAACTTTTAGCTTTTCTGCCGGATGATCAAACCAGGCTGCTGAGATAAATGCCATGGCATACCGGGTATCCGCCACTTTGATCACCGTCACATCCACATCCGCCGGAAGTTCTACTTCCTTCTGCACCACCAGTACTCCGGCACCCTGCGCTGCCACCTGTGCGGCGAAATCATGTCCGTCAAAATTAGCACCTCCAATGCAGAGGAACAGGCATCCCGGAGTGACCTTACGGGAATCATAGACCACCGCCGTGATCTCCCGGTCCGTTGTGCCCTGTAGCACTTCATATTCCAGTTTATCCAAAAGTTCTGTTAATTTCTTTTTCTTCTCCATAGAGGTTTCCGCCTTTCTACGATGAAACTTTTACATACTTCATTTTATTTTACTCTTTTTTCAGGGAATGTACCACCCTTAAATTTAGTTCCGTCTTTTGCAATTTCCATAATAATGTTATAATGATTTAAATTGATGTCTGCGTCCCAAATTTGCAGGTACAGAAAGGCATGGGTATTTAATATGAACGGCTTCTGTGGCTCTGTTATCGGAAATATCATTGGCACACTTTATTTTCTCCTATTTCAATGTGCCGGTTTTTTATTAGTAAAACGCTTCTTTTCCGGAAAAGGAATACTCTTCTGCCTGTTTACCGGCAGTGTATCCGGCTCTGTTCTGTTGCAATGGATTCCGGCTCTGTTTGCCTTTTTCTTTGGTTTTTCCATAACCTCGCATATAATGGCATTATTGCTCGTTGCCGCCTGTCTGGGCATCCTGTATGTTTTTTACCATCCTGTCGTGACTGCTGCCTCTGCCTGTTCCCAAAAAGGCTTCCGACAACTGGTACAGGAAAATCGGCTATTTTTTGTTCTCGCCGGATTCACCTTTCTGTTATTCTGTGTCCTGCTCTCAACCCATACCATACTGCCAAAAGAAGACGGTCTGCACGTAGGGCAGTGTACTTACGGTGATCTGCAGATGCATCTTGGAATGATCACCAGCCTTGCAGAACAGCAGATATTCCCTCCCTATTATTCTATCTCTCCTTCCGATAAGCTAAGTTATCCTTTTTTATGTGACAGTATTTCCTCCAGTATCTATCTTTGGGGAGCATCCCTGCGTTATGCCTATATGCTGCCTATGTATTTTGCTTTTTTACAGGTAATCCTAGGTTTTTATGCCATTGCAGATATGCTGCTGCATGACAAGATAAAATCTCTGACTGCATGGATTCTCTTTTTTTATAATGGCGGACTGGGCTTCCTCTACTTCATCGACTGGAGCAGAGAAGGGGGCTATACACTCAGCGATATTTTTACCGGCTATTACACTACCCCCACCAACCTGATTGACAGGAATATCCGTTGGGTCAATATCATTGCGGATATGCTCCTGCCCCAGCGTGCCACGCTCTTCGGTTATGCCGTTTTGTTCTGTGCTATCTGGCTGCTGCTTCAGGCAATCCATCAGAATGAGAAAAAATTATTTTTACCTGCTGGCATCCTCGCAGGAGCATTGCCTATGATCCATACCCACTCTTTCGTTGCCCTACTGATTCTAAGTGCCTGCTGGATGCTGTGTCACCTCTATCATGCAGTTCCACGCAGCAAAGAATGGACAAAACCGGGAGCTGTTCTGATCGGTAGTTTTACCGTCTGCATGCTTCTGTTAGAGATTCTTTGCAAAAGTTCTCCTATCGCTGCACCTGCTCTGCTTTTTCGTTTTGGCATTCTGGCTGCAGCTGTTTTGGTATGTTACGGTCTATCCCTGCTCTATCGCTACCTTGTTTGGAAAGACGTTCCGGCAAAAACAGGATATCATCTGCAGGAATTTTTAATTACCTGGGGGATATTCTTCGGTGTTCTTCTATTATTATCCCTCCCACAGCTGCTGGAATGGACCCTGGGGCAGACAGCCAGCTCCGGATTTTTACAGGGGCATTTCAACTGGGGAAATCAAGGTGATGAATATCTCTGGTTTTATCTGAAAAACTGGGGAATCATCCTGTTACTGTTCATCCCTGCCATGATTTGCTGCAATAGGGAAAAATTAGATGTGATGTCCGGAGCATTTCTTTTATGGTTTGTTGCGGAAATTATTTCTTTCACCCCGAACACATATGATAATAATAAACTATTATATGTGACTTATGCTTTTGTATGCTGCCTCAGTGCAGACTATGGAGTTGATCTGTTTCGTTCTTTGCAAAGCCGGACTTTCCGCATCCTCTGTACAACCGGTATGACTTTACTCTGCACAGTCTCTGCGCTTCTGACCCTTGGCAGAGAACTGGTGTCGGATTACACTGCCTATTCTTCTGCCCAGGTGGAAGCTGCGGCCTTCGTGGAGCAAAACACCTCCCCCACCGCCCGGTTTCTTACCAATGATCGCCATGTCAATGAGATTGCTGCACTTACGGGGCGCAATATATTAAATGGTTCAGGAACATTTCTGGCAATGCACGGGGTTTATCATCCAGAATATCATGAAGACTTCCGTAAAATTTATGAAAACCCCTCTGCCTCTACAGATCTGCTCCTGGCCTATGATGTTGATTATGTTGAGGTTTCCTCCTGGGAACGGGCAGATTATGCCGTGGATGAAACCTACTTCCGTGCCAACTATCCCTGCATCTTCGATAATGGTGAAATCCAGATCTACCAGATTACTCAGTAGCTTCCTTTTTCAAAGCTACATCAGGCTCCTGTATGTTTCTGGTTTTCTTTCCAAAGTTCTGGATAAAACCAATGAACTGACCGGATAACAGTACCGTAAACAGGGAATATCCGATACGTTTTACCGGAATGTAGCTTAAGGACAATACCAGTACGATCAGATCTGTCATCAGGTAGACCCACTGGATCTTCCACCCGGTTGCCTGGGAAATGCTCATAGCCAGTGCATCATCTCCACTGGGGGCGCCGCCAATCCGCACACAGAGTCCTGCCCCGACACCAACGAACAAAGCTCCGATGAGCGCTGCTACAAGCGGCATCCCTGCCAGTTGGGGCCATAAGTGTGGAAACTGCTCACAAATCTTATAAGTACCGGAAAATCCTACGGCAGCTAATGCAGAATAGGCAATAAATTCCTTGCCCAGCAGTTTCCATCCAAGGATATAACACAAGATATTCATAATACCACCGGTAAACGCCGGTGAAATTCCTGTCCAATGCTCCAGTAACAGCGTGGCTCCCAACACACCACCTTCGGTAACCCCGGAGATGGAGTGCACATGATATAATCCAAATGCCAGAATAAAACTTCCCAATAAGGTTACGGTGCAATTCTTCAGGGTAAGTTTTTTCAGGGCTTCTTTCCATTCGTGAATCTGTGTTTTCATTTTAATTCCTGTTTCCTTTATTTACTACTGTTTTTATTCATATCTTTATATTATACCCCCAAATGTCCATCCGCCGTCAAGAATTATCGGAAAAGCATTCTTGTTTCCTTTTAAATTAAAAAATACTCCGGATATCCGGAGTATTTTTCATTATTGCTATTTTTGTCTAATACCACTCTTTTCTATAATGGTGTCCTGTCTCCTCATCTATAATGTGTAGTGTGGGTTTATGCAGTTTTGCCATAACAACAAACAATATTATAAATAGCAATGAACCATACAGCAGCACGATAAGAAGAGATGTTCCCAGTAACGTCCAAACAGAAAGAATACCTAGCTTTATAAATTTCATTCTATTAGATCCGTCTATCATATATAAAATAAATATAACTAATTCTAATACTGCAATTCCTAATAAACATATATCTCCAAACCATGTCCGTGTAAATCCCATATTTAGTATTACATCCGGTGTTTTTACCCCTGGCATGGCATCACATTTTATCCAGCCAATAATCCAGGTGATTGTCAGCATCACTAACTGTATGCTTCTACATACAATCATAGTAATTCCCAATCCGAAACCATTATTCATAAAATACGAACCTGCCATCAAAATAATTTCTGCAAAAACTGCTATTACACATACCACATACATCCAATTGGTATAAAACTGTTCTCCCGCAGCATCAAACAATAGACCCTCAAATATCTGATTGATTCTATTAGAATCCTCCAGTGTTTTCGTATCAACATTTTTTACGCTCAATATAACATTTATCAATGTCAGTATTGCCGCTGCAATACTTATTACCGTTGCAATTTTCCTACATGTTTTATCGCTCACTTCGATTTTTCTCCTTTGCTTCTTTATTTTATATTTTCTGATCGATCAATCTGGAAACTGCAGGCTGAACAACAAATCCAAATTCCCCTGTCCTGTGAGGTAAAATCCAACGATAGAAAAACGACTGGAGAACGTTTGTGCTTTCTGGATCTCATCCGCTGCATAGGCCTCTGCAAAAGACATACCCTCTTCATACATATGCATATCGGGATATTCCCCAATGACATCCTCTACCTCTTTTCTGGAATAGGAATAGCCTAAAATAGCATCATAAACCGGCATGTCTTTATCCACAGTAAGTTCTACATCCTCTATCGTGTACTTATCATCTCCTGCCCAATAGGGACCCGACTCTGTAATCTCCAGGATTTCATCCGGGACATCCTGCCCCTGGGCTTCATAGGCCGCTTCCTTCGCATGCGCCGATACATACTGGGAATATCCCACAAATTCCTCCTCCGTGGAAAGAGGCAGATATGCAACATTCCCTTCCAGGGTATTGGGGAACTGGTAGAACTGATACTCCTGTGCCTTGCAGCAGTACCACTTTTCTCCATCCTTTTCCAACTCTATTACCACCGGATCATTCACCAGTAAATTTCCAATGGACTCCACGGTATAAGCTTCTCCCTGCAGAGAGTTCACTGTATCGCCGGGTTGCAGTGTATCAAAACGGTCTTTTTCTATATAGTCCCGTACATAGACATCTCCCCGGATCGTATAATTTTCTCCGTTATCCAGAATCTCCTGCACAAAGAAATATGCCGGAATATCCTTTCCGAACAATGGCGTCAGGCGCTGATCCGTATTAGGATTCCTATTAATATTGGCATTCTGATCACTGCCCGGCAAAGTGTCATTCGTTTTCGAATAGGTACATTCTTCCACCAACTGTTTATCAGCCGGTGGTATTTCTTCCCAATGCCAGTTTTTAACAATTGGCGCATTTTCTTCAGAAATGATCTCCCATTCTACTGAAATATTTTTCTTTTTTAAATATTTTCTTAAAAGGCTTCCCTTCTCTTCATCTTCAGCCGCCGCAAGTTTTAAAGTAGGAAAACTGATGGAACTATCCGTGCAAATCATAGTTGTTCTTTCTGTCACAACATACTTCCAATGTAATCCGACATCTATCTCAGCATCCATGGCATTCCATTTGAATATTTTCAGTACCGGCTCCACCCGCGCAATGAATCCCACATCACTTTCCGCTTCCACTTCCGGATCCTTTGCATGAATGTCGAAACTGCAATATCTAAGTCCTCGCTCCTTCTCATAGCAGACCCCTCCACCTACCGGGAATTGTGCCTGTAAGGAAATTTTCCCATCTGCAGATATGACCAGATACAGTTCGACATCAACCTTGCAAATGCCACCTGCCAGCTTCACGGGAACTGTAAACAGTTTCTTTTTTACTTCTTCCTCCATTTTTATTTTTGCACTGGTATTTATGTTCGTGTCAACATGCACTTCTCCACCGTTCAATTCCCCGTTCCGGTAATCAACAGCGGCTTTCACGTTGATTTCGCCTACATTCAGTTCTATCTCCCACTCTGTCTTATCATTCACTCTTATGTGATTCGGGAGTTCATAAGTTACAACAGCACCACCTATTTCACCTTTTATTTTTATATGTAATTCCATGACTCCGGTGGTTTCATTTCTCTTCGTGGAAACAAGCAGCTTGAACTCCGGAGATGTCACCTTCTCTCCTTCCGTATCACTCTCCTTCGTTTCGTCTGTTTCCTTCTTTCGAAACAGCATTGGTTCCATGGAAATCTTATCATCCTCTTCCAATCCGTAATACGAAACAATATCTTCAAAAGATACGCTTTCCGTGGAATAGAGCATATATTCCTGCAAAATTTCTTCCAGTTGAACCTCTTCACCCAGTCTCAATTGATCCTCTTCATTAATATTAACTACTCTTCTAAAGGTTTTCTCTCCATTTCCACCATCATATACTATGATGCTGTCTCTTTGCAGTTGTTCGCCAACCGTGGAATTCACGACCATTTCTGTTCCGTACGCATCCCCCCAAAGAATATCTCCCGACCCCAGTTCCATGACATTATCCTGATAATTGATTTTCTCATAATTTTCCGGCCATAGTTCTCCATAATATAATTCCTGATATTTTTCCAGGATCTGCCGGGCTTCCCCTGTGGTAACACCTTTCTTCAGGTTGTCCTTTTTCATCAATTCCAATTCCAATGCCAGCTGAAGATATTGCTTATCTGAAATCTCCTGATCCGTATCCAGATATATCTGTATTTTTTTCTCTCCAAAGGCTTTCATTGTGGTCATCGCAATAAATTCTCCGGAAGCATATGCCTCCCCTGAAAATACATCATCATCATTTAACAGCCCCCAGTTTGCAGCGGCCTGTACATATGAAAAATAATTGTTACTTCTGTCCACATCTTCAAACACCGGGCTCCACAGGTCTCCCTGCCCCATACCTGTCTGAGTACATAACATTTTCAGCCATTCATATTTGGTAATACCGCTTTCATCTGCGTCCGTCTCACTATTCTTATTTCCACCGAAAAATATCAACACACCCAATAAAACCAACACTACAACAACTGCCACGATTGCCAAAATCTTTTTATTTTTCATTTGTTCCCTCACAAAAAGTCTCTCTGTAGGTACTTTCATTGCAAGCTACATCATAACACATTGTGCATATATTCACAATACTTATTTTTTCTTTATTTTCATATAATTTTAGTAGACTACTATTAAAGGAGTTGATTCACATCATAAGCTATCGTCCCCTGTGGGAAACCATGAAAGAAAAGAAAGTTACACAATATCAACTCCTGAAACTGGGAATTGATAATCGTACTTTGAATAGTCTGAAGCATAATAAAAACGTCACTCTGCTTACCTTGGAAAAACTGTGTGTCATCTTAGACTGCACACCGAATCAGATCGTAGAATTTGTAAATGAATCATAACGTCGAAAACCCCCAGGCTATTACACCTGGGGGTTTTCGATTTTCTTATGAGGGGGGGAGATAGTGAGTTCATCAACTATCTGAAATACATATTACAGGGAAATTGTGTACAGAGTGTGTACGAATTCTAACTTAATTCTAAAATGAATCTTGATGTTTTATAAATTTATATCAACTATTCTGCTGGAGCCAAAAAGCCTCAGGCATAATGCCTGAGGCTTTCCGGTTTCTTATGAGGGGGGGAGATAGTGAGTTCATCAACTATCTAAAATACATATTACAGGGAAATTGTGTCTATTTTGTGTTCAAAAAATAAAAAAATATGAATGTGATTCTGAACAATTACGAAACTATCAGCAATAGTTCTGCATGATATACTGCACTTCTGTCCTGCCCTTATAGGTATTTTGACCAACCTGATACACTACAGACAAAGGGAAATTCCCTCTTCCGGCATAAAGAGCTTCTTCACTTCCGATACCATATTTTTCATTCAAAAAAGCTCCCAGTCGTTCCAGGTCTCCGAAAAACACCAGCGTCTGCGTATTTCCCTCCGGTGTCTTCACACGGAATCTGGCACAGGTTTTATTGGCTCCCATTTTAAATCCTGCCTGGAAGATCAGATCCTTTTGGGCAAAGAGAGGCCTAGGGTTCCCGGTTCCGAAAGGCTCCAACAGTGCCAGCTCTCCTGCCAGTGCATCATCCGCATAGCCCATAGGCATCGCCACATCAATATGCACTTTAGGAATAAAATCTTCCTGTGTCAAGGTGCAATTTTCATTCAGGGCAACCCGGAGTGGTTCAATATCTTCCTCTCTCATGGACAGTCCTGCTGCCAGTTTATGCCCTCCGTATTTGGTAAAATACTGCTTGACCTGTGTCATGGCATCATACATATGATAAGCCTCCACGGAACGTCCGGAACCTTTTACCCCATCTTCTCCTTTGGTAAGGATAAAAACCGGATGGTGATACTTTTCTCTGACTTTTCCGGCAATGATTCCGGCAATGCTCTCATGGACCTCAGGCAGATAGATCACCATGACCTTATCCTCTGTCATGTGGTGTTCTGTAATATATTCATCCGCCTTCTGAATTCCCTGAATCGTCAGATTCTTACGGCTCTCATTCAAGTCTTTCAATTCCCTTGCAGCTGTCATGGCATCTGCTCTGGTAAAACTCTGCAGCAATTCCAAGGCCCGTTTTGCCGTATCCAGCCTGCCCGTGGCATTGAGGCAGGGACCCAGTACAAATCCCAGATGATAGGCACTTAACCTGTCCGGAGCAATTTCGTTGACTTCCATCAACGCTTTCAGTCCCTCATTATATCCCCTTTGAATGCGTTTCAGGCCTTCCTTTACCAGAATACGATTCTCATCCTTTAATTCCATGACATCACATACTGTGGATAATGCCGCAAACTCCAGTAATTCGTCCTGAATATTTATAATCCCCGGATTTCCGGTCTTCTCCGTGATTGCCTGAATCAGCTTCAGTGCCACAACGCCGCCACAGATACCTTTAAATGGATAAGAACAGTCACTGCGCTTGGGGTCCACCACCGCCAGGGCCGGAGGCAGCTGCTCCTTACGTTCTCCGTTTTCTTCTATGTAAGGGACTTCATGATGGTCTGTCACAACCACACGCATACCCAGAAAATTTGCAAGTTCGATCTGAGGTGCCGCAGCAATTCCGTTATCACAGGTTACGATCATGCCGACGCCTTCCCGTTTTGCTTCTTCAATGAGATGTTCATTTAATCCATAACCGTCATGGATTCTGTGGGGGATTGCCGTGTCCACCTGCGCTCCCAGCATCTGAAACCCCTTGGTCAGAATATAAGACGAACAGATTCCATCCACGTCATAGTCCCCGATGACCCGGATATGCAGTCCTTCTTTTACCGCTCTCAGGATTTCTTCCACTGCTTTGTCCATGTCCTTTAACAGCCAGGGAGAATAGCAATCCTCCAGTTTCCCATAGAGGAATTTCTGTATCTGATCCTCTTCCGTCAGATCCCGGTTTCTAAGGATCCTCGCCGTCACCGGACTGATATGAAAGTCCTTCGCCCATTTATCAAAATCTGCCTTTTTTGCAGCCACATACCATTTTTCCATAGTATCCCTCTTTCGTATAAATAAAAGCCATGCATCCGTACCACAGATACATGGCTTATTATAGCATGAAAAAATTTCTTGTGCATCTTCTCTTTTTATGCTATAGTCAACTCAATTTCTATAATAAATTTCTTACATCCGGCGTTTCGCCATTTTTTCAAGCAACTTTTAATTACACAAAGAGACTGGGAGGAAGTTCTTATGACTGCAAAAAACGATGAATACCTTATGGAAGCGACAAAGACTTTATATAATCTGAATGCGGACGATATGGTCAGACAGCGCTGTCAGGCACGAATGGACGCAGAACTTCAGGAACAGTATCTTCTGAAGAGAGTTGATACACTGACAGCTGACAATGATAAGTTGACTGCTGATAATGCTGCAAAAGATGCTGAGATTGAAGCACTGAAAAGAAAGCTTGCCGAATTACAACAAAATACATGACATAACAGCAAATGAGGAGCCGGAACTTTCGTTCCGACTCCTTTCAAAATTGCATCAATATTTCTTATACAACCTTTTAACCTTATTTTGCCTTCGGCGCAAATTTCTTTCTCAGCACATACCACAGGGCACCTGCAATACATACAGAGGAGTAAGCACCACAGATGATACCTACCATCAGAGGCAGTGCGAAGTCACGGATGCTGGTCACGCCCCAGATGTACAACGCACCTACCATTACCAGAGTGGTCAGGGAGGTGAATAAGCTTCGGGACAGTGTCTGGGTGATGCTGTGGTTTACGACATCCTGCAGATCATCCTTCTTGGTCATAACTGCCATATTCTCACGTACACGATCGAAGATTACGATGGTGGCGTTGATAGAGTAACCTACGATGGTCAGCAGACATGCGATAAAGGTGTTGCTGACGGATACTCTTGCCAGTGCATAGAAAGTAATTACTACCAGCACGTCATGGAGCAGGCAGGCAATACTGCTGACACCGAAACGGATATCACTGAAACGGAAGCGGATATAGATCAGCATGCAGATGATAGCCACTGCTACCGCCAGGATCGTATCGGACTTCATCTCGTTACTGATGGTGGAACTGATGGTCTCGGAGGTGATCAGAGACTCATCCACACCAAAGTTATCCACGAATACCTGGTTCAGTGCCTGTCTCTGATCCACATCCAGAGAACTGGTCTTGAAAATGACTTCGTTGGAACCCTGTACGGTCTGGATCTGAACTGCACTGCCGGTGGTACTCTCGATCAGAGGTACCATCTCGCTGTTGATCTCTTCCAGCGTATAGCTCTTATCAAAAGTGACAGTAGTTGCGGTACCACCCTTGAACTCCAGGCTGTAGTTCAGTGCATCACCGGTGTTCATCTTGTAGACACCCATGGTAATAAATCCGGCTGCGATCACTGCCAGAGACAGTCCGAAGAAGATGCCCTTCTTACCTAAGAAGTTCACGGTCTTGTGTTCCTTACCTACAC